>JAUZRG010000130.1 GCA_030950585.1 Mariprofundaceae bacterium | reverse complement strand
GTTTGTTCTATTTGTTTTAATGGCGTTCTTGGTTCGAAATAATAACGCTGGTTTAGTAGAAGTAAAGCCTCCAGTGGTTATTACGGTTTATCAAACACCAGATGAACAAAATTTAGAAATTATTGATATGCATGAATTAATACCGCCTGTTGTTCCTAAAATGCCACCTCAGCAAGTGACTGTTCCTGAGGAAAGTGAAGGCGACCAGCAATTTCATTATCAAGCGCCAACATTAACAATGGAAACGCAAATAAGAGGCCTTGGTATTAATGCCGTTTCCGACCAGCAATTATCGGTGTAAAAAATGGAATATAATAAAAGTTTGAATTTAGACCCTTGATAAATCTGTAGACGTAGTTTTATTTTTCTTAAACCCTATCTACTTTTACTTTTTGCAGGAGCGAGCCTACGCAGATAAGCGCATTACAGGTTTTTAAAAACTAAACTGTTGCTATATCAACCAGTGTAAATCGGGTATGCTTTGGATCTAAACACCAATCAAATAACCAGTACCAATCGTCAATAATAAATAGACTCAGGAGTTGACGAATACGCTCCCAAAGGCTTTTTTTTGAACAAAACACGGTTCGACATTGTTGATATGCTTCATCACACAATTCCAGTAGTTGGTGTAAGAAAAATGCCAGTAATGTTGATAGATACATATTATGTGATAGATGTTGTTTGCCATGCCCAAAATTATGCGTTAAGTGATAACCTTGGTTCTTTAACGTGTTGAAACACTCGTTTTCAATTTTCCACCGGCAACGTCCAGTTTGGATAAGTCGCCAACAATTCGATAAGGTTATTTCAATATCAGTTACCCAACTACCGCGATAAACAATGGTATTGTCCTTAAGCATCTCGTACTCAAGGTAGTTAACCTGTGGTGCGTCTTTTTGAGCTGACAAGGGCACTTGATTACGCCAGCGATAACGGTGTGTTTTCCCTTTTTCATCGGTATGTTGTTGCCATGGCCATTTATCGTATGCGTTTAGCCATTCCATTAAGTAACTATGATCGCCTGGTTTACAAGTGAATAGGTAATGCATATTCAGTGCGCGAGCGTGTTGAATGATGGGACCATCAGAAAATAAACCATCTCCACCAATGAGTAGTGGCAAACGTGGATGGTCTTGCCGTAATTGGGTGAGAAAACGTTTGGCGGCATTGTGTTCACAATCTTGTTTCTTTTCGCCATCGCTATTTAAAATAGGCTCTGGCATCAGCGGGATCACCTGTCGGCAGTCAGGATGCATGATAGCCCCTTGCAGCACTTGATGTTGATACGTTACATCACCTTTGCCATGTTTTTTGGTTAAACAGCTCGGGCAACTCACTTTTTTTGAGCTGTGATATTGTGTTCCATCCATCGGCACATAAAAAAGGCCAGTCGCGGTTAACGGTGATCGAAATGCCTCTAATTGTTTATCTGTACGGACTTGCTCGAATAGCGTGTTAAAAATGCCACGATAGTGCTCACTATCAATGTTATCAAGGATATCTCGACACTGAGACTCTTTGGGTAATTGATTGACATGAAATAAATGCGTTAAATTGTTGTCATGTAGGTTATCTTGCAACTCATGCTGAAATTGCAGCCAAGATGGCTCTTGAAAAAACATACAACTCAAAGCCGCCATCATGACATCATGTTGCTTATATCTGCTATGCGTTTGACGGCGCTTATCCTCAATAGCAGCAAAACCTTTACTTATCTGGCCTATTAGAGCGGTCAGGTTAAGGTTCTTTTTAACCTTAAATGTAGGGTGATAATTTTCTGCTCTGGGTTTTAATCGCACAATAACGGTCTATGACGTTTTCTTATGTGCGCATTATACTTTTTTTGCAGACTTTTGGCTGTATGTTAACGCTCTGTTTTGTTTGATCTATTGTCCATTTTTTGTGTGATCTATGTCTTACATTTCATGAATTTTGCGGGAACTATTTATTTTTACCTATTCTGTACTCTTTCTGTGTTGGGGATTACACGGAGACCGAGAACTGCTGATCGATGGCGAAGACTGCCGTTTTTCATGGACGAATTTCGGCAGGTATTGACTGTAAGCTCAAAATTGCTATTCATGTTTTC
>JAUZRG010000013.1 GCA_030950585.1 Mariprofundaceae bacterium | reverse complement strand
ACGAATCCATAATATGCAATAAAAAGGATTTTGAATTGTAAAATATGCCCTGATGAGCCTTACTAAAGACCAACAATCAAAAAAATATCGGATAATCCCGCCTGTGAAGAGTTGTCTTATCATTCTCGGACAGCCTCCTAGCTAAAGAAGATTCTTTATTTATTAATAGAATCAAAGCCTTATTTTCAGAAGATTTCACCGTTAACGCATCACATTTTTACGCTGTCACACCCATGCTGTAAACCTGAACATCTGGCTTCACGGATGAGCTTTGCAATTTAACGCCCATCACAACTAAACCGATGCACAGGGAAAAAATCATAAGGAAAAACATTTTTCTTACCATTATAAAGTACCCCTTTTAAAAATTTTTCCTTCAATACGCATGAGTACCCCCCCTTTCATCAACCTAGACAAGCAGACTCTTGAGGCAAAGTTCGCAATATAGTAACTTTTGCCAATACATTTGTGTAGTTCTTCTTCACACACAAAAAGCATAAGCACAATGAAGAGCATTCATAGGGGCATAAATATGAAAAATGAAAAGTTTCGCTTGGTGACTCGAAGTGATTTCGATGGTTTGGTATGTGCTATTTTATTAAAGCATCTCGATATTATTAATGATATTAAATTTGTTCATCCCAAAGACATGCAAGATGGTAAGGTCAGCATTAACGCCAATGATATCACCACCAATTTACCTTATGTTTCAGGGGCTCACTTGGTTTTTGATCACCACTCATCTGAAACAATTCGCAATCAAGAGCAACCCGATCATTATATCATTGACCCCGAAGCGCCTTCAGCCGCCCGCGTGGTTTATAATTACTATGGTGGCTTAAAGTCTTTTCCTGATTCTTGGCATGATATGATGGTCGCAGTTGATAAAGCGGATGCTGCACAGTTTTCACAAGAAGAAATTCTTCACCCAGAAAAATGGGTGCTACTTAATTACCTCATGGATTCCCGCACAGGCCTTGGCAGGTTTAGAGACTTTCGCATCTCCAACTACAACCTAATGATGGAGCTCATTGATTATTGTAAAAATCACAGCATTGATGAAGTGATTGCACTACCCGATGTTAAAGAACGTGCTGATATGTATTTTGAGCACGAAGATAAGTTTAAAGACCAGTTAAAACGTTGTTCGACGGTCAAAGGAAACCTTGTTATTCTCGATTTAAGACATGAAGACATCATTTATGCTGGTAATCGTTTTATAATTTATGCCCTTTATCCAGAGTGTAATATTTCTATTCATGCCTTATGGGGTCTCAATCAACAAAACACTGTCTACGCCACGGGTAAATCTATTATGAACCGTAGTTCTAACACCAATATTGGTGAACTGATGCTCAAATATGGTGGTGGTGGCCATCGCAATGCAGGGACTTGCCAAATCAACAATGATAAAGCCGAAAGTAGTTTAGAAGAGCTCATATCTGCCATTAATGCAGACGGTTAAATAAAATTAAAAAGCTAGATACACGATACGTATCTAGCTTTTTATCACATCAAACTGTTACATCATCCAAATCAAAACTAGTGTGCAATGCCTTGATGGCATCATCCACTTGTTTCTCACAAATCACGACAGTGATTTTAATTTCACTGGTGGTAATCATTTGAATATTAATGCCTGCCTTGGCTAACGTTGCAAACATTTGATTGGCCACACCTGCGTGAGAACGCATACCCACACCGATAATAGATACCTTCGCAACAGTCTCATCTCCCAAGACCTTTCTAGCTTGCAATTTTTGACTCACTTCAGTCACGATATGCATCGCTTGCGCATAATCACTGCGTGGCACCGTAAACGTAATATCATTATACCTTTCTTCACTAACATTTTGCACAATCACATCCACATTGATACTGGCTTGGGCAATAGGGCCAAGCACGCCAGCAGCCACACCCGGACAATCTGGAATACCCATGATGGTGATCTTTGCTTCATCTCGGTTATAAGCCACCCCTGTGATTACTGCACGTTCCATATTGTTATCCTCATCTTTAACAAGAGTTCCTGATATATTGTGAAAACTAGAGCGCAAATGAATCGGCATATGATGGCGCATTGCCAAGCCCACACTGCGTGTTTCAAGCACCTTTGCTCCCAATGAAGCAAATTCCAGCATTTCTTCATAGCTAATGAAATCAAGTTTTTTTGCACAGTGTACAATGCGTGGGTCTGTACTATAAACCCCATCGACATCCGTATAAATATCACAACTATCAGCCTTCAAAGCAATAGCCAAAGCCACAGCAGATGTATCAGATCCACCCCGACCTAGTGTGGTGATATGCCCATAGGCATTGGCACCCTGAAAGCCTGTCACGATGGGGACTTCATGCGCATCTAAATGGGTTGACAAGTGATCACACTGCACATCTAAAATGCGTGCTCGTGAATGCTGACTATCGGTAATAAACCCCGCCTGCAAGCCTGTATAAGAATAAGCAGGAACCCCCAAACGATGTAGCTCAATGGCCAATAAAGACGCAGTGACCTGCTCGCCTGTGGCAATTAAAGCATCCTTTTCGCGCTCAACAGCTTGAGGCATCATTTCATTGGCCAGGGCAATCAAACGATTGGTTTCACCACTCATGGCAGAAACAACAACAGCGGTTTCAATGCCTTGTTCCCAGCTCGCTTTCACCAATTCAGCCACATGCCGAATCCGTTCCACACCAGCAACTGATGTGCCTCCAAATTTTTGTACAATTCTCATGTTAATGCTCTTGTATACGAGTTGCGATACCAACTTTAGACATGTTTAACTGACGCAGTTGGTCTAAAACAAATACCACCCTTTTATGGGTTGCATTGGCATCCGCACGTAACACCACGGGTGTATCCGCACGTCCCGCACTAAACTCTTTTATTTTTAAACTTAAATCTTGATCTGAAACAGGGTTATTCTGCAAATATATCTGACCCGCTTTATCGACACTAATAATTAGTTTTTTCTCTTCTTTGGGTTCTTCTGGTGAAATCGAACTGCTTGGTAGGTCTAACTTCACACTATTGGCCACTTGAAAACTGGTTGAAACCATGAAAAAGATCAGCATCAAAAACACCACATCAATCAATGGTGTCAGATCAACAGCCAAGTTCGCCCGTTTGCGTCGGCGAAGTTGCATTACCGTTCACCTTTTAATAATTCAACAAAACGCAGTGCATGCATTTCAATTTCAATCACAAAATGATCTACCCGTGATTCAAAATAACGCACAGCGACCAACGAAGGAATAGCAACACACAAACCCGCAGCCGTCGTACTTAGTGCTTTAGAAATACCACCCGCCAGCAAGTCAGCCTTACCCACGCCTTCCAATGAAATCACAGCAAACACTTCAATCATGCCAATCACAGTTCCCAGTAATCCCAATAAGGGGGCGATAGCAGCAATCAAGCCCAAGATACCAATATAACGTTCTAAATAGGCCACTTCCTGCCGACCATCTTCTTCAATAATTTCTTTCAGAACAGGCCGTGAAACACCTCTGTTTTTCAACGCCCGCCATAAAATACGTATCATCGCATTATTATTATTGCGGCACAGTTTTTCAGCAACTTCATCTTCTTTGTTACGCACAGCATCTTCTATGCTTTTCACTAAAGCAGAGGGTATGACCACTGATCGACGTAAACTGATGGCTCGTTCAATCATCACGGCGATTGCCAACACAGATAGTGCCAACAAAATGTACATCACAACGCCACCCGGAATGATGAACTCACTAAAAAAACTCATGTTACCTCCGTGTTAACTTAAATATTTTCAAATAATCCAAGTGAACGACGCGGATTATAGGTCGCGATGCCACCACTGCAATGCAAGTTGCTGTTTCTTAGCCATCGGTTGATGCCATTGATGAAACAACAACGCCTGTTCATGGATTGAAATAAGCACCGCGCCTTTTGCTGTATTGAGAACATGACTACCTTGCTTTTCATAGCGTTGTTGCACTTTGGCTGCTGGAAAATGGTACTTATTTTTATAACCTGTTTGTGCAATGGCCCACATCGGTGACAACTGCTTCACCCATGCTTCAGTATTGGAACTTTTACTACCGTGGTGTGACATCAATACCACGGAATGTGCTGATAAGCCTGATGCAACAAGGCGATCCTCAACTTCATGCTCAACATCACCAGCCAATAAAAAAGAATGCATCCCCGTTTGGATAGAAAGCACCAACGACAACTGATTGTGATTTTTATCCACCCAGTTCTTTGGCGGCCACAAAACCTGCACAGTTGTGGTTCCTAAGTTCACCTGATCACCTTGCGATAACCAACGTAGCCTCGCTCCTTTTGCATAAGCCTGCTTAATAATGCGCTGCATCAAAGGGTGTTCACGGTTCAAGGCAACATCTGCCAGCCACAGTTCACCCACATCGTTAACTTGATCCAATAAGCGTAAAGTGCCACCGATATGATCTTGCTGAGCATGGCTTAATGCCAAGACATCTAAATGGGTCATACCCAAAGAACGCAAACCACTTGCGACTGTTGTTCCCCCATTAAAACGTTGCGTTGGCCTTCCAGAAACATCCATTTGCAACACATGACCTTGTTTAGTGATCAATGTCGCGGCTGAACCTTGACCAACATCCCACACAATCAATTGTGCAGACACCTTAGAGGGTAATAAGAGGACGATTAGATAGACACTTAAAGTCGTCATCACCAACAACAGTGCGCGCCGTGCTCGACCTTTGATCCACCACGCCATACTCACACACAATAAAACGACATAGATGACACTTAACCACTTTGATTTTTCTGCGATCCACAAATTTCCAGCTGCGAGACCATAAACCCAAAGCAAAATATGATTGGCCAACACCAAGCCATAGCCAGAATATTGAAAGAGAAAATCAGCCAGCTCAACGAAGCCGAGAAAGACACTTAACTCAGCCAATAAAGCCAAAGGTAAAACCCAAAAGCTGAACAAAGGTACCAACATGATGTTCACCCATAGGCTATAAACTGGGAAACGTGCAAAGGCATGCACGATAAATGGCAAAGTGGCTAAAAAGCACAAAGCACTCACCCATAATAAATCCTTAACATGACCGCCGCCTTCTTTGCGATGACCCGCCCACACCAACAACACCGCCGCAGCAACAAAGGATAACCACAGCGAAAGCGATGCAATAGCACTTGGATCAAGCCATAAAATAAGCACCCAAGCCACGCACAAAGTATGCAAACCCACTTGGTGCTGCCGAAACCACCAAGCCCCAACAAAGACAGCCAACATCAACACCGCACGTTGTGCTGGCAAAGGCCAAGCCGCCAAGGTGGCATAAGCCATGCAAGCCAACAAAGCCAATAGCAAACAAACACCGCGCACAGGCACAAACACAATCACCTTTTCAAAGCGCGTGAGTAGCCACCAGCTAAGTAAAATGACCCAAGCACTTAGCATCCCCATATGTAAACCTGAAATGGCCAATAAGTGTGCAGCCCCAGAAGCAGAAAACGCTTCCTGAATATGCAAAGGAATATGCTGGCGATCACCCAACAACAAGGCTTGCAACACACCACGTTGTGCATCGGGCAACAAAGATAAACGGGTGATAATGCGTTCACGGCTGCTTTGAAGCAAAGAACTGGGCTGTGTTAAGACCTCCACAGTTGAAACGGCATGACCTAATGCACTGATATGCTGATTAAAACAATAAGACAAAAAATCAAAACCATTGGGATTTTGGCGGTTACGTGGCCGATGTAGTTTCACGCTTAAACGAATACGCTGCCCAACCTTGAGCACCTCACCTTTGCGGTACTGATAAACCCATAATAAACCATTTAACGTTTTTTTCTGAGCAATCATGCTATTTTTAAGCGTTAAACGTATCGGATACACATCACGAATAGCCTGAATTTCTGCTTCTATCTTCACAACATGGTTCAAATCTTCGTCCGCAATCAAAAGCTGATATGCATTCCAAAACAAAAAAAGAACACTCCACAACATCGCAACACAAAAGAAAAATAAGGGCATACGCCAAGCACGAAACCACGCCAATAGAAGCAGTGGACTAAAATACAATATCTGCTCTATGGCGATAAGTTCTGTTTGCCACATCGCCATACCCAAACTGTAAGCCAAGGTTGACCACATGATTGGCGCAGAAGGGAAGCGATGAGAAAGCGCCTCAGCTTCTTCTTTTACCCTTAGGATGGATATGACAAAAGACCTCGTATCATCATGTCTTTACCCATGCGCCGATAACTCACCTCTTGTAACTCAGGACAACAACCTAAATCCTTTACCCCTAGGCCATGCCATAAACTGGGTGCAGCTTCACCCCCAATCAACAGAGGCGCTTGAAACAGCACCAGTTCATCAATGAGTTGAGACTCTAAAAAAGAAGCGAATAATCGACCACCACCCTCAAGCATCAGCTGAAGGCAACCACGTTCTCCCAATGCTTTTAACATCAAGATAAGACTATCGCACTGCACAATATCCACACTGACAGCTTGCCACAAGGCTGTCTGATGATTGTGCTTACTGACCAATATTAGAGATGGGAAATCACCAGAGCATATTTTATAATCCTCTTTAAAAATAGGTGTTTCATCGGCAATGATCACGCGCAACAAGGCATGACCTTTTTTCTTGGTTCCGCGTACAGTCAACGAAGGATTATCATGGTGTAAGGTGCCAGACCCCACGATTAAAGCATCGCTTTCTGCACGTAGACGGTGTGTTTTTTTTCTGGCTTTTTCGCCTGTGATCCATTGTGAGTGATATTGATGTGTGGCTAACTTGCCATCCAAAGACATCGCAGCCTTGGCCATCACCCAAGGACGTTGATGGTGCACAAAATGAAAAAACGCACGGTTTAAAATAAAGGCCTCATCAGCCAGCACATCACCACAAACCTCAAGCCCTGCTTGGCGCAACAAACGGGCTCCACCTGCCATTCTAGGGTTGGGATCACGCGAAGCATAAACAAGGCGGGCAATACCAGCTGCCAAGACTGCATCCACACATGCAGGTGTGCGGCCTTTCGCGGCACACGGCTCAAGTGTGACATACAGTGTTGCACCTTTGGCTCTTTCTCCAGCATCTGCCAAGGCCAAAGGTTCTGCATGCGGCATACCAGCAGACTTATGCCAGCCTTCACCAATGATTTTTCCATTCAAGACGACAACAGCGCCGACTCTGGGGTTGGGGTGTGTGGAACCCACACCGCGCCGAGCCAAAAGCAAAGCCCGTCGCATAAAAGATTGATCTAGTGTTAATGTTTTCATATGTTTGCGTAGTATAGATGATTTATAGTGATTGAGCACATTCATTTATACTAGTTGTTTTACTGAACAGCGATTGGGGAAAAAATGTTTGAACAATTACATCAACAACTCGTTGTTGGTCTGCACGGTTATCAACTTACACAAGGTGAAAAGGACTGGTTAAAACAGTATCCTCCGCTTGGTATCATCTTATTTCAACGCAATGTTCAAAACAAACAACAATTAGCCGCGCTGATTGAAGATGCCCGACAATGTGCAGGCCGTGAATTATGGTGTGCCATTGACGAAGAAGGCGGTCGTGTGAATCGCATCTCTTGGTCACCCTTTAATAGACGAAACCCTGTGGCCGAATATGCTCTATCATTCAGAAAAGATGAAAAAGCCACTGTTGAGCATGTCTATCAAGATTCATTCACCATCGGCCAAGCCATGCATAGCATTGGCTTTAGTCACAACTGCGCCCCTGTGTTAGATATTTTTCACCCAAGTGGCCATAAGATCATCGGTAACCGCGCTTATGGTGACCATGTTCATATCATCAATAGTCTCGGTTTGGCCTGCATGCGTGGCTTGGAAGATGCGGGTATTTCTGCTATTGGTAAACATTTCCCTGGGCACGGCCGTGCTGATGCGGACTCACATTTGGCAGTACCCTCGGTCGATGCAGACCTTAATACCCTTTATGCTGAAGCCGAACCTTTTGAACATATGATTCAAAAGGGTATTGGGCATCTCATGACCGCGCATGTACGCTATCCAAGTGCTTGCACCGAAGTAGCGACCTTATCCTCTTTTTGGATGAAAGATGTTTTAAGGGATAAGATGGCTTTTAAAGGTCTTATCTGGACCGATGACTTGGCCATGCGTGGTGTCGGTGATAATCCTATTTCTGCTGCTCACGCTGCTCAAAAAGCAGGCTGCGATGTTTTGCTGATGTGCGGGCCTATTGGTGAATGGTCACACAGCGCTGGTATTGTTTAAGGCTCCTTGCCACCAATATCGTTTTCTTATTTACGATGGTTGATCATGCTTATTCATTTTAAGACAAGCCGTTGCCCACAAGAATTCATTGCTATTAAAAGCACTATGTTGCAAACAATATTGATAATAGGTTTGAGCTGTTTTCTCAGAACTTTGTAATGCAGCAAAACAATAACTTTGGCCAAGGCACTGCTCATACTCATCTTGTTTTTTAGCTTGCGCCAGCAACTTAGGCAAAGAATATTCACCCAGCACAAATAAACAGACAAAAGACAGCCAGCTTTGATTAACTAAGTTTCTCTTCAATGCGCTCACCAGTTCTCCGTTCCACAAAAAGAACCATAAACTAATTTTCAAATCTTCTGGGTGATAAACACGTGCATGTTTCAATACAGATAAAGCTTCTTGTGGCTGCTGTAGCAACATATGAGCCTGCGCACACAACAACGCACATTCAGCATCTGTTGCACGCACCCATAAAGCTTGCTGACAAGCCACAACGCTAAGTTGGTAATCACCCGCTCTAAAGTGCAACTTGGCTTTTTCAAACCACAATAGGGCAATATTTGGGTCAGTCACCACAACACGATCAACATAACGCAAGGCATCTTTAGGTCGCTTAGCCCAAGACAAGGCTTCAATGTAGACAGCTTGATAACAGGATAATGGGCAACCAAAAGCGGCAGGACGAAGTTCTTTTTGTGCTAATGTTTGTTCAGCGACCAACACAGCCTCGTGAAACAACTCAAGCCCGATCAGTAGCTTTGCTTTCAGGTGCTGAGCCAACAGTAAAAATTCAGATGCATTATTCTGACACCATTGCATGCCTTTCTCATGAATGGGTATGGCTGAAGCACACATATGAGGCAAGTGCATCGCCGCATCGGCACTACCAAAATAACATAAAGCAATTTCTTGTGTGGCATCATCCATGATCAAATGATGGTTCTCAATGAGATGCATACACTGAAGTGAACTGGAAAAAGCCAAAGACCATTTCTTCAAAACAGAATGGTTGATCATTTTGTAAAAGAAGACACGAAACTCAAGTGCATGGTCTCTGGGTTCTAAGTGCTGAGCGGCATTTGCAGCTTGAATGATCGTCGTTAACGAAGCTTGATAGTTCGCATTACTATAAGAGTCCACAGCATGATTCAAAAGGGCATGTACGGTGTTTAGCTCTAAGTCTTTCATATCAAGACATCACACTTTTATCTTGATGCTTCACCTCTTTTTCTAACGAAACTTCTAAAAGAAGTTCTAAGTGTTGAAGCTTTTCCCCTTGTGCAGCCACCGCTTCAGAAGCTTCAAACAACAGACTTAAACTTTGGGTGGCCTGTTGCCCCATTTCTTTAAGGGTCGCCACATGAACCTGTGGATCTTGAAGTAATAACGCCTGTTGATATAGTTGCTTCAGAGCATCTTTAACCAAGGGTATCGCACTTGCTGCATTGAGTGCCATCGTTTGAATCAAGGGATGATTCATATTTAAATGTAGTGTGCTTATTTCTTTCTTTTCACCACTAAACTTATCCATAATCTCAAGTATTTCCGTTGAAACACCAGGGGTTTCAAGCAAACCTAAAATATGTTTCTGTGCCTTACATTGCTCTGTTTCAACGATAAAAGCAGGTACATCACTGGCTTGAAATAATGACATCACGGTTTGAATAGGCAGAGAAGATTCACATAAAGCCTGTAAGCTGGCGCATGCTTCTTTCTGCTCACCTGTGACAGCTTCCAAAACATCATCATTTTTAACATTGAGTTCTTTTAACAGCACGACCTTTGAACAAGCATCCGCATACATCGACAAAAAAGATTGAATCATATGATTGGGGGCATAAATCAAATTATGGTGCTGCGTTGGCACACATGCGCTATATTGGTTTAATGAAGGTAAGCTTGCGCTATACAATACTGTTTTTCGGCCTGTCTCATCCAGTTCAACTTTGTCTAAATACGTTCTTAAACACGTACTTCCTGCACTTGATTCTAATGGTATGCGCTCTGCGACTTCATAAAAAAGAGCTTGATGCTCTGTGAGTAAGCACATCGACATCATAGCCAAGTGGTGAACCTTTAAAATACGTTCAAACAACTCAGGTTGCTCGTGATCCAGTCTTTCTAACCATTCTAAAAGATGTGTGGCTATTGTTTTTTGTAAGGCAACCAAGGCCGCATTTTGTATCACCTCATCTCTGGCCATGCTGGGTGTTAGCACATGGCTTTCAATGATTCCATCCACAAAACTAGCCCACAGCGGTAACACGCCTTTTTGATTGGCGCCAATAAACATGCGATGAATAAACACATCACACACACCTTGATGATGTGAACGAACCTGATCACGAATAGCCAAGATACCTTTCACAACGCCAGTTTTTATCTTTTGTGTCTCCACATCACAGTATTGAAAAGAGGCTTTAAGGGCTAAACTTGCCAAGGGATGTTGCCCCTCTTTGCGCACTTGCCAAAAATGATCGCAACGCTCTAAGTGCAGTTGTTCATCATCACATTTAAGGTGCCACGGTGCATCCACCACATTCACTGCTTTTGGGCGTTGATCGAGATAAATAGGGATCCCCACAATATCACCATAAGTGCGTAAATGTTGATCGAGCACATGGGTATTTAAATAACGTTGTTGTTCTGGCTGTAAAAATAAGGTGACGCTTGTGCCCAGATCATGTTGGTATATCTCCTCCACATCATAGTGGATGCTACTACCATCATGCGACCACAAAAAAGACTCGCCCAATAAGTTAGTAGTGCGAATTTCCATCCGCTTAGCCACTAAAAAACAACTCAACAAACCAATGCCAAACTGGCCAATGCATGGATAATCATTTGGACTGCCAACCATAAAACCACTTTCTTTATTGGAAGCACCGATACTTGATAAATAGCGATGGATATCATCCAAACTTAAACCCGCGCCATTGTCTTTAAAACAAATAGAGGCTGTTTCAGGGTGCACCGAGACATGGATTCTGGGTTGAAAACGTTTGTTGAATTTTTGTTTCTTTTCAAACAGTTGACGCTTTCTAATCGCATCATGACCATTTTGAATTAACTCACGAATAAAAATACTAGGATCAGTGTATAAGTGCTTCGCCAACACACCGATTAGTCCATCAAATTCAATTTGCATACGATGTTGCATCGTCCAATCCCCTATGCCTTCATGCCTTAGATGACACGACAAAAACACCTATTCATGATCATCAAAACATACTTTTTAAAAACGTAGTTATGACAATATTTCTAGGATATGTATCCTTGCTGCCATGCCAAGAATGTCGCGAATTTATCTATCAGGTTCTTTATATCACATTGTTTTGCGTGCAAATGCAAATGAATCACTGTTTCAATGTGTGGATGATAGCCAATATTTCATGCACCTATTAGAAGAAGGTATTGAACGATTTGGCCACACCATTTATGCCTATTGTTTCATGAAAGATCATGTTCACTTGCTCATTCGCATGCACAAAGAACCATTATCACGCATCATTCATAATTTAACGAGTCGCTACACGCGCAACTTTAATCGCCAGCATCAACGTCAAGGCCACTTATTTCATGGGCGTTTTAAAGCCATATTATGCGACGAAGAAGACTACCTATATGAACTCATTCGTTATATTCATATGAACCCTGTCCGCCAAGGTATTGCTTCCAATCCCGATAAGTTTCTTTGGTCTAGCCATCGCACTTATACAGGAAAAAAAGAATTAGCATGGCTTCCCAAACAGGAAGTACTGCAGTACTTTAGCGTCTATGATCACCTGGCTTCTGAACGCTTTCAAGCATTTGTAAAACAAGCCACACATCACGATCCATCTAGCTTTGAAAAGGGTATTCGCCATTCCATATTAGGTTCTGAGAGCTTTATTCAACACACCTTACAGCAAGCCAAAGCTGTGAGTGAACCTCAGCTTGGCCTCTCACATATTATAACTGCGGTATGCGATGTCTTGAATGTGTCAGCCTATGATATACGTCGTGCTAGCCGTCAACATCATCTCAGCCAAGCCCGTGGGATGATTGGCCTGATTGTACAAGAAGAGGGCAGGGATCGCTTAAGTGATGTCGCCCAGCACTGCCAACGTGCTTTATCCAGCATTAGTCGTAGCGTGGCTCGTGTCGGCAAAGAAGTACAAGAAAACAAAGATCTAAAAAACAGTTATCAACGTGCTTTACAAAAAGCTATCTCGTATCATGAGAGTGACATATGAACCCATTAAAAACCAATCCTATCGCGATTTTTATCGTGCTCATTTGGGTGGTCGAAGCCATTAATATGGTTTCGGGTCATGCTTTGGCACACTTAGGTATCTTACCGCGCACCTTTATGGGTCTGTTTGGTATTCCGCTCAGCCCCTTATTGCATGCCAACCTCTTTCACCTGATATCCAATACCGTGCCCCTCATCGTCTTGGCAGCCATTGTCAGCCTGCAAGGTCGCAAACAATTGTATCAATTAACTTTATGGATCATCTTTGTGGGTGGCTTTTGTGTTTGGCTCTTTGCTCGTGCCAGTTACCACAATGGCGCTAGTGGTTTGGTTTTTGGTTTATTTGGTTATTTAATCGGCTGTGCTTGGTTTGGTCGTGATGTCAAAGCCATTATCCAAGCCACACTTGTTGGTTTTTTATATGGTGGTTTGATCTTTGGTGTTTTCCCCACAGTGAGACAACATATTTCGTGGGAAGCACACCTCTTTGGTATGTTAGCTGGTTTTGTCGGTGCTAAACTCTTTTACCGTGTTGGTAATAACGCGATCAAAAAGAGCGAGCCCACTGAATAAAAAACTTAAGGTGTGATAAACAGCGTTTGGAAGAGCATCACATCCAATACTTTATACAAAGCTAAAGCAGCAATGATACTTGTGACCACCCATAAATGATGGCTGCGCATGCCTGCCTTTAAACGTTCTTCTGTTTTCTTCAGTTCTAAATGCAGCAACTCAAGCTCTTTTTTCATCTCTGTTTTTTCTTCATGAACTTCCAAGCTGTGCTTTTCCAAGCATTGATGAATATTATGAACTTCACCTGAAAAATGGTGATTAATGGTCTTTACTTCTGCTTCGATGGCTTCCAACGAACTGGTATGACTCTGTTGAAGGTGGCTAAATACTTTATCTTCAAAGTTTTTCAACTGTTTAAGTTGCTGTGAAAAATACTCACTTTGATTTCTATCAAGCGTTTTTATCTCTTGATAGGAATCAATATTGAGGCGTTTAAAGTCCAAACAATTTTGTTCTAATTGTTTTTGAACGTTTTTTTCCAAGCTTGCTATTTTTTGATCCAAGCCTTGGGAAAGAGGATCTTCTCCCTCATCTTGCATCATGTCGTTGATTTGAACCAAGAAATCTTCATATTCAACATCACTAACAGAATTGGTATGCTGAGAATGATCAGACTCACTCATAATATTACTCCTTCTTCGTTAAAACAACAGCCGTATTTGATGCTGAAATCTATGATTTTTATGACTTTTGATCAATATTAAGCAACTACGCAATGGGGTTACTTGGTCGTTGCCAAGGAATTTTATCTGTGGACTCAATGGACACCCGCATGACCAAACCCAAAGCCGCAACCATCGTCAATAAAGCCGATCCGCCATAACTCACAAATGGCAATGGTACACCAACAACAGGCAACGCGCCTGAAACCATGCCAATATTAATGCCAATATAAAGCACAAAGATAGATGCCACACCCACGCATAGCATGGATGCAAAGCGCGTGCGCGCCCGTCTCGCAATAAAGAGTATGCGTGCCACCAATAAAGTATAACACAAAAGCAACACACCCACAGCCAACAAGCCACCTTCTTCAGCCAGTACTGCAAAAATAAAATCAGTATGCTGCTCAGGTAAAAAATGCAGCCGTGCTTGAGTTCCTTCCATGTAACCCTTGCCAAACAAACCACCTGAACCAATAGCAATGGTGGATTGAATCACATGGTAACCCGCGCCTAAAGGATCATTGTGAGGATCGAAAAAACTAAGCACCCGACGCTGTTGATAGGCATGCATATTCAGCCACAAAACATAAACAAGAAAAGGACTCGTCCCCAAAGTAGCCAGCAACCAACCCCACGGTAAACCTGCCGCTAGAATGATCGCTGAACCTGTAAATAGAATCACAAGCGCTGTACCCAAATCAGGTTGAATTACAATGAGACCTGCTGGAATAGCAGCCAAAATAAGCGCAATCAACAGCGACCGCCAATTACCAGCATCACGCGAAGCAAACCAATGCGCGAACATCAAGACCAAGGCCCACTTCATCATTTCAGAAGGTTGCATATTCACTGGCCCTAAATCCAACCAACGCCGCGCCCCCATATGAATATCACCCACAAAGGGAACCAACGCCAAAAAGAACAGTGCCAGCAAGTAAAAAGGCCAACTCATCATGGCAATAAAACGTGTGGGAATAAAACAAAGAATGAAAAAGCAAGAAAGCCCGACTGCCCAAAACACACACTGCTTCCACCATAAGCTCGTATCACCTTGATGCACCGCAGCATAAAGGGTGAACAAACCAATACAGGCCATAGCCAATAATAAAAGAAGAAAAATAAAATCCACACGGCGTAAAACAGACATCATAGGTATTTTTCCGCCCAATGATTAATCACCTGTTTGGCTATAGGCCCTGCTGTGCTGCCACCATGTTCGCCATGTTCAACAATCACCGCAAAAGCAATGCGTGGATTTTCATAAGGAGCATAACCCATAAACCATGCATGATCTTTATGGTGATTCAATTGATTTTTTTTTGCTTTACGTGACTTTTGCGACATTGCAACCACTTGAGCTGTGCCTGTTTTACCTGCAACGCTCACCGCAGTATCCGATAACACCCGATAAGCCGTACCACCTCGTGTGGAAACCACCGTGCGCATGGCTTTGCGAACCTTATCGAGTGATGCCTGAGACACATCCACTTGACGAATGATCTCAGGCTTTACGCCTGCTTGAAGTTGCGGACGAAGCACCTTGCCACCATTGGCAATCGCCGCTGCAAACCTCGCCACTTGTAAAGGTGACGCTGTCACACTGCCTTGACCAATCCCCGCAATCATCAGTTCCCCTTGATACATTTTAACCCTAGGCACTGAGCCTTTGCGTTCAGGAATAGCAATACCTGTCTTTTCGCCAAAGCCCCACATCAAAGCTTCATCATGCAACTTTTGATTGCCAATTTGTTTACTCAATTCATAAAAATAAACATCACAAGATTGCATCAAAGCTTTTGCCATATCCACATGGCCATGACCATAACGATTCCAACAACGCAATCTACGTGTCTTTAATTGAATATAGCCCGCGCAGGTGGTTTCACTATGAGACAAAGGCACGGCATGGCGCAAGCCCGCAAAACTTGTTAACATTTTAAAAGTCGATGCAGGTGGATAAACCGCTTGGGTGGTGCGATTTAACAGAGGATGACGTTCATCATCCATCCATCTTTTCCACTGCTTATGACTAAACCCTTGAATAAAAGCATTATTGTCAAAACTTGGCATGCTCAGCGCAACCAGCACTTCACCTGTGTGTACATCCATCATCACCACAGCACCATTGCGCTCACCCAAAGCTGCTGCTGCGGTTTGCTGTAATTCAATATCAATACTGGCACGAACATGGCTACCCATGACAGGTGCTTTACTATCTAAAACCTGAATACGCCTACCGCGTGCATTCACTTCCTCTAATTGGTTGCCAAGTTGGCCATGTAAGCTACTTTCCCAAACCCGCTCCAAGCCCGTGCTGCCGATTTTTTCAGAGGCCAACATACCCATATCAAGGTGTTTTTTCTGGGTCTTGGAGAGATAACCCATTAAATGAGAAACAAGAAAACCATAGGGATAATAACGATGGGTACCCACTTGGACATCAAGGCCGGGAAACTGATGCAAACGTGCTGCAATGGGGGCAATGTGTTCCCAATCTAATTTATTTTCTAAGATCACAGGCCGATCAGCCCGATCTTTTTTGACCTTGCGTAATAAACGAAGCTGTTTCTTTTCATCCCATTGAAACCAAGGAGAAAGTTCTGCCAATAACTTCTTTTTATCCTTCACCCGTTCAGGAATGACGACCAATTGATAAGAAGTTTGATTGATTGCCAGTGGTTTACCATTGCGGTCACTGATTTCACCCCGCACTGACAAAAGAGGAATGGTGTTTAAACGATTGTCATCGGCTTGTAGTGAATATTGTTCATGCTGTACCCATTGTAGCTGCACCATGCGCAACGCCAACAAGCCAATCACCACAATTAAGATCATATAAAACAAGGCAATGCGATGCTCAAAACCGATGCGAGTGCTATTATGCATACTGTTTTCCCGCAATATGCCACATGGGAATACAAACAAGGCACGTCAGCAAGACCTGCATGAGCCCACCACCCATATACATCAGTGGTAAACACGAAGCGATCATGCATGCAAAGCGCGGGGCTACCGCAGGACCAAGCTCTTTATCAACATACCATAAAACAAGAAGACTCAAGCACAGCCAAGGAAAGCTCGCCCAAATGGACCAATATAAAATAAGGTCATGGAGTGCCGCAATCAAAAGAAGCCACGGCCAATGCTGAGAATGGGTAAAGAGTGCCGCCAAGACAATGGCCAAAGCCCAATCAGGTTGCAAAAACAAACCTGCAAAACTTTGATTGATAACCACGCCCAGAAGACTAAGAAAAGCAATTCTTGCAACAAACATTAAGGTGTCTTTTTTCTAGCAACAGCCAACCAAGCATTGCCTTGCCAACGTGCCAAAGCTCTCACACGGATCTGTGCAAACTGACTACCTGCAATTTTTTCCACTTTTTCAACTTTAGCCACAGCAATGCCCGCAGGAAACAAACCACCCACACCGCTCGTATAAAAAATATCACCCGCTTTTGGTCGATCTTTCCAAACAATGAATTCTGCTTGAATCCGATCGGCTTGCCCACGCAACAAAGCGGTTAAACGATGATCAACAGTGGTCACTGGAATCGCTAAAGAGCCATCCAACAACGTTCGCACCGTGCCATAGTTACCTCGAACCTCTTCCACCAAGCCGACTAAGCCATCTTTGGAAACCACCATATCATTCAGGTGTAAAGCTGTTGCTTCAACAATGAGATACTGACTTTGGCGTTGCCCACTATGGGATTGAATGCGTGCAGCCACCCAGTCATAACCTTGTAAGGGAGGAAGGTGAAGCAACGCACGCAATTGACTGTTTTCTTCATGCATTGCTGCCAAGGCTTGCAAGCGTGCTTGTTGTTGATAAAGGAGTTTTGTTAATTGTTGATGTTGCTGCTGAAGTTCTTGGCGATCTCTAAACCACAAAGAACCATCACTCACCCACTGCACAGGAACCTGAAAATAACCACTAATCGGTGCAATGACTAAGTTTAACTGCGCAGTAAATGAGGTGTTGGTGGAAAGATACAAAAGACATAGAATCAAAACAACACCAACTTTTGTCCGTGTCTTTTTCATCGCTAGGTCCTAATTATTCTTCAAAAAGAACGTTCTTTAACGTATCTAATTCGTCAAGCACACGGCCACTACCCAAAACCACACAATCCAGCGAATTTTCAGCAATGGTCACAGGTAGGCCTGTTTCTTCACGTAACAATTGAGCCAAGCCTGAAAGCATCGCGCCGCCACCCGTGAGCATAATGCCTTTATCGACAATATCCGCCGACAACTCAGGTGGAGTGCGTTCTAAGCAAACTTTTACACCCTCAATAATTGCATTCACAGGTTCATTAAGTGCTTCCATAATTTCGGAATCTTCAAGCGTTAAACATTTGGGAATACCATTGATTAAATCACGCCCTTTCACGTCCATTTCAGTCACTTCTTCTTGGGGATAAGCACTACCAATATTGATTTTAATCAATTCCGCTGTGGCTGAACCAATCAATAAACTGTATTTACGACGGATATGATTAATGATGCAATCATCCATTTTATCACCACCGACACGAACAGAGCGCGAATACACAATACCGCCATAACTAATGACTGCAATTTCAGTGGTACCCCCACCAATATCCACAACCATCGAACCTGAAGCTTCGGTCACAGGCAAGCCTGCACCAATGGCTGCCGCCATCGGCTCTTCAATCAAATACACTTCGCGCGCTCCCGCCGACAAAGCAGACTCACGAATCGCACGACGTTCCACAGGTGTGGAACCATAAGGCACACAAATCACAATACGTGGCGCAATACCCCAAGCACGACTATGCACCTTACGAATAAATTGTTTTAACATCGCTTCAGTCACAATAAAGTCTGCAATCACACCATCTTTTAAAGGTCGAATCGCTTGAATATTTGCTGGTGTCCGCCCCAACATCCGTTTCGCATCAGAACCAACAGCTAAGACGCGTGGATTGCTTTTTCCTGCGGAAGTATTTACGGCAACAACAGATGGTTCATTGAGAACAATCCCTTCTCCGCGCACATAAATTAAAGTATTGGCAGTACCAAGGTCGATAGAAATATCACGTGAAAATAAACCAAAGAGTCGTTGAAACATAAGGAGTAAAACCTGCTATATAAAGTGGCGTCAATATAAGGTTTACACTGATAAAGTAAAGATAAGGCTTCTCGAACAAGCACTATTTATTGTCGTTTAAGTTCCAATACCTTCGCCAAAAAGTAGAGGGTTCCAAGCGCGCCCTTTAGTGTTCAGTTTAGACAAAAAAACCTAAAGAAAGGCTCGGAACCCATGTTCGATATGCTGCAAGTTTTATCCCCATTACGCAATGAGTTAAAATCCAAGAACTATCGTCGTTTTTCGTTGA
>JAUZRG010000129.1 GCA_030950585.1 Mariprofundaceae bacterium | reverse complement strand
CAAATATAACCTTCACGCACCACTGTAGCGGCTTCTGCATAACGACCAAAACCTTGATATAATTTAGCTAAAGCAAGTAATGAAGCATGTCCTTCTGTGCCACTCAGTGTTGTTGTGGGCAAAGGTAGCAACATCGTTTTTAAGTCACCTAAAATACCCCCAAGAGGTGGCATCAAACGCTGTATATCTTCACGGCACTCTTCAATAGCATCAAGCACACGCTGAGAAGAAGATATCACGTTTTTATCGTCATGATAACCAATCAACATGGCTGCAACACGCACTGTATTTAAATCATCTGCAAAAACACGCAGCGCGTTCACTAACTTTTCTGTCTTAGGCTTACTTGCTAACTTCCCGCCTGATTTAAAATGTTCTTTTCGCAAATTTATATCTTGAGTACTACTTAAAGCATTCAAACCATCGGCATGACCTGTTTTTAGAAAAACCGTTAATGCTTGTACCCAATCCTGTAACTCAATAAACAAAGTTAAATCCCAAATCGGTGAAATGACTTTGTCCCTGTGATACTCACCATAAAGGAGTTGCAAGTCATGACAACCTTGTTCTGTTGCGCGCAACATAGAAATAACAGAAGAAACAAAGAACGGTTGCACACGAAAACCAGATGTAATATCTACCACGACTTGTACATCATTACGTTTCATTGTTTGATGCATGATTATAAAAAGATTCCACTGCTCTTTTTCAGTACTACCACTGGGTATCGGGATCAATTTACAATCAATACCTTGCGCATCCAGCTCTTTTTTAAGTTCATCACCATGCTTTTCTTTTGCTTCTTCGGTCGCCAACACTTCAACATGACTAACCTCACATAGATTTGCGATAGCCACAGATGTATATCGGGTTCTATGTTCTCCTTCATTTAACTGATAGCATGTCTCTGCATAGTTAGCCGTACCTAGAAAAGTCACCAATATTTTTTTCACTGCATTCTTTGTCACTTTATTTCTCCAACAATAAATTTTTCACGCACACAGTACAATTGTAATCGTTTTACCGTCTCCGTTAGAAGTTCGGTGTCGTGCCATACTTGGGTTAGCAGACCAGCTAAGGCTTCGTCATCATCCCAATATTCATGGGCAATGGTATTGCGCATTTCTCGTATTTGTTGCCATTTTTCAACTGACTCAACGATACGGTATTTTTCCATCAGGTTGAGTAAGTCTAATATTCGTTCACTTTTACGGTGTTCCAACTCAAGCTGTGCCAAGGTACGAAACACGGGAATCAAAGCATCTTGCAAACGTGAAAAACGTGCACTCAAAGCTTCGTAGGCAATCATTTTTTCTTCGTGACCCAAGACAATGGGCAAATGAATGCTGTTGTGACTATACATCAGATGCGCAACCATTTTTTGTAAGCGTTGCAACTGTTCATGCAACAATATTTGCAAGTTGTGCTTCACAATTTTACCCCTGTGTCTTTGGCGATGAAATGAATGGCTTTTTTTTCTTGATCTCGGCGATACAGCACCAAGTCTATCTTTTGTTCACCCAAACGTTTTTCTAATTCAACAGCCAAGGCAATGCGACGCATGAACCAACCTTCTACAGGGTCAATTTCAAGGTAAAGGTCAATATCACCGCCACGATTTTGATCATTGACCCTTGAACCAAACAGATACACATCAGCCGTTGTGCCAAAAATGCCTATCACTGCTTCACGGATATGTTGTTGCTGGCTATCAGTCAGACGCATCAACACCCGTCCACTTTAAAAGATGTTGTTCCAATTGCTGCAATTGTGTGCCAACGCACAATTTAACCTTTGCTTTCGTAGCTCGCTCTTGGTGCTCTGAACCCAAGGCTTGAAAACTAACCAACATGGTCTTAGCACGTATCCCGCCCAAGTCAGGGGCGAGAGAATCAAGTTTGTACACGGCTTCTGCACCCGATTCTTTAAACTGCTTGGTTTTGCATTCGATGACATGCAGGTTGTTGTTGCACAAAAAGGCAACATCAATTTCATTTTTCACCGTGCCCCGTTTCACCTGCAAGCCTTGCCCCACATCATGAATACTAGGACATTGTTTACGCACGGTTTGCAACACTGAGAACACATGTTGTTCCAGCCAGCCTCCATTCACAAAAAAACGGCTTTTTTCATCAGGAAAATGCAAGAGATGCTTATCTTGTTGCAAGACTCCTGCTTGTGCAAAGACCTCGATAAGCTGTTGCAATGCCTGCCAGCTGCGTTTGTCTTTGGAAATATCCACACATAAATTCTGATCGGTATGGGCTGCCAAGTAGTTTAGCGTTCCCAAAGGCGGCGCAAAATTTTTCATGCCTTCAATCAACCTAGCTGTGACCTCACGCCATGCTTTGGATACAGATTGACGATGCAGCACATCATCCATCTTGACCCCCTGCGCCAATAGAAACTGAGGCAAACGAATACGATGTGACAGATTTTGAGAGGGTTTCTCTTTGGGATACATCCAAATCAAACGGTTCGTTTCAGGGTGAACATAAAAAATCGGCAATTCAAAACCACGAAAAACTTCATAAGCCGCAATGCTCATAGGCTTGGTGCCGCAAGTTGCATTCAAGGCAATTGAACTTAAGTCTTCTTCAAGCAAATCAAACACACGCTGCTGCACATGCTCAATATCCCAAGCATCATCAATCAAATGTTGACGAACCTTCACACCAGCAGGCTGAAAAACCTGTTGCAGTGCATCTGCACGGGCTTTCATGTCAGGACTCACCAACAAAATCACTTCCTCAGGTTTAAACTGAGGGTCTAACGCAGGGGTCACATTGGGCACAGGTTGTGCAGAGACTAGGCAAAGATGGCGACGGTAGTTCATGATAGAAACCTCATTACTTTCAAAGTTCGCTCGTGTTTTTTCTTCTTTTGTTTATTTTTACCTGAAAAGCTTTCTAACCACGATTTTTGTTTCTGTAGCAACTCTTTTACATGCTGTGCAGCTATTCTTTTTTCACCCTTCTGCCATTCTCCAGCTTCTAAGCCTTTCATCAAATCACCCACAGAATTATCTGGATATGTAAGGATTTTTTCCAGTTCCTTTTCAAAAGGCGTTAGCACACTTAAACGTTTTTCCTCAATGGCTTTTTCTTTAACATTCTCCATATCAGCTATCGCTTGTAAATCCTCTTCCATAGCCCCATAGCCCACACTTGTCTTCGCACCAAAACCCAACCATTCAAAGGCATGCTC
The DNA here is from genome assembly GCA_030950585.1 of Mariprofundaceae bacterium. GTDB lineage: Bacteria > Pseudomonadota > Zetaproteobacteria > Mariprofundales > Mariprofundaceae > JAUZRG01. Next base: position 3,654 of record JAUZRG010000129.1, on the reverse strand, counting down.
AAAACATGCTTGAAGCTTAACCTGCCAATCACAATCCACTTCGCGAATTAACTGCACATGAAAAGAAAAACTGGCTCCCTCTGCTATGCTTAAAAATGGAATAGGTATGGGTGTTTCTGAATCATGGGGTGTTGTTGTACTACCACTTTTAAAATACTCAGAATGATGGGGAGTCATGATTTCAACCGTCAATTGACCTTTTGGAAATACATCCCAAAAATTCAATGCGCCTTGTTTTCCTTTTTCGGCAGCACTACCAAAAAGTTCGGAAATCTCTTCTTTTGGAAGGTCTAGTTCTCGTGCCGCACAACGCAACACACCTTTTACCGATGAACCCGCCAAATAAGGCACACCATAAGGATTGAGAAAAGCAAAACCATTTTCCACAGGGTGCTCATAACCCATGCCCGTAACAAAAGGTGCGGTGGATATGGCAGGCAATGAAAAGACAGCGTTAGCCAATTGCAACGCTTGTGCTTGTTGGCGTTCACGTAATGATTCAGTCCGCCTTTCATCATCCTTTTGCAATGATACTTTACCTAACTCATCACCCTTTTTATTTGTTTCCACCTCCCATTTTTCTGAAAATATTGGAAAATACAAACTAAAACGATGCCCCGCAGCAGCTTGTTGCATGTCTTGCATATAGTGAGGAACAGCGGCCTTCATTCTGTTTCACCCGTATCTGCAAACTGGCGTAACCAACGCAACATATGCATGCTTTCTTCTGTGGCTTGGCGAAATTGATGACTATCAGTCTCAAATAAATATTTCATCAAATCTTGATAATCTTTAGAGCTTGCAAGATGTTGATGCAGCCATTGAATGAGATCATTTAATAACAATATGTGATGCGTTTTTCCTTTGCTATGTAAAAAAGCCAAGGTTTGCATCAGGCCATTGTTAATAATCATGGCGGGGATGCCTTTGGCTAAGTTCTTATAGTCACTATATTTTTCTTCTCGCATTTTTTCTTGTGCATGTTCAACCCTTTGCCAAGCAAAAGCAGCCCGTTGTTGATCTAAGTTAACCATGATTTCCCCCTACAAGGTTCAAGATCACCTGACCACGGCCTGTGGTAGCATCGCCACCAATTTGAATCGTGGCTTTATCCAATGCTGACGTGACGGGGGCAAGCATGGCTTCTGCTGACACACCACCTTTTTTGCGTTCAACAGTCGCCATCGCGGCACTGATCAAAATGGATTCTGGGGGTAGATTTTCCGTGTAATGCAAAGAACCATCTTTGGCTGTACCTGTTTTTTCATCAATGCAGACATGCGCTTCCACCACCGTGGCGTGTTTTACAAAGTAGTTGAAATCGGTATCTGAGAGTAGCACCAAATCTTTCTTCAGTTTATCTCTAAAGTAGGCATAAGCGGGATCATCAGGCAAAGCAAGTTCAGCGACGTTCTCAGCAATGGCTTTTAAATCATCATTGCCATTCTTATTCGCTTTAAACTGTTGCGTTTCCAGTAAAATAGAATCACCACTTAGAAGCTCAGGGTTTAGCGTGACAATACTATTGTTTTTCACCTCATCAATCTGCCATCTTGTCTGAACACCACACATCGCCAACAAGCGTTGTGCGCGTGCTAGGCACAATGGCGATGTGGCATAGACAAAACCATTTTTGACACAACGAATAGGAAACACCAACAGTTGTGCATCACTAAAACTAATTGCGCCTGCATAATCACTGCTTTCACCTGATTCAGGGCCAAAAATTCGATTTAATAAATCCTTAGTTTGCTTCTCATCATTATTTGCCCACTGACGATAAAGGTGATGGCGCAACGCCCCTTTGACCCCAGAACCAGCAATCACAGGGTGTTCGCTGTGCCGTTCTCGCTGAATCGGATTATCAATCAAGCCAAAGGCTTGGCCTGCACCTGCATGAACAGGTGAGGTGCAATACATCAACATTGCTTTTTTTGCTTCAAACATTTTTATTCCCCTTCATCGGCCATGCCGCGATCATACAGTGATTAAAACCCTCTGTTCTGCGTGACTTGTCATCACAGGGCAAACCTTCTCGCACTACTTTTTTTAAATCAGAAATATCACCTTGCCAATCATCCAGCCAATACACACTACCCGTCGGCACAACACATTTTGCTGTTTTGGGGGCGTGCTTGGCAATATCCCAACCACTGATAATATCGGGACGTGATACCATCGCTGAAACCAGACGTGCCGAACCATTGCCACAAGACCAGCGATCACCTTTCATATTGGGCAGTACCCAGCCATCAGGAAAGATTGCAGGGCTACGCAATACCAGCTTAAAGCGTTTGTTTTTCTCAACCTCTTTCCAGTTGGGATATGGCCACTGCGTCTTATCAGCGGCAACTGTCACCGCACGTCCATCACCACCAAAGCGCAACAAGCCATCTTTAGGCAATAAACCATCTGCCCCTTCGACGATGGTTAAAAAACCAATGTCTTGTGCCAAGTCCACTGCATCGGTGGTATATATTTGACCGTCTTGGGCTGTGGCTGTGTCTTTATTTAAAGCAATGCCCAGACGTGGATCTATTTTCCATAATTTAGACACAGGCAATAAGCGTTTCACCTCAATATTTTTACCCTGTAAATAAGCAATTATGCCCTTTTCATTTAACCAATAACCATGCTTCGCCTTTGCTTGTTTCGATGTTCTCAACACTGGCATTTGTGAGGTTTTAGGGTCTGCCATGATGCCCTTCGGCAAGCTTTGAGGCTCAAGCTGTTTCACGCATAAGGTTTTTTCTTTCTCTACTTCCAACACCACCAAATCAGCAGGTAATGGAAACAACACCTCAAGTTTTTTTCCCATCTTTTTAGCCAGTCCAAAATGTGAAACGCGAAAATCACCAACATCAGAAGGCGTACCTAAAGCTTGGTGCAAAGCTTTTGAAAGCTTGGCGTTCCCTTTGGAAAAATCAGTCAAGCACACTTTGGCATCCACAAGCATGCGTGAACGGATCGCCCCCGCTGCTACCGAAGGCCAAGGCGGCATTTGTGCCAAAGCATCATCACCCTCAGCACCAAACAGCTTATTGCCTCGTAGGTAAAGAACATCCACCGCTTCTAAAAATAAACTTTGTGTCATGATGATTCCCCCATACGACCTTGACGACCCAAGAACTCAGCCACGGATAAGAACTCTTCCAAAAATTTAGCTTCATCGAGGTAATCTTCTTTATCATCATTAGATTTACTTTTCTGCACAATGGCACAAGCCATATCAATCAAATGACCTGCTAATTCAACGTCTGTATCATCACCACCCTGCTGCTTAAATTGACGTTGTAGATTGGCTTTTAACATGCGTTCAAACATGGCATTTTCCTTCACGATCTCGCGACTGGGCAAATCACGCAACCAAGCTTGGGCGTGATAAGAAGCACGCCGTGACATCTTTTTTCCACCCAATGCTTTTGCGAGTTGTTCTAATAAACAAATCGGATGTTTTAATTCTTTCGAAAACCACTGGGCTGTCGTACTCACCGTACCACCACCACGTTTGAGCACACGAATCGAAAAGGCATCACGTCCACCTGCATTTTTTGCAGTTTGTTCAGCTGCACGCAATTCTTTTAATACCCGTTGCAAGGGTGCGCTATGGTGTGCTAAAACAGCCCCTGCCGACGCAGTCGCCTTATGACCCAT
>JAUZRG010000128.1 GCA_030950585.1 Mariprofundaceae bacterium | reverse complement strand
GCACCAAACGCTCTCTATGGAAGCCTTTAGCCAATCCGTAGATAAGTTTCTATCGTTTAATGATTTTAAAGTGCTTGATGGATTCGGCAGCGTTTCACATCAACAAGCGAAACAAAAAGCACACCGCGAATATGATCAATTCAATACAACCCAAAAAATCACTTCTGACTTTGATGAACTGAATAAAAAGCTTAGGGGTAAGAAATGAGTGATGCGATGTTAGTGCCAAGGCTTCGTTTTCCTGAGTTTAAGTCGAATTGGGTTGAAAAATATGGTGGTTACTTTTTCAGCAGTAGTCGGGAAAAAGGAAATTCAAGTTTACCGATTTATTCAGTCACCTTAAACAATGGACTTGTAAGGAGAGATTCCCTTAAACGCCACATGGCAGCAGATGCAAAACCTGAAGATAGCTTGAAAGCATTAAGTAATGACTTGGTGTATAATATGATGAGGATGTGGCAAGGAGCCGTTGGACTGGCTTCTGAAGATTGCATGGTTAGCCCTGCATATATTGTTTTGAGACCTCGAAAAAACACAAATTCATTTTTCTTTTTAAACCATTTTGCACGAACACGTTCGCTATATTACCTTTGGGCTTATTCCTACGGACTTACCAGTGACCGTTTGCGACTTTATTTCAAAGATTTTGATAAAATTCATTTCGTAGTTCCAGATATTTTGGAACAGAATAAAATCGCTAATTTCTTAACAGCAGTCGATAAGCGCATTGAACAGCTTGAGAAAAAGAAGCGGTTGCTCACCGAATACAAAAAAGGCGTGATGCAACAAATTTTCTCCCAACAGATTCGCTTTAAAGATGACAACAGTAATCCATACCCTGATTGGGAAGAAAAACGGTTGGGAGATATATGTACAAAAGCCTCGTCCTCCCTTTCTGCTGCCAGTATTGAAGGAAACATAGGAGACTATCCAGTTTATGGTGCTAGTGGCTATATTAAGTCTGTGGATTATTATGATGCAGACAAGTCTTATGTTGCTATCGTAAAAGATGGAGCTGGAGTTGGTCGAATTCAATATTGTGATGCATGCTCTTCAGCATTGGGGACATTAGATAAACTAACGCCTTCAAAAAACATTAACATCACTTTTTTATACTCTTTATTGTTGAGAGTAAATTTTGTGAAATATGTTGCGGGTAGCACTATTCCACATATATACTTTAAAGATTACGCAAAGGAAAACATGAAGCTACCGTGCAAAAAAGAACAACAAAAAATAGCTGATTTCCTCACATCCATTGATCACAAAATTGAGCAAGTGGCTTCACAGCTTGCGCAAGCCAAAGCCTTTAAGAAAGGTCTTCTTCAGCAGATGTTTGTGTGAGGTAATGAAGTGAGCAAAGCG
>JAUZRG010000127.1 GCA_030950585.1 Mariprofundaceae bacterium | reverse complement strand
GCTAAGTTATTGAAATATATAGCTATTAATTTTAACCGTCAATCTTTAATGTGTTTTTAAAAAGGAGTCTTTCCTTTAAAAACAATGACTTAGTATGGCTGAGTAGTTACTTAATTTTTATGATTGAACGATTTATTTAGGAGAAAATACATGTGTGGCATTGTTGGTGCAGTGGCTCAAAGAAATGTCGTGCCGATTTTATTGGAAGGCTTACGTCGTTTGGAGTACCGTGGTTATGACTCTGCGGGTATTGCCGTGTTGGAGCAAGATGACAAGCTTGCTTGTGTACGCGAAGTTGGAAAACTTAAAAACCTAGAAGTGGCATTAAAAGATGAGCCTTTATCTGGTCATGTGGGAATTGCGCATACCCGTTGGGCCACGCATGGTGTTCCAAGTAAGCGTAATGCACATCCGCATAGTTGTCGGTCACATGTGAGTATTGTGCACAATGGCATTATTGAAAATCATTTGTTGTTGAAAGAGCAGCAATTGAAAAACAACCATGTTTTTAGTTCACAAACAGATAGTGAAGTGATTGTGCATCAAATCTATGATCACATTAAAGAAGGTGATGATCTTTTGGTATCTGTGCAAAAAACGGTGCAGAACTTGAAAGGTGCGTATTCTCTTGGCGTGATTTGCGAAGGTGATCCGCAGCACTTGGTTGCAGTGCGCTATGGTAGTCCGATGGTTATTGGCCTTGGCATAGAAGAATATTTTATAGCTTCAGATGTGTTGGCGCTGTTACCTGTCACGCAACGTTTTATTTTTCTGGAAGATGGTGATGTTGCAGATCTTCGGCCTGAAGGCGTAACGATTTATGATGCCAATCATCAGCCTATCGAGCGTCCCATCCATGAATCTCAACTGTCTGGAAATACGGTAAGCCGTGGTGAATACCGTCATTATATGCTTAAAGAAATTCATGAGCAGCCACGTGTGATTCAAGAGTCTTTGGAAGGAAGGCTTTTTGAGCATAAAGTGATTGAGTCTTGCTTTGGCCCTGAATCCATCGCCGTGTTTGATCAAATTGATGCGGTGCAGATTGTTGCTTGTGGAACGAGTTATCACTCGGGCATGGTGGCTAAATATTGGTTTGAAGAATTAGCAGGCATTCCTTGTCAAGTTGAGGTAGCTAGCGAATTTCGTTATCGAAAACCTGTTGTGAAAGGCAATACACTCTTTGTGACGATTTCTCAATCTGGCGAAACTGCCGATACTTTAGCAGCACTTCGTGCTTCTAAATCTTTTGGGTTTCAGCATAGTTTGGCTATTTGCAATGTACCTGAAAGTTCCTTGGTACGTGAATCAGATTTATGCTTAATGACAAGAGCAGGGCCTGAAATTGGAGTGGCTTCCACCAAGGCTTTTACCACACAGTTGGTGGCATTATTGCTTTTGGTTATGGTAACTGGCCGTCGGCATGCCTTAAGTGCTGAGCAGGAACAAGCCATTATCGCTGAATTAATCAATGTACCTAAAAAAATTGATTTAATCTTGGAAAAAGAACATGAAATTGCAACATTAGCCGAGGACTTTGTCGATAAACAACATGCTTTATTTCTTGGTCGTGGTACGAAATACCCTATTGCGATGGAAGGGGCTTTAAAGCTGAAAGAAATTTCTTATATTCATGCTGAAGCTTATCCTGCGGGTGAACTCAAACATGGGCCACTGGCATTGGTCGATGAGCAAATGCCTATTATTGCTGTGGCACCCAATGATGCCTTGATTGAAAAATTACAATCCAATTTAGAAGAAGTTCGTGCGCGTGGTGGGAAGCTTTATATCTTTGCAGATGAAGCACTCGGCTTGACGAGTTCAGAAGGTTGTTTTGTGATGAGTATTCCCTCTGTACATCGTCTGGTTTCACCCATTGCCTACACCGTACCATTGCAACTTTTATCTTATCATGTGGCTGTGTTGCGCGGTACGGATGTTGATCAACCAAGAAACTTGGCTAAATCTGTGACAGTGGAATAAACTTTATACTTTTGGTGGCTGAAACGAGCGAGGTTTATAATCAAAGTCCTCGCTCGCGGCTTGATGATCAAAGCATAGGTCTTGATTCATGCGATTCGCCATGTCGGGCGTTAGGTAGCGATAAGCAGGCATGATGTGTGCGACTTTGACTAAGATTCGAAATAAGAAAAGTGGGATGGGCACTAACCATGCCGTTTGTTGCTGCACGTCTATTACTCTTTCTAACATATCTTTGTAACTCAATATTTCATGCCCACTTAAATTATAGGCTTTATCATATGTGTTAGGATTATTAATGACTTGCAGGCAAGCTTGTGCTAAATCATGGGTATGTACGGGTTGGCGTAAACCTGAAGCTTGGCCAACAATAGGGAAAAAATGATACTTTTTCATCGTTTTCGCCACGAAGCTGATGTTTTTATCTTTACCGCAACCATAAATAAGCGTGGGACGAAAAATAGTCCAGTGTATGTTTTCTTGTTGGCAATAGTCATGAATAGCTTTCTCTGCCAACTCTAATTCCGCCACTGTTTTTTGCTCAATCAGCGTATGTGATTGTTTTTTTGCAAACATGCTGGTGGTACCAAAAGCAATGATGCGTTTAATTCCTTTTTCTTTGATGGCAGGTAAAAGGGGAGGGAGTAGGGCAAGTGGCGCGATATGAATAAAGACATCTGCACCGATAAAGGCCTCGGACATCGTTTTTGGTTCTGAAATATTGGCTTTGATCCATTGCACATCATGACTACTTTGTTGTGTTCGACTGATGGCAACGACTTGATAGCTGTCTTTTTGTAGTAGAGGCAGAAGGAAGTCTCCAATTTGGCTGCTTGCCCCTGTAATCATCACTGTTTTCATATTAAGATTTTAACCTCTTGATGGTTTCTAGCGTGGCAATGATACTAAAGCGTGCCCATACTGCTGTAACCACTAGCCACATGAATACCATTGGGTATTGGTGGCGAAAAAATTTGCGGTAAAAGCGAACCATACCTTTGTGTTTGTGCCATTCAACCCGAATAGGTCGACCTTCACTACAAACCCCTTTGGCATGGGTGATTTCAATATCAGGAACAAATAAGATATTCCAATTTTTTTGCCGAAAACGCATACACCAGTCTAAATCTTCGCAATGAAGGAAATAACCCTCATCCATTGCACCAACATCTTCCAGTGCTTCTCGTTTTACCAACATAAATGCACCAGATATAGCTTCAATATCGATTGCTTTCTCTGGTAGTGGCATTTCATGCATCAAACAACATTCAAAACGCTTGATGAATGGGAAT
>JAUZRG010000126.1 GCA_030950585.1 Mariprofundaceae bacterium | reverse complement strand
CCACAATACTCCAGTTGATCTCTTTCCATGGAATGTCTGGCAGGCCTAAAAAACGTTGTATTGTGCGATAACTACCACCTTCCACCGACCACCGTGACATGCCGAGCATCGTTACTCGCCCCGTCATCGAAAGTATAGCTTCGGCAAGAACTGAGAGCTGTCGGAATGTTTTTGCATCCAAAAGGTTGCGAGCTGATGAAAGAATGTGCATGATTTTGTTCATGGGTATCTACCGTGCTTTATTGTTTTATTTCCTGAAAAAAATAAAGACTAGGGTTTGATAGATACCCTATCAATTTTGGCGAAGGTATTGGACTATGCAATTCTGCAAAATAAATCAGGTCATTTTATTAAGCCCAGTCGTTTAAGCTTTCAAGCCGCCGCATCACATGTGCGTTGGCAAGACACCATGCACAAAATTACCTTAACAGATATGTTGGGTGATGATGTTTGGCCTATTACAGGGGTGACTTTTATCTTGATGCAAAAAGCTCAGCTTGATAGTCAAAAAACAAAAGCGCTTTTAGACTTTTTTAAGTGGTGTTATAATGAAGGTGATCAATGGGCAGAGTATTTAGACTATGTACCCATTCCAAGTGTTGTTTTTGAAGATATTGTACAAAGTTCATGGCTCACTCTTTATGATGGCACTTATGGACAGCAGTTATGGATACCATCGGATGAAGAAACAACAAATTAACATCATCTAAGCAATACCCTTAAAATAAGATCACTATATCTTAGTAAAACACTGCGTTATATTGCCGCGCCTGATTTAAACATATAAGATGGAGTGAACATGCCCCAAGCGAAGAAGAAAATTTCTATACCGACTTTTCCCAAATCGAGAAAAGTCTACATTGAAGGATCACAACCTGATATTCAAGTGCCTATGCGAGAAATTACGTTGTCACCAACACCTTCTTCGCATGGTGCGGCAGAAAACCAGCCTGTCTTGGTTTATGATACTTCAGGAGCCTATACCGATGATAATATCGAATTAGACCTACATGCTGGATTGCCATCTATACGCCAATCTTGGATTGAGAAACGTGATGATAGTGACGTATTAACAGGTTTAAGTTCTGAATATGGCCAAAAGCGTCAGCAAGATAGCAAACTCGATGAGTTGCGTTTTGAACATATTCGTAAGCCACGTAAAGCCAAAAAAGGTAAAAATGTTTCTCAAATGCATTATGCTCGTCAAGGCATCATTACCCCTGAAATGGAATATGTCGCCATTCGTGAAAACCAACAACGTCATAAAATGGCTGAGATCACACCTCAACATCTAGGCCAAAGTTTTGGTGCATCCACTCCAAAGGTGATTACACCAGAATTTGTGCGTGATGAAGTGGCAAGGGGTAGGGCAATCATCCCTGTGAATATCAATCACCCTGAAGCTGAGCCGATGATCATTGGCCGTAATTTCTTGGTCAAAGTAAACTCAAATATTGGTAACTCTGCACTTGGCTCCAGCATTGAAGAAGAAGTTGAAAAGATGACTTGGTCGATTGGCTGGGGTGCTGATACCGTCATGGACTTATCCACAGGTAAAAATATTCATGAAACCCGTGAATGGATTGTGCGCAATTCACCTGTACCCATTGGCACAGTGCCTATTTATCAAGCCCTAGAAAAAGTGAACGGCGTTGCTGAAGATCTCACATGGGAAATTTTTCGTGACACATTGATTGAACAAGCTGAACAAGGTGTGGATTATTTCACCATTCATGCAGGTGTGTTATTGCGTTATGTACCGATGACGGCCAAACGCCTTGCAGGTATTGTCTCACGCGGTGGCGCTATCATGGCTAAGTGGTGTTTATCGCACCATAAAGAAAACTTCCTTTATACTCACTTTGAAGATATTTGTGAAATCATGAAAGCATATGATGTTTCGTTTTCTCTTGGCGATGGCTTACGCCCGGGTTCGATTGCCGATGCCAATGACGAAGCCCAACTTTCTGAACTCAAAACTTTAGGTGAGTTAACCAAAGTTGCATGGAAACACGATGTGCAAGTGATCATCGAAGGCCCTGGCCATGTGCCCATGCATATGATCAAAGAAAATATGGATAAAGAAATTGAGCAATGTCATGAAGCGCCTTTCTATACCTTAGGCCCTTTAACCACAGATATTGCACCAGGTTATGATCATATCACTTCAGCCATTGGTGCGGCACAAATTGGTTGGTATGGCTGTGCTATGCTGTGTTATGTGACACCAAAAGAACATTTGGGTTTACCCGATAAAGAAGATGTGCGGGTTGGTGTGGTCACTTATAAACTGGCAGCGCATGCAGCTGATTTGGCCAAAGGTCATCCCGGTGTGCAATACCGTGATGATGCACTATCAAAAGCACGCTTTGAATTTCGTTGGGAAGATCAATTTAACCTTGGCCTAGATCCATTGCGCGCCCTTGAGTACCACGATCAAACCTTACCTAAAGAATCTGCAAAAGTAGCGCATTTTTGCTCCATGTGCGGCCCTAAATTTTGTTCTATGAAAATTTCACAAGAAGTCCGTGATTATGCCAAAGAACATAACTTAGAAGACGACACAGCATTGGATGTAGGTATGCAAGAAAAATCAGATGAATTTAGTGATCAAGGCAGTGCTATTTATAGCGAAGCTTAAAATCAAAACAGTTCAATGATACAAAAATCTCTCTTATGAAAAGAGAGGTTTTTGTATTTATAGCACTACTTACCAATGGATGATTCACGAGTTTTTTTCATTGACCTTAAATCAATATTGATGTTTTTATGAGTGGGTGATGACCTAAAACGATCCCCTCATGCTTTAAAATATGAGGGGGAGTCTCTCAGAAGTTGCGTCCAACCACACACATTTTACCCACTCATCTTTTGTGCCAACATGTGCCTGCATACCTGCAAGGCGATGCAATAAAAATTGTGGGGTATTTTGATTTTCAATGTAGGTTAACGCACCAGCATTCAACCTATAGCGTTGCGTAGAATCTTGGTTTAGACAGCATTAAAAAATTAATGCGGCTTTTACTTTCTGTGCTACTGAACCAAGTAAACAGTTCATTGCCAATGTGCGTACAGTAACCATTTTTACCATTGTGGTATCATCAGTATGAATATATTCAGAAACAGCGAGTCCAGCTTGAAGTAGTTCACTTTTTTCATCATGAAAATCTTCAACATGGTCAGTGATAAATTGACTCAAACAACCGCTGAAAATTTCCACCCCTATATCAACGAAGCTGCTTGAGTAATAATGGCTGTGTGACATATTGATGGTGGTATTGATGAAGAATTTAAGCAATCAGTGTTCGGCCAAAGTGCTTGCCCTGAAGCTCTATTGGTAATTGGCCAGCACTTCCCGCTAGCCTATAAATCCCTTTACTTGTAACGTTTCCAAAAAGAGTCTTTCGCAGACTATTAAATTGATTGAGGTGTCCTATGAAGGAAAGCAGGTTTAGGAAAGACCTTTCGATTAAGGGCTTGCTAAAA
>JAUZRG010000125.1 GCA_030950585.1 Mariprofundaceae bacterium | reverse complement strand
TTTTAGCAAGCCCTTAATCGAAAGGTCTTTCCTAAACCTGCTTTCCTTCATAGGACACCTCAATCAATTTAATAGTCTGCGAAAGACTCTTTTTGGAAACGTTACAAGTAAAGGGATTTATAGGCTAGCGGGAAGTGCTGTTGTTGTGAGATCTTCTGCTTACGGGCTTGCTCGTAAAGCTGGCGGAGTTGGAGCTTGTGGTTTTCTAGTAAACGCACAGACACACCCACAATGCCTGTGTGATTGAGTTGAAAGCCTAACCAGTCAAAGCCTTTGTTGGTTCGACCGATGAAGGTTTTGTCTGGGTGTTGTTCAAAGCCAAAGTGGTTGAAGAACTGATTCAGTTCTTTGACTGCTTTCTTCAAGTGCCAGCGTGTTTTGCATAAAATAAGGAAGTCATCCATGTAGCGTTGATACCTCAAATGCTTTTGTTGGCTGAAGTGTTCATCCATGCAAAACAATTGAAAGCCAGCCATCAGTGGGCTTAAAGGGCTGCCTCGGCATATTCCCTTGCTGGGTGTGTGAAAGGTTCCACCGTATTCAACGGTGTAATAAATATACTGAGCTAGTAAATTCAAAATGATGGGGTCGTGGATGTATTGCGCTAACTGTTCGACCAGCTGGTGTTTGTTGATATTAGCATCATAACCACGAATATCCGTACGACAGACAAAAGGATAGGTACCTGAACTGATCCATTGCTTGATTCGGTTCACCGATTGCTTGGCACCACCATGTCCTTTGATGTGGGTGCAGGCTTTGTGCATGGGTAGTTGGGTTTGTAGAATCTGAGCTAACATTTTTTGCACCCACACATCGGTGGCCGACCACACTACCATGGCAGTGCCATCTTTTTTGTGAATGCGCTGGGGTGGTGAGAAAGAAAATGTATTGTTTTGAATGGATTGTATGATGTTGGGCAAAAGGATGTCTTGGTGAAAACGTAAGTGCCAAACCCCATCGTCAGCAGGGTATTGGCTGCGCCGAGCCTTGAGCCACTGCCAAGCTTCATTGATATTGTTTGGTTGTAAGAGCTGTTGCAACCCACCATCGCCGTTTCTCTTTGTGCGCTTTCTCATGTGTTCAGTATAGGTTTCGCATTTGTTTTAGACAAGTAAGTGGTTTGTCTTTTTTTGGAGTTGTTATGTGTATTATCAATCCGCGTGTGGACTTTGCTTTCAAAAAACTTTTTGGTAGTGAGGAAAACAAAGATTTATTAATCTCTTTGATCAATGCCATTGTGACTAAGGTCGATCAAGTCGTCGAATTGGAATTGCGCAACCCTTATAATGTCGCGGACTATTTGGCCGATAAGATGTCCATCTTGGATATTAAAGCCTGCGATGCCAAAGGGCGTTGGTTCAATGTGGAAATGCAAATTGGGCAGGATTTGGATTTTGATAAACGAGCGATGTACTATTGGTCGAAGTTAGTCACCGATCAACTCAGCGAAGGCATGATGTTTCGTGAGTTAAAAAAAACCATTAGCATCAATATCTTAGATTTCAACGTGGTTCCCAACCGTGAGGAATTTCACAACCGTTATCGGATCATGAATGTGGCCACTGGCGAAGATGATCAATTGCACGATGTGTTTGAATTACATTATGTGGAATTGCGTAAATTCAAAAAAAGTTATGATGAGGTGGTCACCGCCTTAGACCGTTGGAGCACCTTTTTAACCCGTGCTCATGAAATTAAACGTGACCGTATCCCAGAGCAACTCCAACAAGATCAAATCATCAAGGCGATTTCTTCTGTGGATCGTATGTTTGATGAAGATGAGCGCAGTATTTACGGTGTGCGCATGCAGGCTTTGGCTGATGTCGCCAATAAAATTGCCTCAGCAAAAGAAGAAGGTATGCAAAAAGGTATGCAAAAAGGGCGTGATTCTGCAATTTCCTTGATGGTCAACAAAGCTTTTCAATCGGGTCTGACACAAGCACAAATTGCAGGGATGTTTGACCTTGATTTAGCGCAAGTTGAAAGGCTGCTCAAATAATATTGAATTTCATGAGTATCTGTTAAGTAAACAACATTGGTTTGATAAAT
>JAUZRG010000124.1 GCA_030950585.1 Mariprofundaceae bacterium | reverse complement strand
ATGAACTATGTGCAGAGACATTACACAATGGAAAGCGAGGAAGAACACCCAAAACGCTACCTAAAGGTGTCAAGATGACCTAAACGAGAACACCCTGACACTCTCCAAAACCTTCAATTATCAGACATCCAAGCTAACCGTCTTGAAGCACAAAATGCTGCCTTACGTCGTAGAAACAGTCCTTTTAGAAGGAGAACGAATACCTATGCAAAAAATACAGCTGCGTTGCAACGAACTTTGGATGTACATCAAATGATTCATCATTTTACGCGTGTTCATTGGACAACAGGCAAAGTTCCAGCAGTCGCGATGGGAGTTATTAAGGAGGCTTTGTCTCTTGAAAACATCCTGACTCTTAGAATCACTTAAAAATTCAAGTATCAGTTGGAAAAGTATGCTTCAAATAACCTCAGTGGAATGACTCGAGCCCAGTGCCCAAAAACACATCCCAAGAAGAAATATAAGTATACTGAAACGGGTTTTGAGGAGGGTGGGCAATTTCGCCCTCATAAAACTCATCGCAATGGTTTGTCTGTTGATTTCATGGGTCCCATGCTCAATGCCAAGGGTGAATCGGTACATTTACCCACCCATTATTTTAATAAGCTTGGTTATGCCATTGAACTGGATCAGAAAGGTCGTTATGAAGATATGAAAATTGATTATGAAGCGATGGCCGCACATATCGTGAGCCTGCACAAACAAGCTCGCATGCAAAAGGTGAAACTGTGGCGAGTGATTTTTGATCCTAAATTACAACGCTATTCACCTAATCTTTCACAAGTAACGCTTCCAACTTTGCCTAATAATATTACAGCTATTTTAACTGCGGGTGGAAATTATAAAGTAGAGGTTTATGCTGTTTATGTGGATAACGTCAGTTATGAACAGTCGATTACAGGTATTGGCTTGAAAAACAACCTGAGTGGATACAATGTGATCGAAATTGGCTTTACTGGCTCTCAATCTTTAGTGCGTTAAGTTTTTAGAAAATTAACAAAGAGCCAAGGCATTGCCTTGGCTCTTTGGCTTTAAAAGCGTTGGATATTGTGCTTGATCACTTGTTGGGGCATCTCTCTTCCTTTTTGAAACGCTTGGCTTAGGGCTTGGCGTAGCTCTGGATGTTGCGACAAATCATCAATAGCCATGCATTGCTTGGCCACTTCTTGAATAGCATGAAACACTTGCTCTTCTTTCCATGCCTCAGCAAAAGCATCAAAATCAAAGCTTTCAGCTTCAAGATAGTCTTTGGCCATACCTGCGGCATGGCTAAAAAAAATAGCTTCACTGCACATCACGTCGTAGAGGTGTGAATAGCTATCAAGGCCAATGCTTTGTGCCAATTGTGCATGCAGTAAGGAAAAATCCTCGTTTCTTAGCATAAATCGATCTAAATCAATATCAAGGGATGCATTGTGGGTCTCACCACGAAAAGAGGTGTTCAGGCTGGCTTTGATGCTGTTGGCCTCTTTCATCAGGTGATGACCGTGGGTTGGGTGCGGCCTGTGCGCTCTTTGAGTTGCGACAGTTGCATGGCGATATCAATCAGGTCGGAAAGTGCATCTTGGGCATCTTGATTGCAACGCGAAGCATCGGCTTCATAACTTTCTAAATAAATCCGAATGGTTGCGCCTTGGGTGCCTGTGCCTGAAAGACGAAAGACGATGCGGCTACCGTCATCAAATAGGATGCGCAAACCTTGGCCAGTGCTCACACTTTGGTCGATGGGATCGGTATAGGAAAAATCATCACACACGGCGACGGTGTAGCGACCCAAGGTTTGACCCACCAAGCTGGTAAATTGAGCGCGTAGGTGTGTCATGAGGTCTGTGGCAGCTTGGCTATCCACAGCTTCGTAATCGTGGCGTGAATAATAGTTGCGACCGTATTCTTTCCAATGATCCATCATGATGTTTTGCACGGAGGTTTGGCGCACAGCTAAGATGTTGAGCCAAAACAACACGGCCCACAAACCATCTTTTTCACGTACATGATCGGAGCCAGTGCCAAAGGATTCTTCACCACAAAGACTGACGCGGCCAGCATCCATGAGGTTGCCAAAAAACTTCCAGCCCGTTGGTGTTTCAAAACATTCCACACCAAGTTTTTCTGCGACACGATCCACAGCGGCACTGGTGGGCATGGAGCGGGCAATGCCTTTTAAACCATCGGCACAGGCAGGGGCGCATGTGGCATTGGCGGCAATCACGGCGAGGGAATCGCTGGGATTCACAAAGAAATTATTGCCTAAAATCATGTTGCGATCGCCATCACCATCAGAGGCTGCACCAAAGTCAGGTGCATTTTCATTAAACATGATGTCTACGAGTTCTTTGGCATAGGTTAAGTTGGGGTCAGGGTGACCACCACCAAAGTCAGACAGTGGAATGGCATTCATCACTGTGCCTTTGGCTGCACCGAGGATGTCTTCTAAAATCACTTTGGCATAAGGGCCTGTGACGGCATGCATGGCATCAAACTTCATGCGAAAATCAGATTTTAACAAGCTGCCAATGGCTTTAAAATCAAAAAAGGATTGCATCAACTCAGCGTAGTCTGCAACGGCATCAATGATCTGTACTTGCATATCACCCAGTGTCACGGTGCCTTGGTTATTGAGATTAATATCGTCGGCTTCGAGCAGTGTGTAATGCTCTAAGTTCGTGGTTGCAGCATAAATAGCCTCGGTGACTTTTTCAGGTGCGGGGCCGCCGTTACCCATATTGTATTTGATACCAAAGTCTTCATCTGGGCCAGCGGGATTGTGGCTTGCGGATAGAATAAAGCCGCCATCTGCTTGGTATTTGCGAATAACACAAGATGCGGCGGGGGTAGAAAGAATACCAGATTGACCCACGATGACTTCTTGCACGCCATTGGCCGCAGCCATGCGTAAAATAATTTGAATGGCCGTATCATTAAAGTAGCGACCATCGCCACCTAAGACCATTTTTTTGACAGGTCCGACCACATTGAGGACGGACTGTACAAAGTTTTCTAAATAATGCTGTTGTTGGAAGTGCTTCACTTTCTTGCGTAAGCCTGATGTGCCGGGGCGTTGGTCTGAAAATGATGGGCTTGAGTGACTATGAATCATGAAAAACTCCTCTGCGGGCAAACTACCGATGCAAAAAACGTGGTCAACTTGATGGTGTGGGTTGTTGGTGTAAGGTGCGCATTGCCGATGCCTGATGTATCGAATCACGATGACTGTTATAAAGAGGTAACCATGCTTGAACACATTTTATCTGCACAATCTCATGATCCCTTCGCCTTTTTGGGGCAGCACCCACATGAAGAAGAAGGGGTGGTGATTCGTGTCTTTCATCCACGCGCAAAAGAAATCACCTTGTTACCTCAACAAATTTTGATGGAAAAGAGCCATGAAGATGGTTTGTTTGAAGCGCATCTGGTGAATGGCGCGATGCAAGACGCTTATCGCTTGCAAATTGAAAGCCATGAAGGTGAGTGTTGGGAAGAAGAAGATACGTATCGTTTTTCAACCTTGTTAAACGATTATGATTTGCACCTCATCAATGAAGGTAATCACTTTGAAACCTATCGTTTGCACGGTGCGCATGTGCGTGAGCATGAAGGTGTGCAAGGCGTGAGTTTTGTGGTTTGGGCACCAAGTGCAAGTCGTGTGAGTGTGGTGGGTAATTTTAACCACTGGGATGGTCGTCAGCATCAAATGCGTGTGCGTGGTAGCATGGGTATGTGGGAAATATTTGTACCCAGTCTTTGTGCGGATGAAACCTATAAATATGAAATTCGCACGCAAGCGGGTGATGTGCTTTTAAAGGCTGATCCTTATGCCCAGCAAATGGAATATCGCCCTGATACCGCTTCTATTGTGCATGATGAATATCAGTTTGATTGGAAGGATCAAACATGGTTAAGTGAACGTGAGAAAAAACAAGCGATGGCAAGCCCTATTTCGACGTATGAAGTGCATTTGGGTTCATGGCGCAGGCAAGAAGACGGCACTTATATGAATTACCGCCAAATCGCGCATGAGTTGGTCGAATATTGTCAGTGGATGAATTATACGCACATTGAGTTATTGCCGATCATGGAACATCCTTTTGATGGTTCATGGGGCTATCAAGTGGTGGGGTATTATGCGCCGACCAGTCGTTTTGGCTCACCTGATGATTTTAAATATTTTGTGAATTATTGTCATATGCATGGTTTGGGTGTGTTTTTGGATTGGGTTCCCGCTCATTTTCCTAAAGATTCTCATGGCTTGGCTCGTTTTGATGGTACAGCCCTTTATGAGCATGAAGACCCTCGCATGGGTGAGCACCGTGATTGGGGCACTTTGATTTTTAATTTTGGCCGCAATGAAGTGCGTAACTTCTTGATTTCAAACGCTTTGTTTTGGATAGAGCAGTACCACATTGATGGTTTGCGTGTGGATGCGGTGGCATCCATGCTTTATTTGGATTATTCCAGAGAAGCCGATCAGTGGATTCCCAATAAGTTCGGTGGGCGTGAAAACCTTGAAGCTGTTGAGTTTTTGAAGCAAATGAACACCTTAGTGCATGAGAAGTTTCCCGGTGTGTTGACGATGGCAGAAGAGTCCACATCGTGGCCAATGGTTTCACGGCCTATTTATTTGGGTGGTTTGGGTTTTACCCGCAAATGGAATATGGGTTGGATGAACGACACCTTGTCGTATTTTGAGCAAGATTCGATTTATCGCCAGTATCATCACAATCAAATGACCTTTTCCCAAATTTATGCGTATACCGAAAATTTTATGTTGCCTTTCTCTCACGATGAAGTGGTGCATGGTAAAGGCTCGATGATCACCAAACAAACGGGTGATGTGTGGCAAAAGTTTGCCAACTTGCGTTTGCTTTATGCATGGAAAACGGTTCATCCCGGTAATAAATTATTGTTTATGGGCTGTGAATTTGCCCAAACCTTGGAATGGAATGAAAACACAGGCTTGTCTTGGCATGAAACTCATGATGCCAAACATCGCGGCATTCAATTGTTGGTGCGTGATCTCAATCAGCTTTATAAGACTTACCCAGCCTTGCATGAATTGGATTTTGAGCAAGACGGCTTCTCATGGGTCGATTGCAACGATGCAGCCCATTCAACCTTAAGCTTTATTCGTCATGCAAAAAATGGCGCGCATGTCTTGGTGGTGCTGAATATGACTCCAGTACCGCATGATTCTTATCGCTTGGGTGTGCCTGAAGCTGGTTTCTATAAAGAAATCATGAATACCGATGCTGCCGTTTATGGTGGCTCAAATATGGGCAACCAAGGCGGCCTAGAAGCAAAATCCGAACGACATATGGAGCATGAAAACTCTATCGTTTTGACCTTACCTCCTTTGGCTGCGGTGATTTTGCAGTGGGAAGGTTGAGTTTTTTAGCAATCATCCATTCAATATGATTCATTAGCCCGACGATTTTTGTCGGGCTTTTTTGTTTTTATGCATGGACATCGAAGGTCTTTGTGAGAATTAAACTTGATGATTTTCTTCGGTGCTTGAACAGCAAGCTTTATCTTCTTGAATGGGTGGGCAAGGCACATCACCATAAGAGCAGTAAACACAGCAGTCTCCTTTTTTTGGTTTGAGCGGTGCATGGCATGATTCACACTCATAAAACCATTGGCATGCATTGGTAGGCATGGTTTCTTTTTTACTGTGGCCACATACAGGGCAGCTAATCGTAGATTGAGCGATAATCGGATTAATCATTGGTTTTTCTCGTTAAAGCAAAAGCCGTCAGAGCCAAAAAGAATAGCAATGCTGGCATGAGTAGATAATCGAGGTAAGCGACCCATGCCGTTAGCCCGATCATGCCCAGTAGGATGACTAAAATAGGTGTAAAACAGCAAAGTACAGAAGTTACGAGTCCTGCAATGCCTGCTTTGAATAAGATGGATGATTTCAATTACAGCTCCTTTTGAAAAAATGTTATACCTCATGATTTTCCAGAGATCTCAAGAGAGGGCATGTTTGGTCGTTACCTTCTTGTTTGCATTTTTCTGCAAACTCTATGAGTTCTTTCTGGATTCGGGTGAGGTCTTTTATGCGAGAGGAAATGTCACTTGCTTTAGCTTGAGCAAGAATTCTGACTTGCGCACAGTCTACTTTCCTCGACTTTAAAAAAATCAATGTTCTGATTTCTTCAAGTGTGAAGCCGAGGGCTTTCGCATGGATCACAAAGTGGACATGTTTAACATCACGTTCAGAATAATCACGGTATCCTGATCGCGTGCGATGGGGTAATGGCAACACTTCCCGTTGCTCATAATAGCGAATGGTATCAATGCTTACATTCACTCGTTTTGATAATTCACCAATCTTCATGGCGCAACCATAAACGATAAAGTATGGTCAAGGGTCAAGGTTTTTTGTTGTTGGAGAAAGGAGAGGGGACTTGAAGCTGAAAATAGTGAGAGGTACTTTTATTTTCAAGAATCAAACTAGGTAAAAGTATCGTGGTAGCTTGAAAAGCAAAGATGGCAACGTCTTCCACTGCTCTATGACGCTTTTGCATTCCCCCTTGTTCTAGGAAAGATGCGCGCATGTCTTGGTAATTTCTTTCCCGTAATCTCGCTATTTTAAAGTTAGTGTCTGCATGTGCAGCCTATTTTTTCCACCTGTCTTTCTTATTTTTAAGCATTATTTCCTTTGGTTTTTTGCGGCAACGATGTTTGCGCTTGGTTTGGTGATGAAGCCAGAAGAGGCCAAGGAAGCCTTATCAAAGCCTATGACCATTGCGATTGGGGTCAGCGTGCAATTTAGCGTGATGCCAGCCCTTGGTTTTGCTGCGGCCATGCTTTGTGTGGCGATGGGTGTGGATTCTTCAATTGCGCTTGGTTTTATTATTGTGGCTTGCGCACTGGGTGCGATGGCTAGCAATGTGATCTGTTATCTTTTGGGTGGGGCCGTGGCCTTCTCTATCGCCATAACGATGGTTGCCAACACGCTTTCCCTTTGCTGACCCCTTTATTGGTGGATACTTTGGGTGGGGTGTTGATGGACATTCCTTTTTGGCCGATGATGCAAACCATTTTGTGGACGGTGGTGTTGCCATTGCTTTTGGGCATGTTGGTGCATCACTTCTTGCCTCAATATCGAAGTTATTACGAACGCATTGCCCCTGACTTGGCTGCTTTGGCCATTATTATCATTTGCAGTTATGCGGTTGCAGCCAATCAAGAACGCATTGCCCAAACACCGTGGATTGTTTTTGTCTTGGTGATTGCGCTCAATGCTGGCGGTTACTTGGCGGGTTGGTTCATTGCGGGGTTCTGCGGTTTTGAGCGGCATTATCAAATCACCTTGGCCATTGAAATTGGCATGCAAAATGCTGGTCTTGGGGTGGCGCTTGCGCTCAAACATTTTGCACCATAAACCGCTTTGGCAGGCGCGCTTTTTGCCGTCGGGTGTATTCTGACAGCATCAGGCTTGAGTCGTTGGAAGAAAATGAGAGAGATCAAACAGGCCGCTGCGATTTAAGCTTTGTTTTTCCCTTCTTTTTATCAGGTGTTTTTTTGTTTGTTTTTTTGTTAGTCTGGCCGCGAATTTGATCAGGAGTCCAAGATGATTGACGCAAAACAATACGAAATTTCGACTGAACCATTTTATCAAGCGCAGGCTGATGAAGTTGAATTGTACGAAGCAGCTTATGCGGCACGTTTACCTGTCATGGTGAAAGGCCCTACGGGTTGTGGTAAATCACGTTTTATCGAATACATGGCTTGGAAGTTAGGTCGTCCATTGATTACAGTAGCCTGTAATGAAGATATGACAGCCTCTGATTTGGTTGGACGTTATTTGCTAGATGCCAATGGTACACGTTGGTTAGATGGCCCATTAACCACAGCAGCGCGTATTGGTGCAATTTGTTACTTGGACGAGGTTGTTGAAGCACGTCAAGATACCACCGTTGTGATTCATCCGTTAACAGATCACCGCCGTACTTTACCTTTGGACAAAAAAGGTGAGTTGATCGAAGCACACCCTGATTTTCAATTGGTGATTTCTTATAACCCTGGTTATCAATCATTGATGAAAGATTTAAAACAATCCACCAAGCAACGCTTTACGGGTCTTGATTTTGATTATCCAAATGCAACGACTGAATCAAGCATTTTGGCCAAGGAAACCAACATTGACTTAGAGACTGCTGCAAAACTAGTTCAAATTGCAGAAGCTGCACGTAACCTCAAAGGTCATGGCTTAGACGAAGGTATTTCGACGCGCTTGCTTGTGTATGCAGCAACCTTAATCAAAGGTGGCGTGGCTCCAAAAGCAGCGTGCCGCATGTCATTGGTTCGCCCAATTACGGATGATGTGGATATTCGTGATACCTTGGACAATGCTATTTCTGTCACATTTTCTTAATGCATAGGCTTTGAAAAAAGTTTAAGGCAGGGCATGCCCTGCCAGCATGATGTCGATAAGATAAAGCTAAACACAAAACAAGCGTTTGCGAAGAGGTTTGAGAGCATGGTTGAAACTGTTATGATACCCACAGAGATACAGGTTTATTGGGAAAAGCTGAATACCCGTTTCCCTCAGGTAAAAGCCGTCTTTGCTGATTGTATGCAAGAAGCATTAGATAAGTTGAGTCCTGAAGGTGTGGAGACTTACCTTGAGTGTGCCTGTTTCCTTGGCAAGATGGGGCGTGGGGTTGAGCCTATTCTCATCTATGTTGAAGAACTGCCTAGTATTGTGGCACAAGTTGGCGATGAAGCTTTGTTGGTAAAAATCAAAGACTTTACATGGCATGTGGCACGCAATACCAATGTGCCATCTATTATTCCTTTTTTGCAGTCTATTGCAGCCGTTGCACGTCAATTAAAAACATCTGGCTTATTAGATGCTTATTTTGATTTGTTGAAAGAATTTGCGGTGCGCACTACTGGCTCTGTGCATGGCCATCATAATACACATCCTAGCCCGAGTTTACCTGTGCTATTGGAGCAAGGACCCCGTGTTTTAAGCTTGGTGACTTTAGAAGGTTTTAGAAACTGGATTAATTATGGTGTGAAATATTATGCCAATCATCCAGAACGTCAAAAAGATTACTTTAGTTTGCAAACTGCTGATTCCAATGCTGTTCTACAACGTGAACGGCATGGTACGTTGTTTATTGATCATGAGAATAAACTTGATAAATACATGCGCAGTTTGTGGACGGATCATGATTATTTGATTCCGTATTCGTTGGTGTTTGATGAGCTGCGTAAACCCACGCCTTATTATGATTCTTTGGGTATTCGCATCCCTGATGTTTATGATGATAAAAATGGCATTCGTGGCATTGACCGTTACCGTGCAACTTTGGCACATATGGCAGCGCATCGCCGTTGGAGCCAGAAAATGGTGGTGGACAACTGGAGTCCCTTTCAACGACTGGCTGTTGAGGTTTTTGAAGATTCGCGTGTGGAGTACTTGGCCATACAAAAATACCCTGGTTTAAAAAAGCTCTTCCTTGCCTTGCATCCTATTCCTGATCAAGAAGATTTGAATTTAGAACACAGTTCACTGATTCGTTTGAAGCTGGCCATTGTGTCACGGGCTATTCTTGACCCTGACTATGAGGTTGAGCACGATGATATTCGTGAGTTTTCCAAGCGTTTTCACATCGAAATGAAAAAAGATGGTGTTGCCAGTAGTATGGCAATGGCTAGTATTGCCTTGTTGTTTATTGCCCGTACACGCCGTCAATCCGATGTGAATGCCAATGTTTATTTTCATAAAACAGAAGTGGACTACCGTGATGATAATCGCCATTTGTGGATTTATATTGAATCAGGTGATGAAGAAGAATCTTTTGATCATTTAGAAGAAAAAAAACAAGCTGAAGATGAGCATAAATTGCCACCACGTCATTACCATGAGTGGGATTATCAAAACGAACATTATCGCCCTGATTGGGTCAGCTTGTATGAAACATTGCACCCGAAGGGGAACCCTGCTGACATCGACCGTTTGCTTGAAAAACACAGTGCTTTAGCCAAAAATATGAAGCGTATTCTCGATATGCTCAAACCCCAAGACAAGGTTCGGATCCGCTTTCAAGAAGAGGGCAGTGAATTGGACTTGGATGTGGCATTGCGCTCATTGATTGATTTCCGCAGTGGTTCACAGCCTGACCCACGCATTAATATGAGTCATCGCACCGATGGCCGAAATATTGCCGTGTCCTTGGTCTTGGATTTATCGCAATCCTTGAGTGAACAAGCCGCAGGTTGCAACCAAAGCATTCTTGAATTGTCGCAAGAAGCTGTGACGGTGTTGGCTTGGTGTATTGACCAATTGGATGACCCTTTTGCCATCGGTGGTTTCCATTCCAATACCCGCCATGATGTGCGTTATTATCATTTCAAAGGTTTCAATGAAAACTTTAGTGATGAAGTGAAAAGCCGTCTGGCAGCCATGAATGCCGCCTTTTCAACCCGTATGGGTGCAGCCATGCGTCATGCAGGCCATTACTTGAAAGCGCAGAAAGCAGACAAGAAATTGATGCTTATTCTCACAGATGGTGAGCCTGCGGATGTGGACTGCCAAGATGAGCGCACATTGATTGAAGATGCACATAAGGCCGTGCAAGAGCTGGGTCAAGACGGTATTTATACCTATTGCATCAACCTTGACCCGAAGGCTGATGAATATGTGGCTGATATCTTCGGTCAGCAATACACCATCATTGATCATGTGGATAAATTACCCGAACGCTTACCCAAAGTGTTTATGGCATTAACCAAGTAATTGCGAGAACCTGTCACAGTGTAGAGACAAGGCATGCCTTGTCTCTACACCGAATCAAACAAACTTGATTAGAAAACCCATGCTAATCCTCCTTTTTCAAAGGAGGGTTTTTTTGATCTTGTCCTCCCACTTTGAAAAAGAACTGCCATGAAGTTAAGGTCTGTTTTGCTCAAAAATTGTATATTTTCTTTTGGTTTTGATAGGTTGGTTATCATGCATAAAAAAATACAGCGGCAAGTAGTCGTCGTTTAATTTCTGATGAACATTTTAAAAATAAACATCGGATAAATGAAAGTTCCTTTTCCCGTAATCGAAAGTTAAATTTTTCA
>JAUZRG010000123.1 GCA_030950585.1 Mariprofundaceae bacterium | reverse complement strand
CGCTTTGATAAGTACGCTAAAAACTATATGTATTTTGTCTGTTTTACAGCTTCAATCATATGCTTGAGGTGAAATATCAACACAGCCTAGGAGGCTGTCCGAGAATGACAAACCTACTGCGTAAAAGCGGATATTGGCCGTATTTCCACCCCATTATCGTTAAATAGTCCCTGCTATTCGCCTCAAATGGGGCGAAAATTCAACTCAATCTCACTTTCCCTCGCTACGATCTTCATTATCAGACAGCCTCCTAGTAACGAAATGTTTAATTTCAGTGGCTCATGCTATGGATCACATGCTGTCAAACTCTGGTGCTTCTGAGACTCGTTCAACAATGGCCAACTGTATTGGCTTGATCGGTGCATCAGATAAACGTTTTTGAACAGCAATTTCATCACAGTGGGCAAATTTCTTACAGTGAATACACACCGTCCATATTTTATGAGGTAGGCTTTCTTTCTTAACGACATGATAGCCTACTTTTTCAAAAAATATGGATACATAGGTTAGAGCAAAAAGACTGGCAATGCCGAGTTCGACGGCCAATTTCTCGCATGCTTCGATGAGGAGTTTGCCAATACCGAGTTTTTGATAATCAGGGTTAACTGCAAGTGAACGAATTTCAGCTAAGTTGGAGGTGTAGATATGCAGGGCACTTATGCCTAAGAGGTCATTCTCATGTGTGGCGACGATAAACTCTTGTAAGTGCTGCAATAAGTCATCTTCAGAGCGCGGTAGCAGGAGTTCATCGGGTGCGAAGCGATTCAGTAACGCCAGCATGGCTGGAATGTCTTGCGTGTTGGCTTTGCGGATGCAAATAAGGTGTTTCAAACTGAGTCCAAGGTATCAGAACCTTGCTGACCACGGCTCAACCATTGATGTGCAAGGGTATTGTCTTCCAGACCTGCCATGCGGGCAATTTCATGATTACGTTGTTGTTTATCTAAAGGACTAAAGGTACTGATGGTGCGATTGTTGTGTGCTTTCTTATGAATAAAAATATGTTGTTGCGCGCAAGCCGCGACTTGTGCAAGGTGAGAAACCACCAATACTTGGCGATCCTTGGCCATATCACGCAATAAATGACCCACTTGCCATGCTGTTTCACCACCCACACCCACATCGACTTCATCAAAAATAGCCACAGGTGTCATTTGTTTGAGGGCACCACAACCTTTTAAGGCCAAAGCAAGGCGTGAAAGTTCACCACCTGAGGCGGTTTCTGATAGCTTTTTAAAAGGTTCGCCTTTGTTGGCTGCCATCATGAGTTGAACATGATCCCAGCCATTTTTTTGCCACTGTTCTTTTTGTTCAATGTCAAAACGCAGTTGTAAGCCTTCTAGGGAAAGCTTATCTAACCAAGGACGTATTTTAGCACATAACACTTTGGCTTCTTTCTGTCGTTGTTGATGGAGTTTTGTGGCTGTTTTTTGATATTGTGCTTCAGCTTGTTGCAAGGCTTGTTGAGCATCTTCTTCATCAAGCCCAGCGGTATCTAAGCTCGATATTTGTTGTTCCATATGCTCGATCAGTTCAAGAAGCTCATCGGGCTTTTTATGATGACGTTGGCATGCCAATTGAATTTGACTACGTAAGCTCTCATCTTCTTCTAAAGCTTGAGCATCAAAGGGCTCTTCTATGATGGGGTGTAGTTCGGGGCATAACTCATTGAGGAGCAGTTCCATTTGGTTTAGTAGATCGAGAGCGGGTTGCAGTGAAGGCCGATAATGATGGGCTTGCTGTAATGCGCGTTGCACCTGTGCAAGTTGTGAGCGGATGTTGCTGGGGTCTTCCTCTAAAGTTTCCAAACTGGTGCTGACTTCTTCTTGAATAAGAGAAAAGTGACGACCAAGTTGAATGCGGGCATCAAGTTCATCCATGATGCCAAGGTGCAGGCCTAAGGTTTGTAAGTTTTCTAATTCAGAGCGCAACCAATGTTCTTGTTGTCTGTTTTGTAGAATCGCTTCTTGCAGCTGTTTTAATGTTTTTTGTGCATGTTGCCATGCTTGCCAGTCCAATAGGCATTGCTTGAGTTCTTTTGGATTGAGCATGGTATCTAAAATGCTGGCCTGAAAACTGGCTTGTGAGAGTTGTTGATGTTGGTGCTGGCCATGAAAATCAAGCACATATTCACCAATTTGGCGCAGTTGGCTTGCTGAGGCATTGATGCCATTGATGTAAGCGCGTGAGCGGCCTTCTTGATAAATGAC
>JAUZRG010000122.1 GCA_030950585.1 Mariprofundaceae bacterium | reverse complement strand
CGGCACTATCAATCAACTGCTTCTTCCACTTGTTAATTTGGGTGCTGTGAACACCATATTCTGATGATAATTCAGCCACTGTTTTTTGCCCTTTAATTGCCTCTATCGCAATGCGAGCCTTCTCATTCTTGCTGTACTGTTTCCGTGCCATGCATCTCTCCATTTTCACCCGAGAAATTATACCATAAACTTTGTCTTAACCTCTGTCTCTTTTATGGGGTCCACTATACTTCTCTTCAATTCGCCGTCGACCACGTAGGGTAAAAAGATCTTCAAAAGATTTACCTCTACTATGCTCTTGCTGACCTTTGCGAATTGTGCAGCCGTTCCACCCAAGCGTTTTCTCTGCAAAGACTTGCCCACCCCAGCCTAGGAGCTTAACTATGCGTCCCATGAAACAGCGACGCTCACTACCCTTTAAAAGTAAGGCTGTGCTTTTCCATAGCTCTTGTTCTTCTATACTCGGTTTTCTATAAGCAATGCTCATTGCTTGGGAATTTAAAATAGTTTAGTCGATTAAAGCAATGTTTTTTTCTGGATGTTTTATTTTTTCCGTGAACCATTACGCAATGGACTTTTGATCACAGCAGGAGGCTTCAAGATCAATGATTAAAAAGGATTAGGCTGTGTTGTACATGGTATTGGCTCCTCGTACTTGTTTAATGTATTACATGAACGACACGACATGCAATACATTCGTGTATGATATTATGTATTACAATACTGTAATACAGTATAGCTGTGTATTCATTTGTTGGTAACGTGAGAAATCTTGGCTGGAACAGAGTATTTTGCCAATATTCAACTGTTGGGATAATGCAATTAAACTCAGGTCTGTAAAGCTTTGTTGGTATTGTTGTTTGATAAAGAGTTGTTGCATGTTTTGGTAGTCTTGGCTTTGCAGGGAAGGGCAATGAAAGAGTTCGTTGTTTAAATCTGCAAACAACTCTAATTGCACGCGTGAATCTTCTTTTAAAACCCACATGACTTCGGCAATACAACACAATGATGTGATCAGCTTACCTTGGAAGGCTTCAACATAACGATAAACAGCGGCATGGCGTGGGTTGTTTTGATGATAAAAAGCAATGATGCTTGCGGCATCAATCAAGGCATCTTGTATCATCAGGCTTTGCCCAAAAGCATGCTGGCGATTTTGTTGGCTTAAATCATTTGGGCTGCTGAGCAAATGGCGTTGCCTTGTAGGGGATGTTTCAGGCTTCGCAATGGTTGTTGCCTCGGCTTGATCGTTTGCTTGGTATTGATGAATTAATTGCTTGATAATCGCACTGCGTGAACGATCTTGTGCTTGCATAATTGCATGTAGTTTTTGCTCTGTCGCTTCATCTAATCTTACGGTTAGCATGGCCATAATGTTTCTCCTAAAGATCAAGTAATACGAAAAGTAATACTTGTTGTCAAGAACATGGTCATATCTATTATGACTAACTTGTAATACATAGTAGGTTGCTGCGTATTGCATTTTTGTATGACAGTAATATATTACAATAATGATCGCTTAAGTTGATTGATATTTGAGACAGCATATTAACTTCAGCGGTATAATTGATGTTGGCTTCACGTTCAAAAACCATCACATAATCTGAAGCACCAAATTGGAAGTAAGAAAACATCTCTCCTTTTTGAAGCTGTTTATCCACTAACTTTTCCTTCACTTTGGCCACTTGATCATCATAGCAAAGTCCTTCTTGTCCCTCAGGTGTTAACACGATGAGTTCATGACCTTCAGATTCAGGCGTCATAAAAACCACAGAGGAAACTTGTGCCATACCCATCGGTAAAATAGCCACCTTGCCAATAGGGGCACTGGGCTAGAATCATTCCACTGAGGTTATTTGAACCATGCTTTTCGAACTGATGCTTGAATTTTTAAGGGATTCTAAGAGCAATACCTTCGCCAAAAAGTAGCGGGTTCCAAGCGCGCCCTTTAGTGTTCAGTTTAGACAAAAAAACCTAAAGAAAGGCTCGGAACCCATGTTCGATATGCTGCAAGTTTTATCCCCATTACGCAATGAGTTAAAATCCAAGAACTATCGTCGTTTTTCGTTGA
>JAUZRG010000121.1 GCA_030950585.1 Mariprofundaceae bacterium | reverse complement strand
TCTGGTGTGCGCATTTACCTTGAAGACGGCACTTTCACCGTCACCGATGAAGATGGCTTTTATCACTTCAATGGCCTCAAGGTGGGTCGTCATGTGGTACAACTTGATACCGACTCCTTATCCAACCGTTACCAAATCATTGGCTTAAAAAACAACCGCTTTGCAGGCAATGCGTTTTCTCAATTCGTTGATTTAAAAGGTGGGGTTTTATGGCGCAGTAACTTTCGTGTGCTTCAACGTGTTTTGGGTCGCATGCCTGTGACAATATCCCAAGGCATCAAGCAAGAAGGTCAACAACAATGGGTCACCCTGAAAGTCGAGCACAATCAAAAAGTACCATTGAGCGCGTTAACAGCACACTATGAACTACCCGATGGCTGGACACTGATAGCCAACAGCCCTCTTCTCAATGGCCAAAGCATTGAGACAGAACAAAAGAAGCAACTGTTAAATTGGCAGCTTGATCCAACGCAATCTCAACATAAAATTCGCTTTGCCATGCAAGGTGGGGGCAAGGCTGGCCATAAAACAGCCAAAGCTTTTGCAGGTTTTGTTTCAGCTGGCTCACCACAAGGCCAAACAGATGTGGCAACCATCAAGCTACAAGACACCCTTGATCAACAAAGTAATGAGCAAAGCCATAGCTTGCAACTGCATTTTATCAGTGCAAAAAATGGGCTTGCAGCAGAATCATTCACACCGCTCAAAAACTTTGCCCAAACCTTAAAAAGCAAAGATATTCAACGTATCACCGTTGAAGGCCATACCGATAACAGGAAGTTATCCCAACACAGTCAGCACAGCTTTGGAGATAACCAAGCTCTTTCTAGCGCGCGCGCGCAGTTTGTGGCTGACTATTTAAAAACAGCCTTAAAGCTTACAACATCACAAATCCTGATCGTGGGCAAAGGTGAACGTGAACCCATTGCAAGCAATGAGTCCGCTGACGGTCGCGCTAAAAATCGTCGTGTTGTCATTCGCATCACCAGTGGAAAAACCTCACAAACAAGACAAACAGAGATTGGCAACAGCCATAGCCAAGCCACTGGTCATGCTCAAAATCAGTGGGATGACGAAGCTAAAAAAGCCACGATTCAAACAAAGATGCCAAAAAACACATTAAATTTTGTGTCTCTTCAACACAATAGCAGCCTCCCTCACAGGATTGGCAGCGTACAAATTCATCTTGACTCTCGTCTAAAACCACAATTAAACTTAGATGGTCAAGAAATACCCTCGGATAAAATTGGCTTTAAGCAAAAGAATCCTAAAACCAAAAAAACCATCTATACCTACATTGGCATTAACTTTGGCGAAGTGGGAAAACATGAGTTGCACCTACAAGGGAAAGACCCTTTTGGAAACAACCGTGTTGATGAAAAAATCACGCTTATTCGCACCGGTGAAGTTGCAGACATTCGCCTTTTAGAAGCACCCAAGACCAGTGCTGATGGCATCACGCCTATCCGTCTGCGCTTACAATTAAAAGATCATACAGGTGCAGTGCTCACAGGTTCAACAGAACTAGAGTATCGCGGTGGTGATTTAAACCTCGTGAGCCAAAATAAGCTTCTTTTAGCCACGAATCCTAGCAAAAACACACGGGTACTTGTGGATACAGATGGCTGGATCACCTTGGCTCCCAGCTCTAAAAGTGGCGTACACCATATCATTCTTGGTTATAACGATGTGCAACGTGATATTGAAGTTTTTATTAAGCCCGCTTATCGCGATTGGATTTTAGTCGGTTTTGGTGAAGGCACGCTTGGTTACAACACCCTCAATGGTGCAGCCCAGCCCATTCACAATAAAAAAGACAAGCTTGGCTTTTATAAAGATGGTAAATTGGCTTTTTATGCCAAAGGACGTGTCAACGGCAATTACCTGTTAACGATGGCTTATGACACATCAAAAAGCCGTAAAAACAATAGCCTGCATCAAAGCATTGATCCCAATCAATTCTATACCCTTTATGGTGATGCGTCTGAGCAACAATACGATGCATCAAGTCAGCGTAAATTGTATTTGAAAATTGAGAAGGATGCTTTTTATGCCTTGTTTGGTGATTTTGAAACAGGTTTATCCACAACCGAATTGGCACGCTACTCTCGCCACCTCAATGGTTTAAAATCAGAATACAGAGGTGAACGTGTCGGTTATAGTGCATTTGCCACGCAAACCAGTAAAACACTGGCCAAAGATGAAATTCGTGGTGATGGTACAAGCGGTTTGTACCATTTGAGTCGTCATAACATCACCCTTAATTCTGAACGCATCAGCATCGAAACCCGCGACCGTTTCAAAAGCAATGTCATCTTGGAAGCGCGTCAATTGACGCGCCACCTTGATTATAATATTGATTACAATGCAGGAACGATCTATTTCAAACAACCCATTGCCAGCAAAGACAATAACTTAAACCCCATTTATATTCGCATCGAATATGAGTCCGACACCCTCAGCAATCAATTCACAACCTTTGGTGGACGAGCAAGTGTCAAAGCCCTATCTAAGCTTGAAGTTGGTGGTACGTATGTGCAACAAGCAAAGCTGGGTAAGAATGATCAACTTAAAGGTATTGATGCAACCTTAACCCTGAACGAGCAAACCGAATTTACAGCTGAGGCCGCACAAACAGACACACAAGCTGCCAAAGCTAATGCCTACAAAGCTGAGGCTCGTTATTTAGGTAAACAATTAAGTGCACGTACCTACTTTCGTCAAGTCGATGATAACTTTGGTTTAGGCCAAATCACGGGTAGTGAAAATGCAACGCGTAAAGTCGGTGCTGATGCTGAACTGCGTCTGAGCACAGAAAGTAAAATCTTAACCGAAGTCTATCGTCAACAAACGCTCAATACTCAAGCGCGTCGTGATGCTGCCAATATTCAATGGGTGCAACAAATTGCCCAACATAGCTTACGTGCTGGCCTTCGTCATAGCCATGATCAAGATGGGGCTGGCAACACCTTCACATCTCAACTCATCACCGCAGGCGTTTCAAGTCAGCTCACCGATAAGTGGTCTGTTCGCATGGATCGTGAACAAAACACCACCCAAACACCGAGTTCAGATTTTCCTACACGCACAACCATTGGTTCAGAATATCAAATCAGCACCAACACCCTTCTGAGTGCAACGCACGAATGGGCGCAAAGCCAGCAACAACAAAGCAATGCCACTCGTCTGGGTGTGCGTACTCAACCTTGGGCGGGTGCGCAATTATCAACAAACTACGAACAACAGCTTAGTGAGGCTGGCATACGTAGCTTTGCCAATATTGGTGTGCAACAACAATGGTTACTTGATGAAGCATTGAGTCTCACTCTCGCCCTTGACCGTAATCACACCCTGAAAAAGCCAGGCCTTAGTCCTCTCAATTTAAACGTCCCATTAAGTTCTGGTGGTGCTGATTTTAGTGCTGTCTCACTTGGCATGAACTATCGGCCTGAAACATGGGCATTCACAAGCCAAGTTGAGTATCATCATGCTGCCAATCAACAAAAATGGAACATTGTGGGTGGGGTCATGGGTGACCCTGCCCAAAACCTTTCAACCATGATGAATGTGCAATGGTTACGTGACGTACAGCGTCAAGGGTCATCTTCGACGCAAGCCAATATGGCCTTAGCGATGGCATACCGTCCTGATTATGATGGTTTGACGGTACTTAACCGTTTTGATGTGCGTTATTTATCACAACAAATACTGCAAAACAAAACGGTGAACTGGCGTTATGTCAATAATTTAAGCTTGAATTGGCAGGCCACACCACGCTGGCAGTTTGCTTTGCATTATGGTGAAAAATGGGCACGGGAAACCATCGCTCAACAACACTACAGTGGCTTCACTGACCTTGTTGCACTTCATACCACTTACGATATAAACGAAAAGTGGGATATATCTGCACAAGCAGGCTTACTGCATACTTGGAAAACAGGCCAATATGCATCCAGTGCAGGCTTATCTGTGGGTTATCGTTTGATGAAAAACACATGGATAGGTGTTGGCTATAATGTCACAGGCTTTAGTGACTCTGACTTTCAAGCTTCAAGCTTCACCAAGAAAGGGCCTTTCATCCAAATACGCTTTAAGTTCGATCAGCATAGCTTAGCTGAGATGCTAAAACATTAAACAAAGCCTTTCACCCTAGCATCGAGGCTTGGCAGTCATCATAAAAGTGACAATCGTCATCAGCAGCCCTATAGTTTTTCACTTATGCTAAATCAACTTGCGGCAAATATTTTAACACAAACACCCTTATTACAACAAAGGATCATGCAGCAATGTGAGCTCAACGATCACGATGTGATGTCTCTTTTCACGGAGCTTTTAAAATATTTAGAGGTCAACGCCAAAAGTTCTCAAAAGCGAACCCCCTCCATCGTCGTCGATGATGCATGGCATGAGTTTATTTTATTCACCAAGTTATATGCTCAACATTGCCATCAACATTATGGTAAATTTATTCACCACCGCCCCGGTGGTACAAGCCAAGAAAATCAACAACAGTATATGAATACAATCAAAGACATTGTAAACACATTTGGCACATTCAATGCAGCCTATTGGCCTATCCCTTGTTGGATGAGCCTTGAGGCGCAATGTGGCAGTTGTGACTAAGGAGATCTTATGTATTTTAGTGGTAACATAAACGTAGACCCTGCCAGAGAGGCCGTGCTACAACGAAAGAAACCCACAAAACTATTTGCCAAGTTGTTCCACACCATTAGCGGTGGACTCACTAGTCCCAAAGAAGAGTGTGAAACCTTCACCGCTATCTCTATTTTGCAAGAGTTAAACCGTGTCTTTAAAAACATGGGGATTAACAACATCATTCGGCTCGCAAAAAATGATTATGATTTTTATTTTGACGATGAAGGCAAGGCCGACGATTTAAAAGAAGCTTTTAAAGATTTCAACATCAACACAGACCATTATGAATCTGAGTTATTTGAAAACATTTACTTGGTTTTAGAGCATGAGTGCGATGCCATGTATTATTTAATTGAAATCAATATTATTCGTCGCCATGCCGTGGGTGCATGCCCCATTGAAATCACTTTAAATGCTTCACCCAAAGTATTATCCAAACAAGAGGGTGAAAGTGATGAGGCTTTTAAGAAACGTCTGTTTCAACGCTTTAACAAACAAAGTATAGTGGATGCACTCAACGAACATTACACCACAATCTTTGAAAGTTTTTTAGGAAAACTCGAACTCAACATCAAAAAATACATGCGCATTGATCATCTCGAAACACAAAACCAATTAAATATTATTCGCCCTAAAGAAAAAGTAAATCAATACAAGGATGTGAATCCTCATGTAGGTGGCGCGCCCCTTTATGCAGGTTATCATGGTTCAAACAACATGTTTTTCTCTGCATGGATTTGGTCAGAACTCATGCATAGCAATGGCTTACAAGTACAAAATAGCACCATT
The DNA here is from genome assembly GCA_030950585.1 of Mariprofundaceae bacterium. Classification (GTDB taxonomy): domain Bacteria; phylum Pseudomonadota; class Zetaproteobacteria; order Mariprofundales; family Mariprofundaceae; genus JAUZRG01. Next base: position 2,989 of record JAUZRG010000121.1, on the reverse strand, counting down.
GTCGATGACAATGGCACTGAGATCATGCATGTGGGCAACGAAGGATTTAATGCAGCAGAAAGCAGCACCTTAGACCCAGAAGCTGATTTTGAACTACCTGAGTGTGACGACATTGATGTACTCAGTAGTTCCGATACAAATAATGATAGTAGTGGTGATAGCAGTGATAGTGGATCCTTTTTTGATTCCCCTGGCTCTGATAGCGATAGCTCTTGCAGTAGCTGTAGTTCCTGTAGCTCTTGCAGTAGCTGTAGTTAAGCATCCGATGCTTTTTCCTAAATCAATCTTGGACACACAGCATTTCACAGGCAGTATTGGCTACTTAGCAACCTTGATGGAGAGTACATATGCATAAAAAATGTAAAATAGCGGGAGCTGTAGTTGCAATAGGTGTTGCTGCTATTACCTTTGGTATCACCTTATTACTTGGATTTGAACAGAGTGTGGCCTTTGCCATAGCCATCGGTATTTGGATTGGTTTTGCTGTTTGTGGTTTGATGATGCGCTGCAAGAAAAAAGCATGTCTGACCAACAATGATCCTTCCCAAGCTGAAGAGAGCAACAAAGAAATCGTTTCACTTTTTATTGGTAACTTACCTTTCAAAACAAGAGAATCAGAATTACGTGAAATCTTTGGTGAAATTGGCACCGTTCATTCCATAAAAATTCCACGCGATCGGAAAAGTGGTCGTGCCCGTGGTTTTGGTTTTGTAGAAATGAACAAAGAAGAAGCCTTAAAAGCCATAGAAGCACTTAATGGCAAAGAACTCAATGGTCGTAACCTAAGAATCAACGAAGCCAATGACCATGTGGATGAAGCAAAAGAAACAAATGATAACGTCTAAGTTTTCATTTTAGTCTTTAAAAAAAAGCGTCCTTTAGGTCGCTTTTTTTATTTTTTTTAGTCTTAAATTGAGCCTCCTCTGCATCTTTCCTATAGTGGTGGCCAATAAATACTAAATAAGAAACCTCCCCTTTTATAGAAAAAAATAGATGAATATTATCATCAACACCCATTAAAAAAACTCGTGAATGGCATTATTATTGATATAGTGCAATCAATTTATTTAATTAAGGATTCATTTTACTGTGATTGAGACTAAAGAACTTCAAATAAATATTTTATCAGGACTTACTGTCGGTGTTGTTGCACTACCATTATCAATGGCACTGGCAATTGCCAGCGGAGTACCTCCTCAATATGGTTTGTACACCGCGATTATTGCAGGTATTGTCATAGCATTGGCTGGAAGCAGCAAAGTAAATATCTCTGGCCCCACCGCAGCATTTGTTGTCATTCTTCTTCCTATCACGCAAGAATTTGGTTTAGGTGGACTGCTCCTCAGTGGATTAATGGCGGGTATTATTTTAGTCCTTATGGGTATTGGTCGACTAGGATCAATGATTGAGCTGGTTCCTTATCCTGTCACTGTTGGATTTACATCAGGTATTGCTGTGGTCATTGCAACCATTCAAGTGAAAGACTTTCTTGGCTTAGATATTGAAAATCTCAATGGGCATTATTGGCAAAAATTGGAAACCATTATTTATGCATTACCTTCACTTCAGTGGCAGGAAATATTGATTGCATCCATTACATTGTTTGTGCTGATTGCATGGCCTAAATGTAACAGTAGTATTCCATCTCACTTAGTAGCACTGGCTGTCGGATCTGCTTTAGCTTATGCAGGCCAATATTTTATCCCCTCCTTTTCCGTAGCAACCATCGGCACAGCCTTTCACTATAGTATTGATGGCATATTAGGCCATGGCATTCCTCCAATAGCACCACAATTTGCATGGCCTTGGCAATTACCGAATGCTCAGGGTACACCCATTGGATTATCCTTTGATTTAATCTCAAGCCTATTCGGAGCAGCATTTGCTATCGCCATTCTTGGAGCCATTGAATCGCTTTTGTGTGCCGTGGTTTCAGACAGTATGAATGGAACAAAAACAGATCCTAACAGAGAGCTTATAGGACAAGGTATCGGCAATATTATTGTGCCATTTTTTGGTGGTATCCCAGCAACTGCGGCAATAGCCAGAACAGCGATGAATGTTCGTGCAGGAGGATCACTCCCTTTATCTTCCATTATTCATGCACTATTTATTTTACTTTCAATTGTCTTATTAGCTTCTCTTTTATCCTACATTCCTATGGCCTCAATGGCGGCACTATTGATAATAGTGGCTTGGAATATGAGTGAAGCAAAACATTTCATTCATGTTATCAAAGTAGCCCCTAGACATGATGTCATGGTCTTACTTACTTGCTTTAGTTTAACTGTGATGTTGGACATGGAAATTGCAGTCGCCTCAGGCATGGTTTTAGCTGCTGTATTATTTATTAAACGTACCATTGAACTGACTGGTGTTGACTTAATAAAGCAAGGCGATTCTAATCAATATCCAGACCTCTCTGAAGAAGTTATTGTATACGATATAAATGGGCCCATGTTTTTTGGAGCCGCTCAAAATGCTCTTAAGACTTTAGCAAATATTAGAGTAGAAATTAAAGTTGTAGTGATTGATATGGATGATGTATCTATGATGGATATGACTGCTATTGTGGCAATGGGATCAATTGTCGAAAACTTAAAAAAGAAGGACATTCAACTTATCATTAACGCTATTCACCCGCGAATAAAAGCCAAATTAATCAAAGCGAATGTGATACAGGAAAATATGCATATTGAATTCTTTTCTGAAATTAAGAATAGCATTAGTAGAGCCAATGAATTAACGATGCTCACGAAACGCTCCATTTAATATTTTGTACTTTTTATATGATGTTAGAGGCACAACTCTATGAGGAAGCCGTTCCCGCTAGAGCCTAGCCGAAAAGCATAACATACTGATATTTAACAGAAGTATGTTATAATTTAAGTCATGAATAGCCAACTTTTACCTGTAATCTTCCAAAGATCCCTTTTTCACTCTGCTCCAGAGAGTAAATTTAGCATTGAGTTGAATGAAGTTCTTCAGT
>JAUZRG010000120.1 GCA_030950585.1 Mariprofundaceae bacterium | reverse complement strand
GATTGGCTTTAAGTGAAACGCATCGTCTCTATACACTATACATTGTTTATCAATCAGCGTGAGGGCTACCGTGGTCATTTATGGCAAGAACGCTTTCACTCGTTTCCTATGGATGAAGCTTACCTATTGGCAACTGTTCGTTATGTTGAGATGAACCCTGTTGTGGCAAACATGGTTCAACACGCTGGGGACTACAAGTGGAGTAGCGCAAAAGCGCACTTATTGGGCCAGAATGATCACTTGATTAAGGTTGAGCCTATGCTGAATCGGGTCGAAAATTGGTCTGATTATCTTAACTGTAAAATGGATAAATTAACGCTGTCTTTAGTCAAAACGCATACAAAAACAGGGCAGCCTTTGGGAACAGAGTCCTTTACTGATGATTTAGAAAAGAAGGCTGGCAAAGTATTGCGCCCTTTAAAACAAGGAAGGAAGCACAAAGAAAGCAATCAATGAGTAAACTGTCCCCGATTTAAAAAACTGGAGCCACATCATGAAGACCATCAAACTATTCACCCTCATTCTTTGCAGCCTTGGTCTCATGGCGTGCGCCAGCTCTAAAAATTTACAAACAGTTCAAGCCCAAGTCAGCAACCAAGCCCAGATCATGCAAAACATGAAACAAGAGCTGTTAACGCAACAACGTCAATTTCAACAGCAACAAAAAGAAGCGTGGGAAACATTTTCAAAAAGTTATAACCCAAGCGTGCGTTCAGAGCTTAATCAGAACTTGCAGCTGTCCACACAGCATCGAGGTAAAATTTCAGACCTCAAACAGCGTTCACAGCAAGACCGTGACAAAATTGGAAAAACACGCAGTCAAAGTGATAATGATTTAAGCGTGATTCAACGCAACCGTCGTGATTCTCGGGTGCAAAATGTGGTGAATGCTTTCGATGAACTCAAGGTTGAATTTCGATCACTCAAGCAAGACTGGCAGCGCAATGTGCAACACATGCAAAGCCTGTCAGATCAAAACCACGCCTCGGTTCAACGTGGCCAGTTGGCGGCAACAAATGCGCAAGTACAAGCACAGAAAGCACACCAAGAAGCCCAGCAAGCACAACGCAACGCACAAGGTATCGAGCATTTTCAGCAACGCATCAACCATATCGAACAAGAAACATCTGAAGCTGAAAGAAACATCACTCAACTTCAGCATGCGCATAAACGCCAACAAAGAGCCCTCAAACGCCATCTACATGAAGTAGAAGAAAGCATGCAAAAGCTTCAGCATATGATGCGGGCTCTCAGAACAAAACGTGATTAATCGCCTGTTTGAATGCGTGCGACTAATTCTTTCATCGTCGGCACAAAGCCATTGGCGTAAAATGGATCTTGGCCAAATTTATACGCAGCATGACCCGCAAACATCAAATGAGTCGCAGGGTTTGCACCATGTGCAATTTCTTGCAAACTTTTCTGAATACAAAAACTACGAGGATCTGCACGCCTTCCTGTGGTTCCCTTCTCATTGGCTGCCCAATTACTGAAAGAACATTGTGATAAACAACCCATGCAATCCATTTGATTTTGGCGAATGTCAGCAGCTTCCTCCTCTGTGACAAAAATAAGGGTTGATTCTGGCGTTAAACGCACTTTAGAAAACCCTGCTTCAATCCAAGCTTGGGCATGTGCTTTGTCGTGCGGGGTTAGAAAAACAGTGCGATCACGCACACCATAAATAAAGGCTTCACTATGATCACCCGTTGCATGCTCAACAAAAGCCACCTGACGTTCACTGCGATCACGTAAGTTCTTAATAAAAGAGTTGTTTACAGCCGATGAGTAAAAACCTGTCGGGCTAAAGTGATTCAAAAACACATCACCCTCTTTTAAGGTCATCAATTCTTTTTTCCATGCATCAGAAATAGGGCTTTCTTGCGTTAACATTGGGCGTGTGCCAAATTGAAAACTAATGAGACCAAGATCAGGGTTATCCATCCAATCGGTCCAATCACGCAAATACCACACACCACCAGCCATAATAATCGGCACATGCTGCAAGCCAAAATCATTCATCACACGACGAAGCTGTGCGACGCGAGGGTAAGGATTTTCAGGTTTATCAGGGTTCTCAGTGTTGGATAGACCATTGTGACCACCCGCTAACCACGGATCTTCATAGACCACACCACCCAATAAATCAGGTGTTTTATGATAAGAACGCTTCCACAACGCACGAAAGGCACGTGCTGATGAAATAATAGGGTAATAATGCACACCGTGTTTGGCGGCTAATGCAGCTAAGCGAAACGGCATACCAGCACCACAAGTGATACCGTGAATCAAGCCTTTAGCGCCTTCCATCACACCTTCGAGAACGGCTTCGGCACCGCCCATTTCCCAAAGAACATTCATATGCAGACGGCCTTGGCCACCCGATACATCATGCGCTATTTTGGCTTGGCTAATACCACCAGCAATGGCAAAATCGACTAATTCTTTAAAACGCTCTTTGCGATTCCGACCTTGATAGACTTGGCGAACCACATTTCCATGTTCATCTATGGGATCTGCATTGACGGCTGAAAAGGTACCAACACCACCTGCCGCAGCCCAAGCTCCAGAACTCTCACCTGTTGAAATAGCAACACCTTTGCCGCCTTCAATCAAAGGCAAGACTTCTTTTCCAGAAATCATCAAAGGTTTTAGATTCAGTGTCATGGCATTCCTCTCCTCAATCGTGTAAAACGTGGCCACGCTAGCAATTGCAACATCAAGGCGGAACATAAAACTGATTTCCTTAACATTATAAACATGGTTAGGCTTCGCTAATGTATGATTATTTCGCAATTGTCCCCCCTGGCTTAGAAAAAATAGCCGAAGAAGAATTACAACGTTTATCAGCCCATGAAACAAAGGTAGAATACGGTGGTGTTGCTTTTCAAGGCAGCACGGAAACCATGTTTCGCATTCATTTACGCGCTCGCACCATTACCCGCGTATTATTGCGTTTAAAAACCTTTAAGGCCTTCTCTTTTCCTGAGTTATTCAACAAACTTGGGCGTATTCACTGGCATCAATATCTCGCAAAAGATGCGACTGTGAATGTCTGTGCAAGCACAGATAAATCCACACTACAACATACTGGCCGTGTTGAGCAGGTGGTCTGTGATGCATTGGATCGACCCTTAACCTCCCTCGATGCCCAACAAACCATTTATGTTCGTATTGAACATGACGTGTGTCAAATTAGCTTGGATTGCTCAGGTCGACGCTTAGATCAACGTGGTTATCGCCTGCAAGCTGTCAAAGCACCCTTGCGTGAAAGTATTGCTGCTGCATTGATTCATTGGGGAGACTGGAAACCTACTCAAAGCTTAATCGTACCTGGTTGTGGTTCAGGTACCATTGCCATCGAAGCCGCACAAATCGCCCAAAAAATGGGTGCAGGTTTACAGCATGAGTTTCCATTCATTCATTGGACTAGTTTCAAAGAAAAACGTTGGTTAAAAATAAAGACGACGGTTGAAAAGATGTTTCAAGCCGATGTTGAGGTATCCATTGAAGCTTCTGATGTGGCACCACAAGCCTTGGCAATTTCAAAAAACAATGCCAAACGTGCTGGTGTGACTGACATCATTCAGTGGCAACGCATGAATATGTTGGAGATGCATCCCAAGAAGGATGCAAAAAATGGATTGATTATTTGCAATCCACCCTACAATCACCGTATTCCTGCCGACACAAGTGCGCTTTATGCAGGGTTGGGTCGTGCATGCCGTGAACACTTCGAGGGCTGGACCGTGATTGTTTTATGTCCAGACACAAAAACCACCCGAAGTCTTGGTATGCCAATTAAGGATACCTTAACATTTTTATCGGGTGGTAAAAAAGTTGTCGCTGTTAAATTATGATTCTGCGAACAGAATCAAGTAGCTGGTTTTTGAACCTTATTGGAACGCAAGCAAGCTGCACAAACACGGATACGTTGAATACGACCACCGATAACAGCGCGAACACGGTTTAAGTTAGGCAAAAAACGACGACGAGTCGTATTGTGTGCATGACTGACATTGTTGCCACTCATAGGTCCTTTACTGCAAATCTCACAACGCTTAGCCATAATCATCTTCCTATTACATTTTGTTTTTATAAAAAGGGCGGCGCACTGTAGTTAGAAAAGAATGTGCAATCAAGTGTTTGATTCTTACTAACCTCAAAAACAGCTGGAAATATTTAAGTACCAGCTGCCTTTGAGGGCAAATTTTAACACTTAAAGCGAGGAAAACCACTGACTGTTTTCAATCAGTATCGGTAAGTCTTCACCACCACAAACCCGCGTAAAAGCATCCCGTTTTGCTTCACCTGTTACCATCATGATGCGCTGATGCGCAGCTTTGATGGCGCGATAGCCCAACGACACCCGTTGCGAAGGTGGCTTGGGTGCATCAAACACAGGAACCACCAAACGCTCATCACATAAAGCAGCATTATTAGGAAACAAACTTGCCGTATGGCCATCTTCACCCATACCCAATAAAACCAAGTCTAAACAAGGGATTACTTCCAACTCTCGCTCATAAATAAGCGCGGATTCTTCAGGCCCAAGTTCAGATTTCATGCGATGAATTTGTTCAGCTGGAATATCAATATGCTGCAATAAAGCCTCATCTGCCATCACATCATTTCGCTCAGAATCACCAACAGAAAGACAACGTTCATCACCAAACCACACATGCACATGCTGCCAATCTATGGCAGATTTTTGTAAGTGCTGATAACAAACTTTTGGCGTGGTTCCGCCCGCCAAAGCCAAATGAAATACGCCTCTTTTGGCAATCGCAACTGCTGCGGCCTTCACCACTTCATCTGCAACCGATGTTGCAACCGATTCAGCATTAAAACAGGACACGACATGCATCTTATTCTTCATAATGCACACCTAGATCACGCCAATCGCCTTCACAATCGTCCAACAATTTATCCACTTCAGGAATAGAAAAGGAGCCTGCTGGGTACGATGAAATATCTTTTTCCTTTACCCAAACATCAAGAATAGGTGCAACAATCTTCCAACTCTCTTCCACTTCATCGGCTCTTGAAAACAGACCAGCTTCACCCAACATCACATCATGTAATAAGGTTTCATAAGCCTCAGGCATGCCTGAACCCATCATGCCATAAGGTGCATTCAGCTGCACACCACGCAAGGCGGTGGATAAACCAGGTTGCTTGCTCGTCATGCTTAAATGCATACCTTCATCGGGTTGCAAGCGAAAAACCAATTCATTATGACGAACCGTATCTTCATCACATTGAAACAACTTTTGCGGTGGCTCTTTAAAACGAATGCAAATCTCTGACACACGTTGAGGCAAGCGTTTACCTGTGCGCAACACAAACGGCACACCCTGCCAACGCCAGTTATCCACATGAAACTTCACAGCCGCAAAGGTTTCAGTGCAAGAGTCATCTGCAACATTTTCTTCATCACGATAGGCAGGAACAGATTCACCATCCATCTCACCCGCCCCATATTGGGCACGTACAGCAATGCTTCCGACATCTTCAGGCTTAATTTCACGCATCGAACGCAATACTTTCATTTTCTCATCGCGCACATCATCCGCATCTAACGACACAGGTGGCTCCATCGCCACCAAAGTCATGACCTGCATCAAATGACTTTGAATCATATCACGAAAAGCACCTGAACTTTCATAATAACCAGCGCGATAACCAATACCCAGTGATTCGGATACTGAAATTTGCACATGATCAATGTAGTTGCGATTCCACAATGGCTCTAAAACGGCATTGGCAAAACGAAAGATCATGAGGTTTTGTACCGCTTCTTTACCTAGATAGTGATCAATGCGGTAAATTTGAGATTCTTGAAAATAGGTTTGGAGCTGTGTATTTAAACCTTTCGCACTTTCGTAATCCATCCCAAAGGGCTTTTCGACCACAATGCGGCGAAAACCTTCTGATTCATCGGCCAAGCCTGCATCATGTAGGTTCTGACAAACACAAGCATACCAAGAGGGTGGAATCGCCAAATAAAACAACGTATTTTTCTTACCTTCATGCGCATGCAAACTTTTTACCAATTGTTGATACATCTCAGGATCAGCTAAATCACCATTCACCAAATCCAATTTATCAGAAATACGTCGCCATGATGAAGGATTGAGCACCGCATCAGGAAAATAGCGCAATAACTGATCGTGCACATAGTTTTGCCAATGCGATTTGGTCCAATGCTCGCGCACAGCACCAATGATACGCGAGTTTGGCCCCAATAAATTCCAGCGATGCATGTGAGCCAAAGCAGGTAATAATTTTCGTTTGGTTAAATCACCAGAGGCACCAAAGATCACAATATTGGTGGCTTCTGGCCTAATGCTTCCAATCAAAGAAGCAAATTTATCACTGGCAGCCATTACGCATCATCCGCTGATTTAATGGCATGACCGCCAAAACCCGCACGTTGGGCATTCACTATTCTACCTGCAAACGCATCTTTTTGACGACTGCGAAAGCGCATTTGCAACGCCAAGGTCAACACAGGGGTTGGAATACCCAGATCAATAGATTCATTCACTGTCCAACGTCCTTCACCTGAATCATCCATCCAATCAGATAAAGTCGAAAGCTCTGGATTTTGTTCTAGCGCATCAGCGGTTAAGTCGAGCAACCATGAACTGACCACTGAACCATGCTGCCAAACCCGTGAAATTTGGTGCATATCCAAGCCAAATTCTTCTTTAGCTTCCATCAATTCAAAGCCTTCAGCAAAGGCTTGCATCATGCCGTACTCGATACCGTTATGAACCATTTTGACAAAATGTCCTGAGCCCACAGGGCCCATATGTCCCCAACCTTTGCCATCATCAGAAGCCAAGGTGGTCAACGCAGGTGCAATCAAATCAATGGCTTGTTTTTCACCACCAATCATCAAGGAATAACCGTTTTTCAAGCCCCAAACGCCACCAGATGTACCGCAATCCGCAAATAAGATGTCTTTTTCAGCCAATTCAGCCGCCCGACGTTGGCCTTCTTTGTAGTTGGAATTGCCGCCATCAATGATCAAATCACCCGCTTCAAGGCCAGCTTCCAATAAATTTTCAATGCTAGAATCCACAAACTGATGTGGAACCATCACCCAAAGCACACGCGGGGCTGCAAGCTTTGAAATCACATCTTTTAAGCTACTCGCCGCAACAACGCTTGGAAACTCTGCTGCCAACGCTTCTGCTGGTGCTGCATCCACATCATAAGCAACAATATCATGTTCCTCAGCCAAACGCTTTACCATATTGCCGCCCATGCGACCTAATCCAATCATTGCCAACTGCATGCTGGTCTCCTTGTGTGGT
>JAUZRG010000012.1 GCA_030950585.1 Mariprofundaceae bacterium | reverse complement strand
TTGAGCATGGGGTAGGGCGATATTATTAGCAGCGGCAAAACCCAAGTTTTGTTTGTTGCGAATGATTTTTAAACGAGGGTCTTTAATTGTTTTTTCTAAGTAAGTAAGGCTACCATCACTACTTCCATTATCTGAAACAATGATTTCAAGGTTGACCGTAGAGCTAAGAACAGCGCGCACACACTCTGTGAGTAATTCACCACCATTGAAGTTGACGGTGATGATGGAGGTTAGGTTATCCTTCATAATTTTTCTTTTGGAAGTGAAATCATTCTAGCTATTAATAGAGCGTGACGTAATTTTGATTGTGCATGAATACCAAGCTTCCTAAGTTTTTGAATTCTTTTCCATGATGATAATTGTAAGATAGAAGCATAACTTTCAATTAACGCAAGGTTTTTATTGATTGGGTTAAGGAAAATTCGTGGAAAAAAGATGGTTTCTAAAAGTTGTCTAGAGAAATTTATAGTGATTCACTGGTTCATTTAACGCTGTCATATTGACAACTTAACGTATAGATTATTATAATTTCACCTGTGTTTGAAAATATCCTAAAAATAAAAAATCAAATGACACCTTATCACATTAAAACCTCTAATAGTTTTATTGTTTTAGAAGGCTTACAAGTCAAGAAAAAACATTTGTTATTGAAAGATAGTGAAATTTTAAGCTGTTGGAGAAATATGCATTGCAAATATTTTTTCAATTGGACTCCAGTGACTAAAGAATCTACTTTAGAGTGGCTTTTACAACAGTACTTACCTTCATCCAATGATATTATGTTTATGATTAAAGATAGACAAGGAGGTGTCTTTGGGTGCATGGCGATCTATAATGTATCGGGTACTTCGTGTGAGGTAGGTAGGTTTATGAGAGGTGGTTCTGGCAGTCCATCAGGCGTTATGACAATTTCTCTTAAATCTATGCTAAGTTGGGCGTATACTCATTTAAATGTGAATAATATATATTTGGAAGTTTTTGAAGAAAATATACAAGCTATTAATCTTTATAAAAGGTGTGGATTTAAAGTTACGGGACGTGTTGAGCTTAACGTCACTGTAGTAAATGGATTTAAAATATTCAAACCATCAAATTGTAAATCAAATCTAAAAGGGGCGTCTAGTGCTATCGCTCTTCAAATGACTCATCAATTAAAATATTTATGAATACTTGGAAAAAGTATTTTTATGAACATTTTCATTACTTATCCACCGCTGGTAAATATTCTGGTATTGATACACTTAGATTTCTAGCTATAGTATCAGTCATTCTTTTTCATACATCTAAACCTGACACTTGGTTTTTTGTTGTTCGATTAGGATGGTTAGGAGTTGATCTTTTTTTTGTTATAAGTGGTTTTTTAATAGGCTCTATAATTATTGGGCAATTAAATCAAAGTACTTTTTCTTTTAGGTTGTTTTACAAAAACCGCTGTTTACGTATTCTTCCGACATATTATTTTATTATTTTAGCAACAGTTTTGGCTCACAAGTTCTTAAATGAAAGTAATGATTCATTGATGTGGGAGTCTATAGCATACTCTATGTTGTTTTTTCAAACAACAGGCCCCTATTTTTCTCTAGTTACAATTAATAATTATTTTGTACCAGGGGGGACATGGTCTCTTGTGGTCGAAGAGTATTTTTATATACTTATACCGATATTTTTATATGCAGTTTCTTTTATTAATAAAAAAATGATTCCTTATGTTTTGGTGAGTCTTGTAATTTTAGCAATTCCACTAAATAGTTTTATAACCTCTAGGTTTCAAGAGGGTGATTTTAACTGGTTTTTTGCAAATTCGATACAATTTCATTCTAGATATGTTGGATTATGCCTTGGTGTTTTTGCTGCGTATTTAATACGTTCTAAATATAAGAAAAACATAGATAATAATTCTTTTCTCTTGTTCTTGGTTTTTATCATGATAACGACTGTTATAAGTAGTTATTTTTACGTTTATCCAGAATTTTTGAAGTTACCTAAAACTTTAACTTGGCAGACAATTTTTCTTCCGACTTTTGCCGGAATAGGATTCTTTTTTTTGATTCTTAGTTATTACCATGTCCGTAGTGTTAAATGGATTGTAGTGATTGCACGCTTGTCATTTCCTCTTTATCTGGTGCATATTTTTTTCCTGAATTTTTCCCATTTACCATCCTTTAATGCATGGCCTGTACTCAGTCTTGTAACGTTGTTGATATGCATACCTATATCGTATTTTCTTTCTTTAGCGATTGAATACCCTTGTATTCAATTATATAAAAAATCAAAGCTTTCCAAGCCGGTTAAAAAGACCATGGTATAGTGCTAAAAGCATATATTTAAAGGTTTTTAATTTATTACTGCTATAATAAATGTATAGTAGTGCTAAAAAAGGTATGCGAAATCCATAGCGAATACGCCATGACAATAGAACATAAGGTTGCTGACACAGCCAAACTCTATTTCTAATTTGATAATAGTATCGAGTTAGTGTGTGCTTATAAATATGAAATTTGCCAATGTTTACGATATCTAGTCCAATGCTATGTGTCATCGTTGTGAGTGAAGTGCCAATGCATGTGAATCCTTTTGATTTAGCACGTAAGCACCACTCAATATCAACTAAGTCAATAAATAAGCTTTCTTTCATATACCCTATGGAGCTAAATATTGAAATAGGAATCAAGCTTCCCGAGGTGATCAAGTGATCTGCTAATACCCAGTCAGGTGTTTCTCTCTGACTTAAACTTTCATTATGATTTTCTTCTGAGTAAAAAGAAGATTTTTCGCCAGTTCTACTATCAAAAAATTGAGGTCCAACTGCACATATATTATTATTTGTTTTTGCCTCATAAAACACATGAAGTAAAGTTTTAACAAGACCTTTCTCCGGATCACTATCTTGATCAAAAAAAATTACAAAATCTGAGGTTTTAGTCGCTTCATAAATACCAATATTTAAAGCTTTTGCAATACCAACATTAAAAGGGAGAGGAATTAAATTAATATTAGTTTTATTAGGTTGAACTAGTTCTTTTAGAAAGCAACTGTTGGATGCGTTATCTACGATTATAATATATTCAACTTGGTTAGTTAGTGTTTTAATCAAGTTGTTTAACAACGTTTCATTTGGTTGGTATGTTACAATAACTGCAGAAGTCGTGTTGCCTTTAATCATAGTTTGCGTCCTCCAAGTCTCCATGTAATAAATTTATAGACTTGTTTTAGACGATTTATTTGAGTATTCCAAATCATGTTCATATGTAATAAATATGATTTTTTGAAAAATAGAAAGGTAAAATTTGGAGTCTTAGGAAATAGGCAGTGAGGTTCTTTTTCGATAATAATTGATAGTAGTGCTGCTGTTCTACCTTTAATGGAGTATAGATTATCTATGCTGTGAGATTTACCTTGAAAGAAATTAACCAGAGTTGTTTCAGATAAGTCTTTAACTTCTGGAAATAAAGATTCATTACATAAAATATATTTGATTGATATCTTATTTAAGATTTCATCTAGTTTACGCAATTGTTTTTTTCTAATATGTGTTAAATCACCTAAGTCAATTATAATAATTGTGTCTTTTGATAAGTTTAGACAGAGGTCTATTATCGTTGCACTATATGAGAAATTAGCTAACATTATCAATAAGTAGTCAGGTTGATTTTGTAAGAAATAGATTTTTTCTTCTACATGAAGATTATAGAAAGACTGTAGTGAAATATTAGGTGCAAGTTCTTTTAGTATGTGAATATAATCGGCTACAAATTGTACGTTGTCTTCCAAATTAAAGATAGTTACTGAAGTATGTTTTTCTTGTTTTGTTATAGTGTGTAGTAAGCTACTACTCGTTTGTTCTTTTATAGTGTTTATCGACTCCTCGATTTCTTTAGTGAATTTTTCAAATGAGTAATTTTCAAAAATATCTTTACAGGCATTTACAGAAATTATTTTTCTTAGGTTTTCAGAGTCAATTAAAGTCTTCATCCCATTTACCCAGTCAGCTATTGTATTCTCGACTAATATTCCATTGTATTGATGACGTACACACTCACGGTAAGGTTGTAGGTCGCTGTAGATACCTGCAATGGAACATCCGCCATATTCTCTATATTTATTATTCGTTTTAGACTGAAAAAAAACTTCATCTAACACAGGAGCTAAACCAATTGAAAAGTGATGGTTTTGAAAACTTTGGATAAAACGGTCATATTCCAGAATCGGTTTATTTAAGATAATATTAGAAAGTTTCTTTAAATAAGGGTGCTTATGTGCACCCCAAAAGTGAAACTCTACGTTTTTTTTATATTTTTCTGCAATAATTTTAATTGCAGAAAAAATAATATTTTCTAAGCGAGGGTCATCTATCCTCCCTGTTGCATATGCAATTTTAATTACATTACTAGGTCTTTTCTGAATGTGACTTTTTGTATTAAGTAATGATTTGTCAAAGTAACTTTTCATGAATTTGGGAGTTCCTGAGTGTTCAATAACTTGTGAATTAAGGATAGGGTTATATAGGTGAACTAAATCAGAATACTGATAAAAAAGTTTTTGCACAAATAGATGGGTAATGTAACGGTGGTGTTGTCCTAATATGGTATTTAAAGGTATTTCAAAAAAATTATCATCGATATCATAAATGATTTTCTTGTTGGCGGCTTTTAACTTAACCATTGCTCGTAATGATAGACTAGATTGAGACCTAGAGAAAAAGGCAACATGACACCAGTTAACATCTTTTTGAAGGTGAAGAATATTTTTTTCGGGTCTCACTCTTAAGCTAATAACACCATCGTTTTCAAGTTTTTTTAAGGGCTTTAAGATACTAATAATATTAGATGGAATAAAGTTTGAAATAAAAACTAAAACATTTGTCATTTGCTACCAGCTAAATAAGCAGGCATTACTTGATCAACGTTACCATCCATAATAATAGATCCTTTGTTCATCCAAATAACCCGATTACAATATGCATGTATTAATTCTGTAGAATGTGTAGCTAAAACGGATGTTTTCCCATCGTCCATAAACTCTTTTAACCTTTGCTGTGCTTTACGTGCAAAAATATGATCCCCAGCTCCAATAATTTCATCAGCTAATAATATTTCAGGGTTAATTGATGTAGAAACAGAAAAGGCTAATCTCAGAAACATTCCTGCAGAGTATGTTTTTATAGGTTGATAAATAAATTCACCTAATTCAGCAAAGTTTATAATATTATTACTCAGTATGGATATTTCATTTTTTGAGAAGCCTAGAAATAAGAGTCTTATTTTTATGTTTTCTATTGCATTTAGTTCCATTTCAAAGCCTGTAGATAAATCAAATAAAGCAGATATCTTACCATTAGTTATAACGCTTCCTGATGATGGAGCATAAATACCAGCCATTACTTTTAAAAGAGTGCTTTTACCAGCACCATTTAACCCTACTAACCCCACTCTATCTCCTGTGTTTATTTCTAAATTGAAATTGGAAATAGCTAGAAAGGATTTTTCGGGTGTAGTTTTAAAAAAATCAAATAGCGATTTTTTTTCATTATTTGACTTAATTGTTTGAATTGGAAATTTAACGGATATATTTTTTAATTTTATAGCGTTCATAATAGATAGACTACTTTCTTATGGAGTACTCTGTAAGCAGCCCAGCCTAATAAAGACACAAAAAATATTGTTAGTATCGAAGTGTAGTAAGATTGAAGGTTGGCAAATTGAGAGTGTAATAATGGCGTTCTTATAATATCAATTAATGATGCAAAAGGATTAAGGTATATGGCAAAGCCCAACCCCCGTTCTATTAAAACACTTGGAGGGTAAATGACAGGTGTTAAAACAAAAAGTAGTTGAAAAATACCCACTAACGCATGCTGAACATCTCTAAATCGGATGCCTATATAAGCCATTAAAAAAACAACAGAAACAGAGAATAGGGTTAAGATAAAAAAACCAGGGAAAGCATAAAGGAAGTTAACGAAGTGGAATTTTCCAACTAAAATGAGAATTAAAATAGATACTGAAAATGATATTAAAAATAATAAAGACTGAGTTAAAAACACTCGTAATATGTAAACTTTTAACGGTACAGTTACTTGTTTTATGTAGCCTTGTGCAGCGATAAATGTTCCAGATCCTTCAACGCATACACCAACAAAAAGCCCCCATAAGGAAAACCCAATAGCTAAAAAAGGAACAAAGTCTACAGGGTCTAAGTTAAAAATAGCGGCCCATATAAATCCTGCCCCAATCGAAAATGAGGAGACTTGAATGAAAACCCACAAAATACCCAGTTTTGACTTTCGAAATCTACTTTGTAAGTCTAATTTCGCTAGATACCATATTAACTCGCTATATTTCATCATTTTTGTTTATAGTTATTGAGTAATATGCACACCGCTTCAACATCATTTAAAGATAAGTTTTGATGTACGGGCAGTGAAATAATCTCTGAGCTTGCTTTTAATGAATTAGGACAGTCACCTTTAAAGGATGAATACATCTTATAGAGTTTGTTGTCTCTATAGTGCACACCTGGAAAAACATCATTATTATTTAGATATGTCATCAAAGCATCTCTATCTTGACATCTTATTTGAAAAAGGTGATTAGATGTTTCATTAATATTTGTAATATTAATAAACTCAAGCCAATCTAAATCTTGTAGTCGTTCCCTATAGTGGGTGGATATGCTGCGCCTGTAGGAGTTTTCCTGATCTAAATATTTTAATTGTACTATTGCAATAGCAGCCATGATGGAATTGCCATGATACTTGTATCCTAGCTCTTCAACATCATACATCCACTTATAGCTTCCTTGGCTAACTGTTCTTGCGTAAGTATCTTTATTAATACCTAGCCATGTGAGTTTTCTCACATATTCATCATGCTCTTTACTTTTAAAACAAATCATACCTGCGTCAGCAGTGGGTAAATTTTTAACTGCTTGAAAACTAAAGACTGAAACATCTGCATCAGTACCAATCTGCTTATCCATGTGCTTTGATCCTGCCATGTGTGCAGCGTCTAATATAAATATAATTCCTTTTTGGCTACATATTTTTCTAATATCTTCATATTGCCCCATATTGCCGCCAATTCCGACAAAGATAAGCGCTTTCGTTTTTTCAGTAATACACGATAATACGCTACTGGGGTCAAGGCAAAGGGTGTTATTAATATCAGCAAAAACTGGTGTCAGACCAGCATAGAGAATCGCATGGTTTGTTGAAATAAAAGTTAATGAGGTTGTAATAACTTCATCATCATGCTGCCAATTATTTTCTCTTTTATAAACCTCTAAAGCTAAGTGAAGACCTGATGTTGCTGAGTTTATAAAGTGAGCATGATTAAAATGTGTATAATTACACCAATCTTTTTCAATTTCTAGAGTTTTAAAGCCTAAGCCTGTCCAGCCCTTCTCTAGGCATTCTTTAATGCCATCAAGGCATTCATCTACATGAAATTTTGGAATAAACAATTGAATTGACATATTTATATTATGCTTCCTTTTTAGAGATAGTTTTATCTATAGTGTCTTGAAGAATAGTTATTTTATCAGAAAACCGTGCAATAATATCATTGGGGGGAAGTAGTAAGTTGTTGAAATAGAATAAACCTTCTACTTTATGAATCTCTGGTAAACCCTCAGTATAAATCGTTAAAGCATTATTTTTTAGTGTGCTTATTAACTGGTGCTGTTTTATATATTTAAATTGGTCTGTAAGGTATTTTTTTTGTTTATATATATAAAGGTAAGCATCTTCACTTTTTATCGCTCCAGGTGCAGTACTTTCTTTAGATGGGCAAGGCTTTGTTGGTGTAAGTAAATAGCTTATTTGATCTACAATATCACTTTGCTCTTTTCGTAAACTTCTTTGCTCAACTTCAGATAAATTTAAGTATTCAGGGTAATAGAAAAACTTTAATGCTTGTAATGAAAATTCAACACCTAACTCGGCATGTGCAGAGTATCTTAAGCCCCATTGAGGAAGACTTGGTGTTTGGTAATCTTCTGGGGGTAAAGCTTGTGTTGAACTCTCTGAAGAAAAAAAACGAAATGTATGCTCATTGAAACAAATATTATTGTTATGAAAAGGGTTTGCTAAATTTGCTAGTGTTGTATAATAAGGAACGACTAAATAAAATTGACCTTGAGGCTTTAGACATCTATACACTTCCTTTATTATATGGATAAATCCTTCTGTTGAAAAGTGCTCTAGCGCATGTGAGCTATATATGTAATCAACCGACGAAGATTCAAAGGGAAGTAGTTCTGTATTTAAATCAAGTTTAATATCAGCATCGGTCATATCTGAAAAATCAATGCCAATTGAACCTAAAAGTTTCTTTTTTCCGCATCCAATATCAAGTATTATCATATTGAAGACTTGGGAAATGCTTCTATTGTTTTTATGAGTCCAGACTCAAATGACTCAAGTGGTTGCCAGTTTAGCTCATTGTTCATTTTGGAGGCATCAATTGCATATCTCCAATCATGTCCAGCTCTATCTTTTACAAATGTGATTAGGTTTTCATGGGGTGCATGTTCAGGTATCTTTGCATCCATAAGTTGGCAAATGAGGCGAACAATATCGATGTTTGTCCATTCGTTACAGCCACCAATATTATAAACTTCGCCAAGTTGACCTTTGCAAATGACGGCATTGATACCAGAGCAATGATCTTCGACATAAAGCCAGTCACGAATATTGGAACCGTCGCCATAAACAGGAATCTGAGTCTGTTCCACACAAGCACGAATAATGGTTGGGATGAGTTTTTCACCGTGTTGATAGGAACCATAATTATTCGAGCAATTGGTGGTGACAACAGGTAATTGATAGGTATGAAAATAAGCGCGTACTAAATGATCAGAGCCTGCTTTTGAGGCTGAGTAAGGTGAGTTGGGTGCGTAAGGCGTGCTTTCTGTGAAAGCAGGATCTTCTTTTGTCAGTGTACCGTAGACCTCATCCGTTGAAATATGATGAAAGCGACACTGGCTTTGGTCCCATGATTTTTCATGTTGCCAATACTTTCGTGCTTCTTCGAGTAAATGAAATGTACCCATGACATTGGTTTGAATAAAAATTTCTGGCCCTGATATGGAGTTGTCGACATGTGACTCTGCGGCAAAGTGCACAATGGTATCAATGTTGTGTTGACGTAAAAGGCTGTGAATAAGCTGAGGGTCACAAATATCACCCTGCACAAAGGTATGGCGTGTGGGGTCAGGGAGG
>JAUZRG010000119.1 GCA_030950585.1 Mariprofundaceae bacterium | reverse complement strand
TATCAGCATTGTATCAGCATTGTATCAGCATTGTATCAGCATTGTATCAGCATTGTATCAGCATTGTATCAGCATTGTATCAGCATTGTATCAGCATTGTATCAGCATTGTAATGCTGAATGAAACCAGCTGTATGCTTAGCGCGAAACATATACATTGGTGACACATCACCTACAGCTTTTTCAGTAGTAATATGGGAAAAAAGATGCTGATATTTTTCCAGCGTTGACACGTGAAGATCATTTATATCTACAAAGTCATACGTGGCTCGCACAAAGTCTGACGGGCAGCCTTCAAAAGTGAAAAAATTAGGCTCTTTGATTTGGCACATTCCAATATCAGGGTGCTGTTGTAAATAATAATAAAGTGACGACGTACCTGATTTCGCAGCACCAATAACAACAAAGTTTGGCATACTCATGTGAGTACCCCTCTTTTTTTCTGTATCCACAACCACCCTTGTTTTCTCTCAGCACCATTTAGCATAAGCAGGCTTAGCGACATGCTAATCCCCATCAACAATATAGAAACTTCAAGGGGCAAGGAATTTGAGCATGTTAAAACAGAACAGAAAATCAATGTAGCCAACCCTAAAAGCCAGCGTATGACAAGGGAGGCTGCAATATTAATATGATAACGCTGACGTACCATAGAGAAAAGAACAAACATCCGTATCAGCACAATACAAAAAAAGCTGATGGCAACCCATTCTAAGGGGTAACCCGATTGCACTAAGTAAGATGAAACGCCTAGAAACATTAATTGAAAAGGAACATTCACCCCTAAATATAAGCGCATATTAGCATTTGATAATATTTGAACATCAAAGCTATGATTCGTCATTTGTATATAGGCACCCAGCAATAACCAACTAAGCAAATCTGAAGCAGGAATAAAGGATTCGGCATACAGTACTGTGATAATCCATTCTTTATTGATGATAAAAACAACGAGTAATGGAAAAATAATAAAAATGGAAGCACGTAACATTTGGTCAATTAGAACGGATTTATTCTTCTCATCTCTTCGACTTAACATAGGTAAAAGGTAGGTTCTAAAGACTCCCAGAATTAAACTCGTATACAAAACACCTATCGCCCAAGCAGCCGCAAAGATACCAGCCGAGCCCATACCACTGGCCTGAACAATCTCAGACCGTACGACCAACAAAGACATCACTCCAGCAAGACCATTAAGCAACACGACAGCAGAAATATTTAAAAAGTATTTTATATCATCAGGAAACATTGTCTTCTTCTGCTGAAAGACTGATACAAGCCTACCTCCTTTCTTTAGCAAAAACCACGCACTAAACACACTAAACAATGCAGCCGTGATCACTGGTAATATAAGGGCAACTTGGTAGCCCTGCTGAACTAGCATTGCTGCTGGATAAGCAGTCAGCGCTAAGCCAACGCCTCCAAGTGCTGTGACCATTGCCAAGCACTTCATCTCTAAATAGCCATTCAGTAATGCTCTACCAATATTTGCACCCACTGTTAACCAAACAGCAAAAGAAATACCATAAACTAACAACACTTGACTGGTATCATCAAACAACCATGCTGCTAACCAATGGGCTGTAAAAATCATCAGCAATCCAATGGCTATGCTAAATAAAAACATAAACCCTATGCAACTAATAATATAGCGTATTTTTTCACTTTCTGGCTTAGAGTTCATACCTTGAATGACTGCCGACGAACCATTAAAACTAGCTAACACAGTAAAACTCTGACTGGCTTGCCTGATAATGGAAAACAAACCCAAACCCTGCGGCCCAAGCATTAGGGCAAATGTTTTATTTGCAATAACAGTGGCGATCATGCTTATAACTGTTCCAGAGCCGATGGTCATGAAAGCACTCAGTATTTTTTTCACGAACGAAATTCACCCCACAAATCAGGCTGAAGCTCATTTGGAAACATTTGCATAAGACGATCCACATCTGGCTGGTAATATTTTATTAAGTTATGTAAAACATCGGGTTCAAAAGCATCTGTGCGTGTGTGAAAGGTATTCACCTCTGTGCTCAGACCGCTGGGTACGAAGGATTCATCAAGACCTAAAAAACGATACGTTTTTTTCAATTCTTGCATGGGGTTTTGCTTACATTTCTCATATTGTAAAATTAACAGATTCTTACGGTCAACCAACCCTAAAACTTGTTTAAACTGCTGAGATAAGCGACCAAACTCGCCCATATTTGCTAGCGACGGAAATGATAGACGTTTGGCATTGGGAAACACCTCATGCAACTGGTTTATTTCTGAACGTAAGCGATGAATAGGGTTACGTACCATAGCAATGAATTTTGCATCTGGTGCGGCTTCAACCAGATAGTTCATAGCTAACGGTTGATGCAAATACAGTGGTGACCATTCGCCACATAAGCTACCTTTCGGAGCAGCAAATGCTTGACGATAAGTATTTATTTCCTCTCTTGTCGGACGCTGGTAAAAATAATGATAAAAATAACAAAGTTCTTTTGTATGCACTCGATTATGCACCACTTTTGGGTGAGCTAAGAGCATATTATACCACCATGTGCTCCCACCACGTGCGGAAGAAATACCAATAAAGCTTGGAGGAACGATATGATAGTCCGAACGAAGAGGTAGTAGCTCATCTACTGTAAAGGGGCGTTTCAGTGGAAGCGACATGTTAGGCTTTATTTTTGCGTTTTTTACCCTAACATATAACTTACGATGCAAACGATTAATCGCTCGTTTTTTCATCACCTCTGTATAAAGGTCCTTAATTGACATGGCTTATCCTCTTTACGATTTTAAAGATAAAGATGTGAGGACTTCAGGAAGTAGAAATCGTGCAAACCTTTTTCGTGCTGGTAAGAAGTCAGCCTCTGTTAGTGTAAAATATATATCTAGGTCATCTTCTTTCAAAAACTTTGCACCAAACTTTTTATGCATACTCACAACTGCTTTGTTATCCTTACGAACATCAAGGTGGATTATCTTGACACCCAAAATAGCAAACAAGCCATGATACATAGATACCATAGACTCAATAGCCGTAAACTTTGGAGCATCAGGCTTTAATATCCAGCTACCTATTCTACAGGACTTATCATTTTCACATATATCATAAACTCTGGCCACGCCATGCTGTTTACTTTGATCTTGAGAGCAAATGATGTAATATAATTCTATGCCCTGCTGTTCACGGTACTTATATTTTTTAATCCAGTTACGTTGTACTTCTACATTATCCTCTACTGAAGAAAGGTGCTTATTAAGGCTTGGGTCAGATCGTAATTTTAAAATCAGTGATGCATCTTCAATTTCAACAAGCTTAAATATGATGTTTTTTGTAAATCCGAAACAACAAAAATTAATATCATTCATTTTTTTAGCCTAATCACTTTGCAATATATACTTTGGAGGTCACCCATCTGAGCTGCGCCCTCCCATGTTGTCACCAACCAGTTGTATTTAGTTGCCTCCAGCAAGGACAAAGCAGCACGGCGCTGATAGCCGCTTTGTATCGCTGTGACTACTCCCGACCTAATAGAAATTGGTACATTATTCATTTTTTCCAGGACAATAGCTTTATTGCTAGAAACAATCGGACTATATCCTAAAAGAGTCTCTCCAGTAGATAACATCAGGCCAGTGATACGACTCGGCTGTGTTTTGTATGCCTTAGGGGAAAAAACGGCTGACCACAAACCACTAACTGCACTATATGTTCTCGCGAAAATAGCTGTGCGCGGTCCATCCCTTTGTTCTTCCGACCAAACAATCAATGCATCGCCCTGCGCATTTATACTCACCATGGGACGAACCTGATGAAAACCAACCTTTGGTAAGGAAATTAACATCTCATCGCCAGTCGGCATACCCACAGCAAGATTCCAATACCGATAGGCAATTGCTGAGATCCCCGCATAATCCACTGACCATGCGACAACCACATCACCTTGATCATTTATATCAATATCTGGCAGTCCAGAATAAGCAAGCGTTGTCGTACGTGTATTGAGGCGAGTTGATGAACTAACTGGACTTCCATTCCGATCAAATTTACGCATATAACGATTTTGTTGCTGCCCATCCCACTGATCCCACACCACAACAAATTGACCGAGTGAATTCATTGCAACATCTGGAAAGTTTGCACCTAAAAATGTTTTCTTAGAGGGAAATGTTTGTCTAGCATCTAAATTAGGACGTGGAGGCAATGTAGGAGAACCATTCACCAGATATCCATCATTCACCACAAAATCAGAACCTAAAGCATCACCATTAGCATTAAATAGTCTAGCCTTGACCTGATAAAATCCTGAAGAATCTTTACTTGACCAAACCACAATAAATCGATTATGCCCATCGCTGGCTACATCTGGAACGATATCAGATAACCCCAGCATACTAATTTTGAAAGATGGACTTATTGTACTGACCATCATCCTTGATGTATGAATCACTTTACCCTTCACAACATCAGGAGAACCAACGGAACTCTCTTGCCAGACAATAAAACTATCACCACCAACATTGGTTGCTATAGTAGCATGGTGAGCATCAACTCCAGCCACAGAGTCACTCACAAGAATTTCACTAGAAGCAAAAGCGGTATCTTGAAAGGTATACAGAAACACAGTAATAAGTGTTAAGGATGTACTATATAATAACCATTTTAAATTTTTCATAAGACTCTCCTTCTATCGATTATCTGCTGTTACGCATCTCTCGTTATCTCCAAAGCCCTTTACGGGCATTCACATCAAACCATACAGAATGAATTCCCAAGAACAGAATTCGAATATAACAATATTATATATATATTTTCAGTAACTACTCAGCCATACTAAGTCATTGTTTTTAAAGGAAAGACTCCTTTTTAAAAACACATTAAAGATTGACGATTAAAATTAATGGCTATATATTTCAATAACTTAGCTTTTCTCTTAGCTTGACCATCAAAATAATGGTTTTTACTTATCTTATTGATATTAAAGAACCTTTTTGTTTTTTTGTATGGCTCAGTAGTTACTATTTTCACTTAGATAAAAAAAATCAATGACCATCACATAGTCTTCAGAGCAAGATACAAAGTATAGAGCATCACCATTCCTTTTCAAGCGTTGTAGCGAAGCACCCAGGGTAATCGCATTAAAACACACCCTTAGCTCAAGAGCTTGAGCAGGTATCTCTCATCCCACCCTGCTCTGAGTCGTTTATTTTTAACACCCATTTTTGTAACTACTCAGCCCTTAGGTACTGGGCTTCAGCGATTCCCAGTATTCTCGACAGGGTCATTTTTGTTAGAGTGTGGCCATGTCATCTTCCCAACAAGTAAGTTGCCCATACTGCTTAGGCTCCAAGCTTAAAACA
>JAUZRG010000118.1 GCA_030950585.1 Mariprofundaceae bacterium | reverse complement strand
AGCTAGCGCGGATAAAGCACCACCCGTTACCACAATATCTGCAAGCGCAAAGTTGGTACTCGCTTCACTCAAGGTGAAGGTCACGACCGCTGTCTTACCCGCAGCCAAGGCTGTTTGGTCAGATGTAATCGCAACAGTCGGTGCAAGGGTATCAACAATCACAACATGATTGGTAGTTGGAGCACTGGCATTGCCTACTGCATCTGTCGCAATCGCATTGAAACTATATGTCGTACCATTCACTAAGGCTGTGGCTGGCGTATAAGTCCAGTTGATACCAGTAACATTCGCGGCACCCAACAAAGTTGCACCATCATAAACGTTCACCGTGGCACCAGCTTCTGTCGTACCAGTAATCACTGGCGCAGTATCGTTGCTGCTTGCACCAGAAGTAATGGCTCCTGTGACTGTGCCCACAGCACCTGTCACCGCAGTTAAGGTAACAACTGGCGCGGCTGTATCAAATGTAAAATTCAACGTGGTAACTTGAGAAACAGCAACACCTGCGGCATCTACTTGACGCACTTGCACGTTGTTCACACCTACAACAGCAGTAAATGTTGATGCCCACGTTGTACCACCATCAATACTGTACTGAATCGCGGCACCAGCGACTTTGCCCATTATATTTAATGTGCCAACACTACTGATGAGATCATTGGCTACACCTGTATCGGATGTCAGTGCAACAATAGGTGCGGATTGCTGCGTGGCGATAATCCCTGATGTGGCAGCTAAAGCTACTTGAGCATTTTGTGCTGCAACGGCAACTGAAAGTTCAGGGCTCATGCCTACAATACCTACAGTCATCGCGGCAACAGTCGAGACAACAGCTAAATCAAGTACGGGTGCGTTCGGTGAAGAAGATGCGGCTACATTAGTGAATACCGTGCTACTGCTGCCTGCTGAAACAACTTCTGCTTGATTGGCAACTTCGGTCAGTTGCACGGCAACCTTCTGCGTCGCAACATCATTGGCTGCCAGTGGATCATATTGCGTCAAGGATACACCTGCTGGTAAGGTGATGCCCAATACGCTTTGAACCGCTGTTTCTGCCTGTGCCAAGGTTGTCCCTGGATTGGCATCCAAGTAGTTTTGCACAACCGTTGTTAATGGATTTAATACTACTGAACCAGCAGGTGATTTCATCAGTAGGTGATTAGGAAGTCCCGAGTCGATGTTTGTACCGCCCGTGGCCAATAGTGGGACAGCAGGCGTGCCCACAGGTAAGATAAACATACCCTTGGCATCGGTCACAACGCCAGCTAATAATTCGTTGACGTCGGCGATGCCATCACCATTGAGATCGGCATAGAGCTGCGCTCCGCTAATATAACCATCGGCGACAAGCCCTGTACTAAAGCTGGCAGCATCATTTCCTGCTAGATCTTGAATAGCATTGACATCGTTTCCGACCGTTGGATCGATATATTGAATGGTCAGTGGAGAACCCGTGGTGACAGCAGTGGTTAACGTTAATACCACCGTTTTCCCTGTGATGGTCACATTGGTCACGACATTTGCTACGCCGCCATTGAGTACTGAAAAATCCCTGGCAGCTGGCAAGTTTGCTGGATCAAGAAGTTCACTATATGTTAGAACAGCAGTCGTTCCTACGGCGGAAACCGTTTGCAAAGTGGGGGCGATCATATCGACTACTGATGCTGGTGCTCCTGAAGCACTACCTTTCACACTAGCAATACCCACACTCAACGCAGCAAGACCCGCAACACCACCTAAGATCATAGCGGAACTCAAGCCTTCTGAAGACGGCTTAGCTTCACTTGATTCAGCACTCCAAGTGGCTGCACCTTCTTCACCACTACCGACTGGCACGTCTTGAACGTTTTGTTGTACAATATCAACCATCTGTGTGGCTTGCTGATCATAAAAGCTGCCAATGGTCGCAACTTCTTCACCTGCTTCAGTAATGACGAGGTCTTTGCCTTCTTGGATGAATTTTAAACCTTCGATGGCTTTGCCTGTTTTGGCATCCACAACGGTGTATGTTGCTCCTGACTGCGCTTCTAACTGAAGATTGTCAGTCAAAGGAATGCGTTGCGCACTCCCGTCTGCCAAGGTTTGAATGATGATGTAGTTCTTCATGCGTCGATACCTACCTATAAAGTGTTCAGGGAGTGGATAAACAAGCGCAAACAACCCAGCAGGATGAAATCAACTCAAAGGTGCTAAGGTGCTAAGGTTTTCCTACCCTAAAGTTGAACGCAACCTAACCCTACATATAGATTAAAACAACCATAAGATCCATACCTATTTAGCCCGTAACTTGGCCACTTTGAATATCACCCCAAATCAGATCATCTTCGGTGTTGTCAGCTGCTTTTTCTTTTTGATCCAAGCCATAACGTTTGGTCAATGCTTCGGCTTTGTCATCTTGTTGGGTGAGCTCATAAGCTTTGAGCAAGTTCTCTGTCCACTCACGTTTCCAAGGGGCGTTCTTTAAGGCTTTCTCGATGAGTTTAATGCCATCTTGGATATGGTTTTTACGCAAACAGATTTCACCGACCATGTAATTGCAGGCGGCATGGTTGGGGTTGTGATGTAACATTTGTTTGAACTTGTATTCTGCACCGTCTAAATCTTTCTTTTGATACAATGCAAAACCACCTTGTAAAAAGGAAGGTTCAGGCAAGCTCAGCATATCGGTGATTGGAGGACTTTCAATGCGGGCATTGGTGCCTGCAATCAAGGGTGCAAGGTGGGACTGATACCGTTTCCATTTGGCTTTGGACGTTTTATAAATAGGCTGACGCACCTGCCAAACACTAGCGGTTTTCACTGGGCGATCGAGCTTGTTAAAGGCCAAGACTTCTGGCTCCCAATCCACACCGATGTATTGCAGCATTTTGCGCGCAGCACCTTCGGTATCTTCGACCACATCTTCATAATTAATTTCTAAAATCTCATTGGGAAAAAGTTCGTTCCAATAATGCATCATGAGGTTGTGATCAGCCAACTGCTCGCCTGTATCGCTTAAATCATAAGCAAAACCCATGCCACCATGCTTGGCTTGGTAATCGGTGAAAAAATTCGACATCGCAATATCACGCGGATCACGTCGCACAGAAATAATCTTGGCATTGGGAAACAAAAACTTGATTAAACCAATGTTTTCAAAGTTATGCGGCATTTTATCCACCACATGCTTGGCTTTGGGATCGTACTCTTGCAACTCTTTAAGCACATTGTTGGCGATACCTTCGGTGATGTAGGCATTCATATCATCCATGCAGTCGGGGTAATGGCGCCCAGAACCCACATGACGCTCCCAACGGTTCAAACCTTGCACCACATTGGGAATTACGCCCAATTCGCCCGCGCCAAAGATTTGGCTATGGCCTGCAATGATTTGCTCGACCAAAGTCGTGCCTGAGCGTGGCATGCCCAACACATACACAGGCAAGCTAGACTTCACACCACAATCAGAACGTGCATCATACAAACCCTTGCTAAAGGCATGGCGAATACGCGCACACTTGTTGCGATGATCTTTGCCATCATATTTCACAAAACGCTTGCTGAGTTGGTTGGCTTCAGCGGCATAAGCAAAGGCCTTATCGTAATCTTTGCGTTTTTCCCATGCTGCGGCCAATTGAAACAAAATACCTGTGCGCGCTGAACCCTCCATGCTGGGGGTGCGTGCGGCTTCATCCATTTTTGCCAAAGTTTCTTCGTCTTCGGGGAAATGCCGAGCATTGATCAACGCCGAATGACCACTGATGGGGTCAATCAATTTCACACGTTCAAACAAAGCCACCGCATCATCAATCTTGCCACGTTGCATTTGCTGTTGACCCAAACCACGCAAGGCAGGCACAAAGTGCGCATCAATCGCCAACACTTCACGAAACAAATCATCGGCAAGCTCAAAGTTTTGCTCCTGACTTTCTACTTCGGCCAAAGCATGTTTGGCATGCAATTGAATGGCGGCTATTTTTTCTGGCGTGTATTTATCATCGACTTGCAGCTTATCCGCTAACTCCACTGCTTTTTCTGCGGCTTTGCGCGCTTTGGCTTCAAGTTGATGCAAGCAGCTCCCAGAAAACTTGACCCAAAGCATGGGGTTGTCTTTATCTTGGGCAATGGCACGTTGTAAAATATTCATCGCCATCACGCTATGGCCTTGCAACTGAGCCAACTCAGATAACTGCATCAACAGGGTGTTGTTTTTAGGGTATTGTTTTAAACCCGCCCGAATGACTTCAACGGCTTCATCATGCAAATCACGCTCAGCTAGCATCTTGGCATATAGGTTACGCCAGTGTTCACTTTGTTCTTCGTCTTGGTGTTCATCTAAAATTTCAAACCAGTGTTCAGCCTCAGCTTGCTGCTCTGTTTCAATCCAAAGTTGCAACTGCAAGGCACGCAAACGTTCCCGATACTGTTTACTCAAAAGATCTGATAAATTATCAGCTTGAAGCTCAACCTGATGACGACCTTGATCAATGCTATGCTGGGCTTGCTCATATTGCTCAAACTGACATTGAATAGCGGCTAAGTTGGTCCAAACCACGATACGCCCTGGCTCTAAGTCAGCAGACCGTGAAAAGCAGTCACGCGCCAATTCCAATTCATCCATCATCAAATGACACAATGCCAAACGCGCTAAAGCCAACGCATGCTGGCTTTGATTCGCCAACACAGTATTCAAGCGTTGCATCGCCTCATCCAGCTGAGAGCGCACAATAAAAGCTGCGGCTAAATCACACAGCGCATCATCATCCAGCTCTGACTCCTGCTCAAGAATGTGTTGAAACCTGTCTTCCACACCATCCAACTCACCTAAATTCACACAAGCCAACACCAATAAGATACGTGTGGCTAAATCATGGTTTCGTTCTGCAAGACATGCATCTTTTAACGCTTGATATTGCTGCTGGGCATACAAATTTCTTAGAATAGATAAGCTGTTCATGGTTTCTCCGAAAAATAGGTGGTTTAGATTATGATTAAATCAGTATTTCAACTTGCTTTCTTACATCCAAAGGATCCATATCATCAAGCAATGAATCAACTCAGCTTATTATTTCTTGTTTATCGCACTAGTATTGATGACTTCCCATAAGCTCAACCATCTACTAATTAGAACGTATTTAAGATTCAAAACAGCGCATGAAGTTTGTTTCAACATATCAAAACCTATGACTAAAATTGCGCTTACTCGTTGAGCGTAGGAAAGCATTTAAGCACAAAAGAACCTACCAAGGTGAATCTTAGAAAGTTCAAGCAAAATGAGCATCAAGAATCATCCTGCCGACATCATGATAAAGATATTAACCTTAAGGTTAATGCCAACTACTTTTTAGATTGATCCTTAGAATTTATTTGCGCCCCCACTTGATCCCTTGGGGGTAAATGGCGAAGCGTTAATGCATAGGCTTTTTGTTCACCCAAGATCTCACGCATCGCTGCAAAATTGTATTGCAACTTCATTTTCACTTGGCTGTAAAGGCTATTGGCAAAATCAGAATAACGTTGCTGCCAAGCTTTAATCATATTGTTTTTAATCATGATCAAACTCATCGAAGAGGTGGCAATCACGGTGGCAGAACGCATTTGATTCGTCACCAAGACAAGCTCACCCACTTCATCCCCTGGTCCTAAGCGGCCACAAATAATACATTTATTAATATTTTCAGGGCTTTGAATCGAAGCTTTGGCATGACCATTAATCACTAAATATGTGTTTTTAGTATTGCGATCATTTTCATGAATTAAGATATCCCCTGCTTCTAAATTCACCACGCGGGAATTATAAAGAAGGGTTTCTCTTGCAGCTTGCGGTAATTGAGAAAAAATGGGATTAATAGCAACCGCAGTTGCGGCAGAACGCTGTTCTCCCAGTTGAATAAGCGCCAATAAAAAACGTTTATTTTTTTCAAATAAGGTACTGAGATGTCCACCATCAATGCGATAAACCTGTGAATCCGTCACACTACGAATTTCTGCATTGGCTGGCATATTATAAGAGACCGAAGCCTCACCAATAATATCACCCGCTGTGATTGAACCCACTTCAAAAACATTATAACGGTAAAGTTTACTCACAATAAAGTGACCTGAACGGACCAAGAATAGCGCATGTGGTGGCTGCCCTTCTTGAATCATTTCGGTATTGGCAGGCACATCCAAAGGCTCAGCAATCTCTCTAAGAAAAAGCATTTCTGTTTCATTTAAAACAGCTAAGTATGGAAATACCTTCGCATTAAAATCATCATAAGTTTCTATTTTCTTTTCCATTTGGCAGGATTCTGGCTGTTTTTTATCTGAGTCGCAACACTCACGTTAAAAAAGAAAAGGAGAAAGGGTGCCAGAGCTGCCAGAGGTCGAAGTGATTCGACAGGGTTTAAGACCAAAATTACGAGGGAAGTCTTTACAAACAGTGGATTACCGCTGCGCAAAGCTTCGCTACCCCATACCCACTTATTTAGAAGAACAACTTTCAGGACTGTCGTGCCAAGGTATTAAGCGGCGTGGAAAATATTTACTTTTCAATTTTGAAAACAAGCAACTTGCATGGCATCTAGGCATGACAGGTCAATTTCGCCTTGTACCGCCCCAGACCCCCTTTGCCAAACACGAGCATATTGGTCTTAACTTTTCAGACAACATCAGTTTACGCTACAAAGACACCCGTCGTTTTGGTTATTTGGATATCATCAAAGAACCCATCAACACACATCCTTGGTTTAAAAAAATGGGCGTGGAACCATTAAGCGATGATTTTAACACAGATAGTTTTTATGCCCAGTGCCAGAAAAGGCGCGTGGCCATCAAAACACTGATCATGGATGCCAATACCGTCGTGGGTATTGGTAATATCTATGCCGCCGAATCACTTTTTCGTGCAGGCATCCACCCAGCAGCAGCATGTGCGAGCATTTCAAAACAACGCATCGGCCGTTGGGTAGACATCAGTAAAGCTGTATTAGAAGAGGCTATTTCAGTCGGTGGCAGCAGCATTTCTGACTTTATTCATGTCGATGGCAAGCAAGGTTATTTTTCGCATCAATTTAAAGTGTATGGTCGCCATCAACAACCTTGTTACACTTGCCAACAACCTATTCAAAAAATAACACAGACAGGTCGTAGCACCTTTTTCTGTGCATCTTGCCAATCTTAAACCTTTTTAGGAGAATCCATCATGAAACAGCAGTTACTCACAGCCTTACAGCAAGCTGTTGATGATCTATTGCTTGCTCAGCAAGTAGAACAAAATATCCATGTCCAACTTAGCTACCCACGCCATGCTCAACATGGTGACTACACCGCCAATATTGCCATGCAGCTAGCACCGAAGCTCAAGCAAAAACCGCGTGATACAGCGCAATTATTATTAGATACCGTGCAATGGCCTGCGCAAGTTGAAAAAACAGAGATTGCTGGCCCTGGTTTTATCAATATCTACTTAGTACAAGGTTCTGAATTTGAAGTTCTACGCCAAATCATCCATGCAGGTGAGAGCTATGGCCTACAAAGTAAAAAGAACGAAAAAGTATGTTTAGAATTTGTATCTGCCAATCCCACAGGCCCGATGCATGTGGGGCATGGTCGTGGTGCAATTGTTGGTGATGCCTTAAGTCGCATCATGCATTCCCAAGGTTATGATGTGGTGCGTGAGTACTATATGAATGATGCAGGCGCACAAATTGGTGTGTTGACCCGTTCGGTATGGACACGCATGTGCCAGCTCGATGGCCAGGATCTTCGCTTAGAAGAAGGCTGTTACCCCGGTGAATACATCATTGATCTTGCCAAAATTTTATTAGAACAACAACCTTTCTCAGCATGGTCTGCGCTGTCACAAGATGAACGCGACACACAGCTTGCCGATATTGCCATCGCCCACATGATGACACTCATTCGTGAAGACTTAAAAGTTTTAAACATTGAATTTGATGTTTTCTTTTCCGAACAAGCGTTGCATGCCTCGGGTAAAGTTCAAGAGCTTATTGCCCAACTTCGCCAACAAGACTTGGTCTATGATGGTACACTCCCCCCACCAAAAGGCAAAGAAGTCAAAGACTACAAACCCACCGTGCAATGTTTGTTTCGCACCACTCAGTATGGTGATGATGTCGATCGTGCCTTGCAAAAACAAGATGGCTCTGCCACCTACTTTGCCGCAGACATTGCTTATCACAAAGACAAGGACGACCGTGGCTTTGACCGTCAAATCAATGTTTGGGGTGCAGATCACGGTGGTTATGTGCGTCGTGTACAAGCTGCGATGCAAGCCCTCACCACGAAAGTCGATACACCTGAAGTTATTTTGATTCAAATGGTCAACCTAACCCAAGATGGAAAACCTGTGCGCATGTCCAAACGTGCAGGCACCTTTGTGACCTTGCGTGAAGTGGTAGATGCCGTTGGCTCTGATGCCGTTCGTTTTAACTTTTTAACACGACGTTGTGAAAGTCAGTTAGACTTTGACCTTCAGCTTGCCAAAAACCAAAGCATGGAAAACCCTGTCTATTATGTGCAGTATGCTTATGCACGTATTTCAACATTGCTCAATCGTTGGGAAACTGAAGGGCACGAACTGCATGAAATCAAGCAAATCGAACTGCATCTACTTAGCGATGATCAATGCCAAGACATCATAAAAAAACTGTTGCAATACCCAGAGATATTAGCCAATTCAGCCACCAAACAAGAACCCTATCGTGTGGCGACTTTCTTAATGAACTTGGCTTCTGACTTGCATAGCTACTATCATAAGCACCGCATTCTGGGAGAAGCACCAAATGTGGCTCAAGCACGTCTATTATTGATGCGCGCCGTGGCACAAGTCATTTCAAATGCTTTAACAATTTTAGGTGTCAGTGCGCCAAAGAGCATGTAAGACTATAAACACCAGAAATATCATCTTGATTTAAGGGAACGAGAACATGGCGAAAATGGAAAAAAAGAATATGATGAAAGGCATGAAAACAGGGGTTAAATACCTTGTTGTGGTCGCTATTGGCGTTGGTGCGGGGGGCTTTTTAGGCTATGAATATGGCAACACAGAGTCCTCATCTAAGCCAGCATCTCAAGGCTTGGAAAGACAAATCTCTAGTTTAGAAAAAGAAGTTAATAAACTAAAGGCGACGATTACAGGCTTAGAAGAAGAAGCTGTTAATAAAAGCACAGATGTTGGTGCATTAACTTATCCAAACGAACTACCAACAGCCAATGTTTCACCTGAGCCATTAGAAACAGGTAAAGCGATGAAAATCGCACCAGCTGTCACACCAAGCACACATACAACTACAAGAGCACCAACCATCCATGATGTGGCTGCTCCCGCACCACAAGCCGATCATATCACAGCTATGGATACGATGAATAAGCTAAACACACCGAGTGTGAGTGAAGCAAACAACTATCAATCTGCTATGCATGCAGAAATTGCAAGCCAATCAGCAGCACCAAGCACTTCAAGCACAGGTCAATACCGTATCCAAGTCAGTTCGTTTCAATATCAAAGAGATGCTCAAGCGATGCAAGCAAAACTGCAAGGCCTTGGTATCTCTTCCAAGCTCGCTCAGGCACAAGTGAATGGTCGTACATGGCACCGTGTTCAAGTGGGTCCTTATACTTCGATGACTGAAGCAAGATCTGCTAAATCTAACCTACAAAGCTCCATCAAAGGTTCGATGTTGATTGTGAAATCAAGCCGCTAATATGCCACGAGATCGCCTAACCTGGGTTCACCAACAGTTAGACGAACAAGCAGAGGTATCACCCTTAGCGGGTGATGCCTCTTTTCGTTCTTACCACCGTGTTGTTTGGAACCAAGAAAAATACGTCTTGATGGATGCCCCACCAGACAAAGAAGATGTTCAACCCTTTTTAAAGGTGCAGCAATGGTTGCATGATATCGGACTGCGTGTGCCTCAAATTATTGCCAAAGACATCAAACAAGGCTTTCTTTTATTAGAAGACTTTGGCGACACCACATGGGCTGTTTTTATTCAAAGAAATGGCTTGAAAGATAATTTATTCCAAGATGCTTTACGTCAAATTCATCTCTTACAACAAAGCCAAGCCATCCCATCATGCCCTGTGTTTGATGTGGCACGTATGCAACAAGAATGCCAACTCTACCTTGATTGGTATTTGCCCTATATTGAAAACCAACCCAGCAATCATGAGAGTACGCAAGCATTCATGGATGCCCTGCACCCTCATTTTGAAGCGTTGGCAGCCTTACCCAAAGTGCCCGTTCATCTCGATTATCATTCACGTAATTTGATGTTACCCCAACAACAAGTGCCCTTGGGTGTTATTGACTTCCAAGATGCCGTTTTGGGCATCCCCACCTATGATTTAGCTTCCTTGCTCTATGATTGTTATCAATATTACCCTGAAGACATCAGAAAACATTGGAGCCAAGTCTTTTACCAAGGCTTAATCCCAGCCATGAGCCAACACTTTGAATCCTTTGAAGAATGGCACCGTTTGCTGCGCTTATCTGCCATGCAACGACACTTCAAAGCTTTGGGTATTTTTGCACGCCTGAGCTACCGTGATGGTAAAAAACAATTTTTAACTGAAATCCCCTTGACCCTTCGTCACCTCAAAGAAGAAGTTCACGCTTTGGGGCTGCAAAATCCAGCTCTTTTAATTCCTGAACCATACCAAACACAAGATCCTCATTAGACCCAATGTACAAAAGTGATAGGCTTGCGCCTAAGTTTTAAACACAAGCACAGCATCTGCTGCGACGTGATCAACGAAAAATGTGAGAATAAATATGGAAATGAATGCACAATTTGCCATGTGGGGCATCTTTTTTATGTCTTTTATGTACCTTTTAGGTAATATCGTCTGGACGAATCATATGGTCAGAAAAAACCTTTTATGGGGATGGTTGGCTTGGTTTATCAGTGGCTTATTTGTCTTAATCCTTGGTCATAGCATTGGCAATTACCTTGGTGGACAAGTCGGCTTAGATGCACTCATTAAAACCCTTGAAACTTCTAATTTAGAAAGCTATTGGATCATATTTAGCCTTTATGCCTTACTATCAGTACCTGGAGCTGGCTGTGTTATCTTCAAACAAAGCAAAGCTGTGACACTCATGACCATTCTATTACCTGCTTTGGTCGTGCTCATTCCCAGTAGCATTGCCTTAGCTAAAAGCACAGAAGTCACCTACCTTTATGGCGCAGTGATTCCTATTTGTGGTCTATTATTCTTATGCCAACAAATACTAGATATAGAACCAATGCCAAAAGAACAAACATCATGAACCATTCTCAAGCACGCGCCGCAACACTGATCGAGGCTTTGCCTTACCTGCAAAAGTTTTCAGGTAAAACCATTGTGATCAAATATGGTGGTAATGCGATGGTTGACGAAAAACTAAAAGTTTCTTTTGCCACTGATATTAGCTTACTCAAACAAGTCGGAATCAATCCCGTCATTGTGCATGGTGGCGGCCCTCAAATAGGTAAAATGCTTGATAAATTGGGCTTAGGTACTCAATTCATTCACGGCATGCGTGTGACCGATCAACAAACCATGGATGTCGTCGAGATGGTTCTCGCAGGCATGGTCAACAAAGAAATTGTGGCAGGTATCAATCGTTCTGGAGGCAAAGCAGTTGGCCTATCAGGTAAAGATGGTAGCCTCATCTGCGCTGATAAAATGTTGGTAGAAAAGAAGACACCTGAGCTTGATGTACCTGAAATCATTGATGTGGGACATGTGGGCAAAGTCAGAAAGATTAACACACGTATTCTTGAAGTCTTGGAAGCGGATAAATTCATTCCTGTGATTGCACCTGTCGGTTATGATCTAAAGAACGGACAAAGCTACAATATCAATGCTGACCTTGTGGCCAGTGCCGTCGCACAAGCATTGGGAGCCTGCAAACTGATACTCTTAACCGATGTTGTGGGTGTGTTGGATGAAGATAAAAAGCTACGCAGTCGTTTTAGCGACGAACTCGCTGAAGAATGGATCGAAAAAGACATCATTCAAGGTGGTATGATTCCCAAGGTACGCTGCTGTGTGGATGCTATTCGTCATGATGTCGCCTCAGCCCATATCATTGATGGTCGCATGCCTCATGCTGTTTTATTAGAAATACTCACCGATAATGGCATCGGAACGGTTTTCAGAAAAGAAGCATAAGAGAAAAAAGCGAGCCTTTGGCTCGCTTTTTTTCGTTAATTATCAGCGATTAGCTGCGGCTTATAACTTCCAACAAATGATAACCAAATTGTGTTTTCACTGGTCCTTGAACGGTGCCAACTTCAGCAGAGAAAACAACTTTATCAAATTCAGGAACCATCATACCTGGACCAAATTCACCTAAATGACCACCATCATTACCTGAAGGGCAGCTTGAGTGTGCTTTTGCCACATCAGCAAAGTCAGCACCATTTGCAATTTCTGTTTTAAGTTCTGTACATTGTACTTCTGTCTTTACCAAGATATGGCGAGCTGTTGCAAGTGTCATAATTACCTCTAAATTAATTTTAAAAACGCACCCTAACAGTATCGTTAAATAGGTCAGCTTTTTCATCATCATTAAGCTTGGTCAGTAACCTTAATTAAGGTAGGATTAAGGGCACTTTAAATGTTGCAAGCAAAGGTATATCACCATAATCAGAGGAGAGGATAATATGTTCAAGATTATTCAATCAAGCCTAATCATGATATAGTAGTTTAGGTATTAAAGTGGTACTGGGCTTCAGCGATTCTAAGTATTCTCGACAGGATCATTTTTGTTAGAGTGTGGCCATGTCATCTTCCCAACAAGTAAGTTGCCCATACTGCTTAGGCTCCAAGCTTAAAACACACAAAGTTCCAGCAGTCGCGATGGGAGTTATTAAGGAGGCATTGTCTCTTGAAAACATCCTGACTCTTAGAATCACTTAAAAATTCAAGTATCAGTTGGAAAAGTATGATTCAAATTACCTCAGTGGAATGACTCGAGCCCAGTGCCATTAAAGTGGTGTTTAATGTATAGTTTAGCCCAAACTTTATGAATAAAGGATTCATTGATGGCTTACAGTGAAGATTTACGGGCACGGGTTATTTTTCATGTTGAATAGGGTAAGGGTCACGGCAACAATAAATCATCTAATTTTGGGTACTATTTTGATAAACCACTTCTCCAATCCAGCCTTAAGATCAAGGCGACTCTCGATATTTTTCATGACACTTTTAGCCACTGTAATACCTGATAGGTAAGTTTTTGAAATTTTTCGAACAGTTGGCTTTAAATTGCGGTACGTCATGCTTCGAGCCAAACCTAGGAGGCTGTCCGATAATGACAAACCTACTGCGTAAAAGCGGATATTGGCCGTATTTCCACCCCATTATCGTTAAATAGTCCCTGCTATTCGCCTCAAATGGGGCGAAAATCCAACTCAATCTCA
>JAUZRG010000117.1 GCA_030950585.1 Mariprofundaceae bacterium | reverse complement strand
TGTCCAATAATGAAGATCGTAGCGAGGGAAAGTGAGATTGAGTTGGATTTTCGCCCCATTTGAAGCGAATAGCAGGGACTATTTAACGATAATGGGGTGGAAATACGGCCAATATCCGCTTTTACGCAGTAGGTTTGTCATTATCGGACAGCCTCCTAGCCATTCTCGACACGTTGTGCCTTGCTCTGAATTCCCTCCTAAGCTCTGAAACCTACATCTTGAGGTGGAACGGGTATATCAATCACGCCATGTATTCATTTGAATGATCACAGAAACACATACAAAGACAAAACAGAAGTTGACCTTTTCGCTCTGCCTTTGGATGATGCCCCATGAATGAAAAAAGAATCGCTTTAATATTAATGCTGTTATCGCTTGTTGGCATGGCGGTATGTGCCTATTTAACCAATGTTCACCAACAAATCATGATGGGTTCACTCAATGAACCCAGCCTTTGTAGTTTAAATGCTGAGTTTAATTGTGACCTTGTCAGTGCATCGCCTTATTCTAGTTGGTGGGGTATTCCCGTCTCTTGGTTGGGTGGCATGCTGTATTTGCTTTGGTTCTTATTGGCTTTGGGCACTTTTCTCAACACCACGAAAAACGCAGCCACCGCATTCAGTATTATTTTTATAACAGCCTCGCTGGCAGTCGTCATTGATATGTATTTTGCATGGGTGATGTTCACCATCATCGGCAGTATTTGTTTGTTTTGCTTATTAAGTTATGGCCTCAATATCACAGCATGTCTCTTAGGTTTTTATCTTTATAAAAAACAAGGCTATGATTTAAAAAGAGCGATCTTAAGTATCATGCCTTTTTCTGCTCATACCTCTTATGGCTTTGCTTCTGTTTTTGTTTTGGTTGCCGCCATTGCTTTTGTGGGTCAATTTGAACTTCAAGAAGCGGTGCATGCAAAACTTGAGCTCAAAAAAGCAGCCTTGGCACAGCTCAAGGCCAAACAAGAAAAGACCCATTCAAAAAGTGACTTTGATGAAAAAGCATTCAAAGCCTTTCAAAGCACTGCACCACGTATCGCGATTGACACGGCATCCGATCCGTTTATGGGCAATGCCGATGCCCTACTCACCATTGTTGAATTTAGTGATTTTCAATGCCCGATGTGTCGCCAAGTCCATGAAACTTTGAAAAAAGTACTACCAAAATTTAACGATCGAGTGAAATTCGTATTTAAAAACATGCCTTTAGATAAGTCCTGCAACAGCATGATGCAAAGAGATCTTCACCTCAGTGCTTGTGATTTAGCACGCTTAGGCGAAGCCGCCCATGCACAAGGTCAATTTTGGGCCATGCAAGATATGATCTTTGCCCAACAAGATAGCTTTAAACACAGCAAGGTTGAGCAAGAAGCTTTATGGCAAATGGGTCAACAAGCTGGCCTCAACATGACCCAGTTAAAGCAAGATTTCCCCATGCAGGAACAAGCGATTCAACGTGACATAGCAGCAGCCAAAGCAGCCCAAGTGCAAGGAACACCGGCCTTCTATTTTAATGGCTTGGCCATCAAAGGTGCGCTTTCTGCTGATGTTTTAGAAAAAATCATTGTGCTTGAATTACAAGCGGCCAAAGAAAAAAGGCTAGCCCTGTAGCAACACCACAGCTTGTGCCGCAATGCCTTCTTTGCGGCCTGTAAAACCAAGTTTCTCAGTGGTCGTGGCTTTGATGCTGACTTGATCAAGCTCAACGTCTAAGCAAGTTGCAATATTTTGTGCTATTTGCTCACGATAAGGTGCCAAACGTGGTGCTTGTGCAATCACGGTCGCATCTAAGTTTTGAATGCGATAACCACGCGCTGACAACAAGCCCATCACATGCGCCAATAGTTGCATGCTATCTGCACCCTTATAACGCACATCGGTATCAGGAAAGTGTTGGCCAATATCACCCAGTGCCAAGGCACCCAGCAAGGCATCACAAATGGCATGAACCAAGACATCAGCATCTGAATGACCTGCCAAACCAAGGTGATAATCAATGCGCACCCCACCCAAAATCAACGCACGGTCTTTTGCAAAGGCATGCACATCAAACCCTTGGCCTATACGCATACTCATGTTGCCTCTCTGTGGATCCATGTCGGAAAGAAAAAATACAAGAACGCGCACATCAGTGCAGCCCCACTCACATCCGCACACCAGTCCCAAACATCAGGCATGCGCTCAGCCACAAAAGATTGGTGCCACTCATCGCTTAAACCATAGGCAGCACAAAACAACCAAGCAGCCAACACAATGAGCAATGGTTTTTTCAGGATATGCCTAAAGCTAAAGCAAGCAAAAAAGGCCAGCCAAGCATAAATACCAGCATGTGCGATTTTGTCTTGATACGGAATCATGAATGGTGTCTCTGGCAGTGTACTTTGCGCTGATAAGCTATAAATCAAACCACACCAAAGCAGCACTAAAGCATGCTGAAGCCAAACATATGTTATTTTTTTTTGCGAATGCATAAACGACGAATCCATTGGTTACGAATACTTAAAACTTCAATTTGCACATCTTCAATTTCCAAACACAAACATGCTTCTGCGGGAGATCCCAAGACTTCCACCACAGCACCACCAATCGTGGTCGCACCATCTTCAGGAACATGGGTGCCCAAAGCTTGATTGATATCATGTAAGGGTGTGGTGCCAACAACAATCACAGAGCCATCAGGCTGTGGCCACATATCCACATCCACAGGCTTATCCGATTCATCTTCAATTTCACCCACAATTTCTTCAATAATATCTTCAAGGGTGATCAAACCTTCAATATCACCGTATTCATCAACCACAACAGCCATGTGCTGACGTGTGTTTTGAAAATCCACAATCTGAGCTAGGGCGTGTTTATTGGTTGGGATATATAAGATGTTTTTCCAAACCATCGTATCAAGTAAGGTACAAGATTTATCTTGATGCCTAATCAAATCACGCAAATGCACAATACCGAGTAAACGCTCTCTATTCTCATGATAAATAGGGTAACGTGAATGCGGATGTGTAATGACCATAGCCAAACACTTGGCAATGCTTTGCCCAGCATCCAACATCACCATATGGGTTCTGGGAGTCATCAATGATTTCACGGCAACTTCATGCAAATGCAAACTACGCATGAGCATTTGTTCACGCGCTTTATCAAGTAAACCTGATTGCGCACCCAAATCAATAATACCAACCAACTCTTGATGCGTCATTTCTGTTTGCACATTTGTCGGTACTTTGAGCAAGCGTTGCAACATTTGAATGACCAACATCAACACACTCACCAAAGGCAATAAGCACCATGTGAAGCCCCGAAGTAACCACGACACACGGCAACTAATCACTTCAGCATGTGCCACAGCAATACTTTTGGGTAAAATCTCAGCAAAGATCAACACAATAACGGTCATAGCGACGGTGGCATACAAGATCCCAATCTCACCAAAAAACTGCACAAAAACAGCCGTTGCAAGCGCAGAGGCGGCAATGTTGACAAAATTATTGCCC
Organism: Mariprofundaceae bacterium; assembly: GCA_030950585.1. Classification (GTDB taxonomy): domain Bacteria; phylum Pseudomonadota; class Zetaproteobacteria; order Mariprofundales; family Mariprofundaceae; genus JAUZRG01. Next base: position 8,869 of record JAUZRG010000117.1, on the reverse strand, counting down.
AATAAAATAGTCGCCAACATGCGTTCTGGATACATCAGTATTTGCTGTGCCCGAGCAGCACCACGAAAACCTTTATCCACCAATAATTGCATGCGCACCTTGCGGGCGCGGGTCATGGCTGTTTCAGATCCTGAAAAAAAAGCAGATAATAATAATAAAACAAAAAGAGACGCGATGGCTACAGGTAAAGAGATATCATTCACGTTAACTCAACCAAGACTGAATGAGCTTCACACCAAAATAAGAAAGTAACAATAAGCTATAAGAACCTAAAACAATCATGCTGGCGCGGCGTGTATGTGCAAAACGAGGTCTGAAAACCAGCATCATCAGCAACATGACCCAAGCTAAAAAAGCCAACACTATTTTATGTGAAAGTAGCTCTAGCGCACCAAGATTCCCCCATTGCCAAGCTAAACCACTGAGTAAACCAAGACTTAGTAACCACAAGCTCCACTTCACTTGTGCAAACATATGGTTCTCAATTTCCATCAATGAAGGCATGGATTGTACCATTGGTCCCATCATTTTTCGTTTGAGGGCGCGATCCAATAGTAAATGCATCAAAGCATGAAGCGCGGCTAAGGTTAAAACAGCATAAGAGCACAATGAAATCAACAAGTGCCCGATCTGCAATGCAGAAGCCGTTTGAACCCAAACAGCAGCATCAGGTAAAAAAGGAATCATCAATAAAGGCAGTGCCGTGCTTGGCAATAAAAACAAGCCCAAACCACGCACGCCATGATGTAAAAGTCCCCATGTATAAATACTTTGCACCAAAACGGTGCAGATAGCGACAGCAGCAGGCAGACGAAAGTTTACCCCTTCAACGCTCAATGGCTCCAATAAGATAATACCAAAAAGTGTGCAAGCAATGGCCAGAAGCATCGAAGCGCCTATCACCTTCTCAGACACAGGCGTGACTTTCCATACCTTTTCACTCACAAAAAAAGCGCATGCTAATGTGATCAGACCTGAAATAATAAAAAAAGAATTCATGGGGGTTCTCTGTATACCTTCAATCAATTTTATATTTATACACTGTATTGACAGTTGGGGGGCAAGATACACAATGCACCGATGCAAGTCACCGTGGTTTTATTAATTGCTGGTAGTGGTCGTCGCTTAGGAAGTGATATTCCCAAACAATATATAGAGGTAAATGGCAAAGCTTTATTGCTACATTGCCTACAGCATCTATCACGCTGCGCGCAAATTAAATTTGTGAAACCAGTGATTGCACAGGATGATTCTTACTATCATAGCTGCATTGCTCAGCATGATTTTTCATTCACTTTGCTGAACCCTGTTGTGGGCGGAAGTGAACGTGTTTATTCGATGCAAGCAGGTCTAAACGCGCTATCACAACAGCATGAGTGGGTTGCAATCCATGATGCTGCACGCCCCCTTGTTGAGGCCACCATGCTCAATACATTGTTTAAAGCCGCTGCCCAACATGGTGCCGCAGCTCCCGCACTGCATGTTATTGATACCATCAAAAAGATTGATGCCAATGGTTTTGTCTTGCAAACACCTGAGCGTCAGTCCTTGCGTGCCGTGCAAACACCGCAAGTCGCACGCAAAGCATGGTTTGAAGATGCCTTTTCACGCTTAGGAGTTCAGTTAAATCAAGTCACTGATGATATGTCATTGCTGGAAGCTTGCCACTACCCTGTTTTTCTAAGCGAAGGTCACCCAAACAACCGTAAAATCACCATGCCCGAGGATTTAACTTGGCTCAAACAAACCTTAGATCAAAGCTGAACTGACTTTTCTCTTGATCTTTTATCAAAGATAAAAATCTATGAATGTGTCTTTTACATTAATAATCATGAACTTTAAAAAAATGGGGCTGATACGATTCAGCGTAACATCAGCTGATCAAGACTTTGATATAGCTCCTGTATCGTGAAAGGTTTACGTAAATGCGGCATACCAAGAGCTTCTGAACCCATATGTCTTTCTAGATCATCGGCATAACCGGTTAAAAGCAAGACCCGTGGCAATGACCATTGCCGTTGATGGGCTTTTTGTAAAAACTCAGCCCCGTTCATCTTGGGCATGCGCACATCAAGAAGAAGAAGTTCAGGGACACCGTTCTTTTCAATCCATTCAATGCCTTCTAGGCCATTATGGGCAAAAAATGCCTCATGCTTACAGCCATGCGGAGGCTCCCAAAATTCCAGCATCACCACCAAGACTTTTCGCACCCGTACATCATCATCAATAGCTAAAACTCTCATCACACCTATCCTATCTCTTCTGTAGGTAACCAAATACTAAACTCGCTACCTTCTCCCAACTCACTCGTCACAGTCATTTGTCCTTCGTGATCTTGCATAATACCATAACAAACAGACAAGCCAAGACCTGTGCCCTCACCCGTGGGTTTGGTAGAAAAGAAAGGTTCAAAAATACGCGCACACGTATCTTCACTCATACCGATACCTGTATCACGCACAGTGATCATCACACCGTTTTTTTCTGCTTTGGATTGTATAAACATGAAACCACCATTGGGCATGGCATGCTTTGCATTGCCAAACAAGTTCAAGAAAACTTGCTGGAGTTGACGATGAGCAGCCAAAATAGGTGGTAAATGATCGGCTAATGTTAGCTTGGGTTTGATGCCTACATGATCGAATTCTTTGGCAAACAAATCCAAGCATAAACGTATATCGTCATTTATCGAACTCAATACACGCTCATCGTTTTCACTACGAGAAAAACGCAATAAACTTTCCACAATCGCACGTGCTTGATTCATACCTTCAATGGCACTTTCAAACATTTTATCGCGTTTCTCAGGTGCAATATCTGGCTTTACCTGTAAAATACTGATCATGCCCATCGGCCCTGATAAGGCATTATTTAATTCATGCGCAGTCCCTGCTGCCAAAGTTCCCAAGCTCTCCATCTTTTGCAGTTGAAAGACTTGATCGCGCAGTTGTTTTTTCTCTGCTTCTAAGGCCAATTCTTTGGTTAAATGTTCTTTATCGCTAAGCAATAATTGACGGCGCGCCATTTGACGCAACATGAAGATACCTCCAAAGCTAATCATCACTAAGAAGGCCACACCCAACAAATAAACACGGTTTGTTTTTTCATGTACTAAACTAGCTACTTGTGAATCATCATAAGCTAAATTCACAATGATTTTATGCGGCCCTACAAAACTGCGAGCACTTGCAATCGAATATTCTGTATCATTAATTTTCGTGCGATGGATACCTGGTTCTAATATCTTAGATGGGAAAGCCTGCAATAAAGCTTTAGCTAAATGACTATTGACAGATTCAATGCTTTTTTTAAGGGATATGCGAGGCAACATCGAATGATACAACACATCACCACTTTTTTCATCAATGATCCAATGCATAATACCGCTAGATTTCAACCGTCCCAATTCAGAAGCAATGGTGCGATCAAAATCAATCTGCGCCATCATGATACCTGAAAGCCTATTATTAGGTGGAGGAAAATTTATATCAACAATCCGATTATAAATCGGTGAAGATACACGCATCTTTAAACGATCACCACGACGAATCCAGTTTGAAAAATACAAACTATTCGTTTCCTTGGTATTTTTGAAGAAATCGGTATTCGATTGGTTTTTAGCATAAAGAAAATACATTGACTCAGGATACGCGGTAAAAAAATCACCATTGGCTTTAAACAACACAAAACCATCCACCCTTGGTGCAGCAAAGGTATTGACCTTTTCAATATCTCGGGTTCCATTGTGTAATTCAAGGCGTTGGATGGCTGGAAATTGACCTAAAAGACGCACGTTTTCAGCCACATCATTGGTAATATGAAAGCCAACACGAGAACTGGCAATATCCACAATCATTTGATTTTGCTGATCAAACGCACTTTTTAAATCTGCCTCCAGATCCGTGGCTAAATCATGTGATAATGAATAAAAGAAATAGGTTAAAGCCGCTATAAGCAATATGACCATTGCAAAGTAAGCAGGGGACATCTGTCGAAAAAGATACAGCCAGTTCACTGAACTATTATTATGCATGATTTTCATCATTCACCTCTAAGTTTTATCTTCAATATATGAAGCTGAAGCAATAAAAGTAAGAACAGCGTTAAGAAAAATAATTCTCAGCTTGCTGTGTGTTTTCATCCATCGCTTTTTGAATATATTGCATCGCTTCTTCGTCATCCATCTCTTTTGAAACAAACAAATCGTCACCCACAATAAAAATACCTTTGCTAAAAGGTTTGGGAATATAAAAACGATCCCATGACTTTGCCCGCCAGTAGGCACTGCAAGCATAAGAGACAGGACGAATAGGCAAACCTGTTTTACGTGCAAGCATCACCGTGCCCATGCTCACTTGTTCTCGTGGCCCTTTAGGTCCATCTGGGGTGATACCAAGCGTATGACCTGCACGCGCCATGCGCACCATTTGTAATAATGCACGCACACCACTGCGTGTGCTTGAACCTCGGGCAGAACCAATACCAAGCAAAGAGACAGCATCGGCAATGATTTTACCATCCTGATGTTCTGAAATCAGCATCGGCCCATCCCAACCTGACATCATATAGGGCATCATCAGAATACGAGAATGCCAAAAACACAAAATAAAAGGTGCTTGTGTTTTATCATAAGCCTGCCCTTTAAATTTCCAGCGTATGGTCAAACGTAGCAAGTAATAAATGAGAATAATCAAGCGTGGCGCTAACCATGCTAAAAGACGTTTTTTCATGCCTTTTCTTCAAACTGCAAATGGTATAATTCGTTATAAATGCCTTTCTCTTCTAATAATTCAAGGTGTGAGCCACTTTGCACCACTTTACCTTTATCTAAGACTAAAATTCGATTGGCGTGACGAATGGTGGACAAGCGATGCGCAATCACAATCACTGTTCGTCCATGCATTAAACGATCAATCGCCTGCTGAACCAAGCGTTCAGATTCAGTATCAAGGTTACTGGTGGCTTCATCAAGAATTAGAATAGGTGCGTTTTTATACAAAGCGCGTGCAAGCGATAAGCGTTGACGCTGACCACCCGATAAAATCACCCCTTTTTCACCCACAACGGTTTGATAGCCATTAGGTAGTTCAGAAATAAAATCATGCGCATTGGCAGCTTTTGCCATTTTTTCTACTTGCGCCATATCAGCATTAGCGTGACCATAAGTAATATTACTGAGTACCGTATCGTTAAAAAGAATGATGTCTTGTGTCACGATTGCAATCTGTTGGCGCAGCGAGTCTTGGCTCAAATCACGTACATCATGGCCATCCAATTCAATGCAACCACGACCCACATCCATAAAGCGCGGCAACAAATTCACTAAGGTGCTTTTACCTGCACCACTCCGACCCACCAAAGCCAATACTTCACCACGATGAACTTGGAAGGATATATCTTGAAGCACATCTTTTTGGGTATTGGTATAACGCAACCACACATGTTTGAATTGAATATCTTTTTGAAAAGAAGGTAAAACATACGCATCTTTTTTGTCTTGTACTTCTAACTCTTCATCTAAAATCTCAAAAATACGCTCCGCACCTGCCAAACCTTGCTGAATTTCATTGTTGGCACGACTCAAGCGTTTGACGGGTTCGTAGAGCATAATCAAAGCGGCAAGAAAAGACATCAAAGTACCTGCGGTGGTTTCACCTTCTGCAACCCTTAAGCCACCATACAACAAGACCCCAGCAATACCCAAGCCAGCAACCATTTCCATGATCGGAAACGATAAAGCATTCACTTTGGAAATGCGCAATTGATGCCGTTTAAAATCTTCGGTTAAATCTTTAAAACGTTGGCACTCATATTTTTCCATGCCAAAAGCTTTCACAACCCGAATACCACCGACCGTTTCTTCGACAAGACTGGAAAACGCGCCCATCGACAACTGACCATCACGGCTTGCATGACGCATTTTTTGGCCAAAACGAATAATGGGATAAACCACAATAGGAAATACAAACAATGATAAAAAGGCCAAAAACCAATCTTGCACGAAGACCACCACCAATAAAAAACAAATAGTGGTTAAATCACGCATCAACGCCGTGGTCGTGGTGCTCACAGCAGATTGTACCAAGGTTGTGTCGTAGGTAATACGAGCCAATAACTCACCTGTTTTGCGATGGGCAAAAAAGCTGAGTGAATGATTGGTTAAGTGTTGATATAGCTGATTACGTAAATCATAAATAATATGCTGACCAATATAGCCCATCAAATAAGTTTGCCCATAATAAGCAATCCCTTTAATGAAATACAAACCAATAATCAGCAAGGGGATTAAATAAATGAGCTCAGGATTTTTACCCGACAGGGCTTCATCTAAAGCAGGCTGAAGTGACCAAGCCACGGCAGCGGTGCAAGCTCCCAACACGATCATGCAGCACATGGCCACAGCTAGGCGACTGCGATAAGGTAATAGGTAACGAAAAAGACGTTTGCTAAGTGAGAAATTCAAGGTAAGCGCAACTTTTGCCCAAGAGAAATACCATTACCTTTGATGTGATTAAGGCGTTTAAGCTGACCCACAGTGGTTTCAAAACGCTGTGAGATGTTCCACAACGTGTCACCTGGGCCAACAACATGCGTACTTCGTTGGGATACAGTGTATTTTTGAGATGGTTGGTGAATATGATTTCTAGCCGTTAAGGCTTCATAAAGAGGATTGCTATGATCAGGTTGATCGACTTCTTGTTTCCAACGCTGAGTGCTATGGCTACGAGATGGAACCTTTTGTTGTGTCGCAATCATATCTTGATCGTCTAAGCGTCCCTGATTTTTCAAAAAGATGAGAATTGCTTTCGTCAATGCTGAAGCTAATTTTTTCTGATGACCTGAGCTGCGCAACAACTTTTCACCTGTTGGGTGTGAGATATAATCTAACTCGACGAGCACACTGGGAATTTCAGCCGCACCCAGCACCACAAAACGTGCACTTTTAGGTTGCTTATATTTAATAGGGCCCACTTTGCGCACTTGGGCTAAGATTTCATCGGCCAAGACCAAGGCACTATTGAGGCTAGCCCGTTTCATTAAATCGGCTAAAATTTTTTTCACCACTGGATCTTTCACCCCAGTTGGCATCACAGAACCAATATTATCCGCTTCATTTTCCTTTTTAGCCAACATCGCAGCTATTTTATCCGAAGCACCTTTTTCAGATAAGGTATACACACTTGCACCACGTGCATTTCCACTGGCGACAGCATCGGCATGAATACTCACCATTAAATCCGCTTTGTTTTTCCTTGCCAAAGCAATGCGCTTGCGCAGTGGAACAAAATAATTGCCTTTACGTGTTAAGAAGGCATGCATTTTGGGGTGTTTATTGATTGTACGAACCAATTTCTTTGCAACCGCTAAAGTTACTTTTTTCTCTTGTAAGCCACGCCCACCAATGGCACCGGGATCTTCACCCCCATGCCCAGCATCCACAGCAACAATAATCTTTCCTGACCGTTGTATTTCAAGTGGAATATCGACCGTTTGATCTTGTTCATGACGCATCAAGTCAAGCACAAGGCGATAAGGACGGTTGTTTCTTGGTGCTATTAAAAAAGCTTTGGGTTCCACATCTTCCAATACGCGAATGCGAAGTCGCTTCCAACCACGGCTTGTTTTTTCTTCACGCATCGAATCCACCACAGAATCAGGGATTGCCAAGCGTTTAAAATTCGTTTTCAAACGGGTGTTGGCAAGATCTAAGTAAATCGTGTTTTTTTCTTTTGACACACGGTATTTCACGGTACCATTTAAATAAAACACAATACGGGTATGATCAGGAGCCGTCCACAGACGCACTTGATCAATTTGGGCTGCCCAAACTTGAGATGAAAAGAAAGTTAAAAATAACAAAATCAACAGAGTAAAATATCGCATTGTCGCCAATGCTGACAAAAGAACAGTCATATGAGCAAGACTTAGCTGCATAACATCATCTATACAACATCAAATTTCAAACGATGTCTGATGCCTCATCCGTGCGATATGGCAACTTCACAGTAAAGCAGCTACCCACACCAAGTTGGCTACTGACCTCCACTATTCCACCATGTAGATCAACCAATTGTTTAACCAACGATAGACCCAAGCCAGTACCTTCAAAGTGGCGATCAATTGAACCATCTAACTGCACAAAGCTTTCAAACAACTTGGGTACATCATCTTCACTAATACCAATACCTGTATCATGAATGGCAATCGTTAATAATGGCGCATCACTCATTTGATCTTGCAGACCCACAATGACGTTCACAGAACCCTCTGATGGCGTGAACTTTACGGCATTGGATAGTAAGTTAAACAATAACTGCTTCACCTTTCGCACATCGAGTACAACCGTTTCAATACTTGGGTCAATATCAGAAGAGAGTTGAATGTGATGATTCAAAGCTTTGCTTTTCACCATGCCTAAACTGTTTTGTAAGACATCATTAAAAATCACTGATTCAGGCTCTAATTCAACCATACCCGATTCTATTTTTGATAAATCCATAATATCTGAAATTAAGTGAAGCAAGCGATTACCACTATCAAAAATATCATTGATATAATCAATTTGTGTTTCACTCAGAGGACCAACCAAGCCTTCACGCAACAAATCTGAAAAACCAATGATCGCATTCAGGGGTGTGCGTAACTCGTGATTCATATTGGCAATAAACTCTGATTTTACTTGCACGTTTTTTTCAGCCTTTTCAACCAACAAGCGCAATTGATGCTCGGCTGATTTACGCGTGCGAACCTCTTGTTGCAATTGCTGCACCGTGCTTTGCAAAGATAATGTTCGTTGACGAACCTGTTCTTCTAACTCAGAATGGTGTGCTTTTAACTCAGCTTCCATCGCCTTGTTTTTCGATATATT
>JAUZRG010000116.1 GCA_030950585.1 Mariprofundaceae bacterium | reverse complement strand
ATAAAAAAGGGATTTTAGATATTCCAGAAGAATTTATTATAGCTCAAACACAAGAGGAAATTGATAAGAAAAAGGAAAATTTAAATTTAACCGACAAAGAAGAAAAGCGACTTAGATATTTACAAAAGAAACTTAATATGAAACCTCGTGTTATAACTTACATTTCGCATATAAAAAGTACAATTATCTGATTAATAATCAGATAATTAAAAAAATCTAATTAATTTAGAGATATTCTAGACATTTAGATAAATAAAGTCCACAATATTATCCGATAATTTTATAAAAATTCTTCGAGGGTATATAAATTGGACGTTAAAGCAAAACAGGTTGATGTTATTCCATTGGTTAACCATTATATCAATGAAATGGGTTTACATGAGATATTTGATCGATATATTCCCAACACGAATGGTGCCGATATAAAACCAGCCCAAGTTCTCTGTACGATGATTAGCAATATTATGGTTGCGACAAAACCATTGTATAAAATTGAAGAATGGTTGACAGATTATACGGATGGAAAAGCAGAAGAACAGGTATTAGCTAAAAAATATAATGATGATCGTTGTGGGCGAGAAGCTGACCGACTCTACAATGCTGATCGTCATTCGATATTACTAGAAGCGGTAGCCTCAGCAATAAGAATACATGATCTTGAAATTAAAGGGGTTCATAATGATTCCACCAGTGTTACCTTTTCAGGCGCTTATGAAAACCAATCACCTCATGCAGTGCAGTTGGAAAATGGCTATAATAAAGACTACCGCCCTGATCTTAAACAAATCGTATTTGGATTGAATATAACAGAAGATGGACATGTTCCAATAGGGTATCATGTTTATAATGGCTCAACAGCGGACATAGGGACTCACCAGACAAACTGGAATAGTTTAAGAGAATTTCTGGTCGAAGATGAATTTATTTATATTGCTGACTGTAAGCTTTATAGTCAGGATAATCTGCATCATATTCATTCTCATGGGGGGCATTTTATTACCTTGGTACCTAAAAATATAAAAGCAATAAAACAGTTTATTAAGCGAGTAAAAGAGGGAGAGATTATTGCTTGGGGAAATGTATATCCTATTGAAAGTAGTAGAAAAAAAGGTAAAGAAAATATTTATCGTACGTATGATAATGAAGTCAGTGCTGACGGCTATCGTATTATTTGGGTACACAGTAGTCGTAAAGAATCAATGGATAAAAGGACACGTCAAAGGCAACTAAAAAATGCAGAGCAAGCACTTGAATCATTAGTAGAGCGATTAAATAAATACTATTTAAAAACACCCGAGCAAATTGCCAAGGCAGTAAAAAAAATTTGTTCCAGTACAGGTCAGCAATTGATGGTTGAAATTAAAGAAAAAGAAACCATTGAAACAAAACAAATTGGTCGGGGACGAGCAGGCACAGAGACAAAATATGAAGCGGTAAAAACCATCACTTATGAATTACATTGGCATCGCAATAAAGAGGTCATCGAACAAGAATCAAGAGCGGATGGTTTATTTCCTTTAATAACCAATAATAAACAAATGGTAGCTACCGATGTATTAAAACATTACAAAAAACAACCCTTTATTGAAAAAAGATTTCAGACAAAAAAATCAACCCTTGATGTTGCTCCTGTCTTTCTACATAAAAATGAACGTATTGAAGCGATTCTATTTTTATATTTTATAGCACTTATGCTGGTGAGTTTAATAGAACGCAATATTCGTCAGCAAATGAGTGAGCAAAATATTGATAGTCTGCCTATTAGACCAACGGGATTAAGGTGCAAATCACCTACGTGGGATAATATCAGATACTTTTTCCGAAGCATTTATTTAGCTATTATTGTGGATGGAAAAGATATCATTAAGACTCAACTAAAAGGTATCACCCCTCTTCACAAAAAATTATTAAGATTACTGAAAGTACCTCTATCCATTTATGAAAACTTAAAAGATTACTGGTGGGAATTTGAGTTTTCAACAGGATAGAATAAGGATAATATTAAAATTTCAGGAATTATTAAATAATAAAAAATTATGATAAATTAAGTGCGAAATGTAAGATCAACTATCAAGATCACTTATTTCATTGCAAGCAAGAAGTACCGTATCAATTAATTTATCATCAAGATAGTAGCCGTGTTCTAAGAGTCGCTTGATTAGAGGGCTGGCTGATGTAATAAAATGGTTTTGCTTGGCTTTAATCAGAATATAAAGACTCCCAATACAGACAATTCCTTCTCGCTGAGCTATTTTTCTTCCT
>JAUZRG010000115.1 GCA_030950585.1 Mariprofundaceae bacterium | reverse complement strand
CCTTGGAGTCAAGGGGTATATTTGCAAAACAATTGAACCCAATAAAATGAAAAAAGCATTGTTGGGTATGAGCATGGGTGAAACCTGTTTTCCACCACAGATAGATTTAGATAACTCAGTCTACGATAATTTTGCACATTTTGGTCTTACAAATCGTCAATGCGACATCATGCAAGTCTTAGAGGAATGTCATAGCAACAAAATCATTGCTTGGAAGCTCAATATCGCTGAAAGCACCGTCAAACGACATTTATACAATATATACAATATATTAAAAGTAACCAATAGGGCTGAAGCATTAAAGCTTATTCGTACACAACCAAGCCCTTCCAACGGGTATTAGCATGGGCAAGGTACTCATAGTCATGACTCTTTTCGATAGCCACTGCATCACATTAGTTATTCATATGCTGAAATAACTTTAAAAATAAATTCATCCATTTGCAATACAACATAAACCCTGAGTTTTTATTAAGAGCGAGAATACATGATGCCATTCATGGTTATTTTATGTCTGCTATTTTAATTTTTGCTGGTAGTTTATTCTTATACTTTTTATTGTCCCAATATGATTATACCAATAAACTTTATCTAAATCTTTGGTTTTTACTGCAATCCATCATATGTTCTTGGTTATTGATAACATATTTTTGTTACCATAAAAACGTCCACAAAATCGAAAAAAAATGGGCGTATTGGATAGAAATTCCGATAAGCATTATTTCTGCTTTAGCGTGGGGACTTGTTTGGGCTTTATTTGTAGATGCTGAGAAGCTTGAGACGGCTATTTTCCTTTCTGGTGTAACATCATGTGTGTTAATGACCTATGCAGTTCTGTCGCCTTTATATCAAGTAATAAGTACGATACGCATCGGGTTTTGCGTGTTGCCGATTATCATTAAATCTTATTCTATTGATAACAGTGTGTTTGATTTATTTGTCATAGGGACTATTTTATTTGCCATTGTTACCTATTTATTTAGCCGCAAACAAAGTAAACTTTATCTCAAAATGTTGTGGCAACAAGAGGAAAACAAGCGACTGTTATCGTCTCTACAAGTTGAAAAAAAGCAAGTAGAGGAAGCGAGCTTAGAAAAAACACGTTTTTTTGCTGCTGCCAGTCATGATTTGCGCCAACCCATACAAGCGATTAATTTATTTGAAGCGGCACTTGCTTCGCAGCTAACCCAACCCAAGCAAAAAGAAATACTACAAAAAATTAATCGATCGAATAAAAATCTATCTGATTTGCTTGAGCCTTTATTGGACATATCCAAACTAGATTCAGGCGCCATGACAGTGAACCCTGAAGTCATTCATCTTGATGATCTGTTTTATCATATCGAAAAACAATATGTTGATCTTGCTGCTGACAACCGCATTGATTTACGCTGTGTTTTTACGTCCCAAAAATTATATGCCGATCCCATCTTGCTGGGGCGTATATTGAGCAACCTGATAAGCAATGCAATCAAGCACATGAAACGTTCTGGCAAAATCGTGATGGGCGTGCGCCATCATCATGCTGGCATCAGTATCGAGGTGTGGGATAATGGTCAGGGCATTCCCAAACGAGAGCAACAAAAAATATTTCATGAATTTTATCAAGTGAACAACCCCGAACGCAATCGCAATCAAGGCGTAGGTCTAGGTTTAGCCATCGTTAAACGCTTGGCTGATATAATGAAGTGTCAGCTTACGGTTCGTTCAATCGAGCACAAGGGTTGTTGCTTTTCTATTTTCTTTCCATTGGCAGGTCAATCTGTACCTCAATCGCAAACAAAACAAACTGAAGTGATTGATCACCCTCGCTTCAATAAAGCCTATAATATATTGATTATTGAAGATGATCGTGTGGTTGCTGATGCTTTGACTACACTTTTATCCAGCTGGGGCATGCGAACGACACATGCCAATAATGCCGCAACAGCAGTGGAATCGTTACAGCTCTTTTCTCCTGATTTGATCCTTTCTGATTATCAATTGGCGCAAGGTCAAATAGGCTTTGATATTATTGCTGTGATACAAAATAAAATAAACAGAAAAGTTCCCGTGTTGATGCTTACTGGTAATAGTAATGCCAAACAAGTTCAACAACGTAATACACAATCCTTTCCTATCCTATACAAACCTATTGATGCCTCAAAATTACAAAGAAACCTCGTAGATTTATTGCAAAAATAATCTCCTGACTACAACTAAAGTTGTATATATCTATGCAATATAAGTTTGTAGGGTTCGGCATCCTGCCAGCGCAGGGGCAGTCTCTAGAGGGCTGAGTTGGTCAATCAATAAGAACAAGATTGTTATAATTGTAAAGACAATAGGATGGAAGCCTGAACCTGTTTGCCAGGTAACTGGCTTCCCGAGGAATGAAAATGAAAAAAACAGTTTATTATAGATTGATGAGAATGTTGCAAAGTAAAGGTCTGACCCTCAAGCATTCAATGGTAGCGGCACTCACTGCGACTGTTTTGCTTGCTGGTTGCGGCGGTGGTGGAAGTCCAGCCACAACTGGGAGCGGTACTGCTCAGCTTGGTTATATTTCAGGCGGTGCTATGAAATTGTTTGTACTCTCAAATTTAACCACTCCCATTGCGACAACAACAACCTCCACATCAACCAATCCTATTGATGCTGGTAGCTTTAGTTTTACTGGAGCGAACTTAGTCGCTAATCAGTATTACTTGGTTGAGATATCAGGTGGTTTTGATATTGATGTTAACGATGATGGTATCATTGATCTAACAACCCAAAAGGCGCTTCAAGGTAAATTTTCTGCTTTGGTTAAAGGTAGTAGTTTAAGCGCAGGTAATGTTCGTTTCAGTGCGTTCTCGGACATGGCTTATCAACAAAACAAAGGCAGCTTTGCAAATTTAACTACCCCCTCAAATTGATGCTGCATTAAGTGCTTCTGC
>JAUZRG010000114.1 GCA_030950585.1 Mariprofundaceae bacterium | reverse complement strand
GTGAAAAATACGTGCGGTCAGCCGTGCAATCAGGTTTGATTCTGTCGGGCGTTCGCTATTGCCCTTGCTGGAAGTACTGTCCATCACGCACTCTTCAAAATTATCTAGCCCCTCGTTTTTGATCTGTTCAAGCTGTGCTTTTTTGATCACCTCCATCGTGTTTTCGCTAATGATATTGAGGTTATCAATAACAGTGCTGGATCCTGGCATTTTTATGCCACGGTTCATCAGGAAAACCTCAAATGTTCTCGATTCCACTAACATAGTATCAGTATGTTATCCTTTTCGGCTAGGCTCTAGCTAAAAGATGGGATCTTTAAATGCGGGCGAATAAGGTAGATTTCGACAGCCTACACTACGGCTTTGCTTTGCGTCAGGAATACCATCAAAAATATTGCGACACGTTTTTAGCAAGCCCTTAATCGAAAGGTCTTTCCTAAACCTGCTTTCCTTCATAGGACACCTCAATCAATTTAATAGTCTGCGAAAGACTCTTTTTGGACACGTTACAAGTAACGGGATGTATAGGCTGGCGGGAAGTGCTGCATAAAAAGCACAAACCAGGTACTGGGACACCATGTATGGAGGAAAAGAAACGACCTAACCCAAAGGAGTGTTTACTACTTTTTGTAGTAATGGTCTCATCGCCGCTTATGAGGATAACATCGTTAGGGTCGCGTAACAATGGTGCGCTCATGGTATAGTTTAAGATATCCCAATGAATTGAATCATCATTGAGAAAACGTTCGACTGTACGGTAGCTGCCACCTTTGTCTGTCCAGCGCGAAATACCAAGCATCGTCATTCGACCAACCATGGAAAGTACGGCAACGACAATCAACGAAAAACGACGATAGTTCTTGGGTTTTCACTCATTGCGTAATGGGGATAAAACTTGCAGCATATCGAACATGGGTTCCGATCTTTTCTTTATTTTTTTTATCTAAATTGAACACTAAAGGAGTCGCTTGGAACCCGCTACTTTTTGGCGAAGCTATTGTAAAATCTTGGCGGATGCTGTTTATCACAATGGTGAGGTATTGATCGTATGCAAAAAAATGAAGAGATGTTGATTAACATCATAAAGAAAAAAGATGCTGCTATTCCACGCTTTCCTTGTAGCCAAAAAGACATGAAGACCACAAAAAAAATAAAGACTCGAAATATCAACCTTTTTCACATAGAAGAACTGACTTATGAAAAAGATTCGCCCAGAAAAGAGGCTTTAGAAAATGTTATCAGCTCACTTGGTATTGATGGTATCAATTTTGTCTATCTTCTTATCGGGGATAAAAGCAAGGTCAGCTTTTATTTTGGTGTGGCATCTATAGAAGATAGCAATGACTCCTCAGACATTGATGTGGATGATATTGGCAAGTATATTTTAAAGCCTAGCTTTGAGGGTAACTTTCGCGGCAGTAAACTTATCGAAAAACAACCTGATAAAAAAAAAAGAATCTTAAAAACGATTCAAGGTTTTCAAAGGGTTGGAAAAGTTGAAGGTGTGCCCAGTGTCAATGATGAAAAAGAAGAGTTTCAAGGAGTTGATCGGCTTACTGATATCATGATGGGTGATGAATTTGCTTTTATGATTATTGCCGACCCATTAAGAGAAGACGAGATTTCCACCATAGAGAATAAACTGTACCATATACATGATAAATTAGCGCCACTTGCTAAAACTTCTGTTCAAGAAAACAAAGGGGAGAGTAAAACGACGGCAATAACGGATGGTACAAGTGACTCTACAACCAAGGGGCGAAACTCAGGAAGCAGTGAATCTGATGCTAAAGGCATATCCAAAGGGTCAACAACATCAAAATCTGATGGTTATACGTTAAGTGATGGAAAAAACGGCAACTCTTCCACAGGTGCCAATGAAGGAAGCAGTGATACGTTTACTGTGTCTGCGTCGAAGGGTGATAGTTCCTCCAACACAACAGGCAGTTCCCACACAAAAAACGAGTCGATAGCTGAAAACAATGGCATTTCCAAAAGCAGAGAGTTTAGCGATAAAGCGGTGCAAGAATGGATAAAGTATATCGATGAAATTCTTTTTCCTCGTGTGGATTATGGCAAAAACAAGGGCCTTTTTTATACAGGAATCTATTTGCTAGCACATGATAGGTTAACGCTTTTAAAACTTGGTAATACGGTCAAATCTATTTTTAGTGGTGTTGAGAATAATAAAGCACCCTTACAACTGGTGGATGTTAAGCATCAAGAAGAGATAAATGCCATCCAAAACTTTCAACTGCCTATTTTATCATCACATCACGAATCAGAAAACCAAATACAGGAAAAAATACTATTTTCGAGAAGCCATCAAAAGGTTGCACATTGGTTTTCGACCAAAGAGTTAAGTGTTGTTGCTTCATTGCCGAAAAAAGAAGTGGTGGGTTTAAGTTTAAAAGAAGAAGTTGAGTTTGGTTTGAATATGAAAAGGGCAGATATAGCCGATGAAGATAAAGTACTGTTGGGAAGCTTGGTGAAAAGTGGGAACATCTTAAGCATCCCTATTTACTTGGATAAACAGCAATTAAACAAGCATACTTTCATTGCAGGTGTGACAGGAAGTGGTAAAACAACCACATGCCAAAGAATTTTGGATTCGGCACAGTATCCGTTTTTAGTGATCGAACCCGCAAAAACAGAGTATAGAGTTTTAATAACAAGCATGGATGATGTTTTAATCTTTACGCTAGGTAACGATAAAGTAGCACCCTTCAAGCTGAATCCATTTGAGTTATTTCCCAATGAGAATATCACCTCCAGAGTCGATATGATTAAGGCAAATATTGAAGCTGCCTTTGATATGGAAGCAGCTATTCCGCAAATCATAGAAAGTGCTTTGTATGCTTGTTATGAAACGTATGGCTGGGATATAAGGACATCTACCAATAATCGTTTTGACGATCCTTTTGCTAATGGTGTGTATGCTTTTCCTACCTTGAGTGACTTAATCAAGCAGACCGAAGTCGTCGTCGAGGAACAAGGTTTTGATGATCGACTTAAAAACGATTACATCGGCTCAATTAAAGCACGACTTCAAGGTCTTCTACTGGGTGCAAAAGGGTCTATGCTGAATACACCTAGAAGCATCAACTTCACGGATTTATTGGAAAATAATGTTATTTTAGAGCTTGAAGAGATCAAGAATGGGTCTGAGAAATCGCTTATTATGGGCTTTGTTCTGATTAACCTTAATGAAGCATTGAAACAAAAATACAAAGCATACAAGAAACAAGGTAAAGATTTTAAACACATCACCTTGATCGAAGAAGCCCACCGACTTTTGGCAAAACATACCCCCGGCGATAACCCAAGCAAAAGACTTGGCGTAGAGACCTTTTCTGATATGTTGGCAGAGGTTAGAAAATATGGGGAAAGCCTGATTATTGTGGATCAGATCCCCAACAAGCTTACCTCAGAAGTGTTAAAAAACACCAATACAAAAATCGTCCACAGACTGTTTGCAAGTGATGATAAAGAAGCGATTGGCAACACGATGGCACTGGATGATGAGCAAAAGGCGTTTTTATCCAGCCTTGATGTTGGCAGAGTGATTATCTCTAGTCAGGATTTTGTAAAACCTATTCAGGTGCAAATACAAGAGCTTATAAGCACGACTAAACTTCAAGAGGTTGATGAAAGCACGATAAGGAAGATTTGCTTAAAATATTACCAGCAAAACTACCGAAGCGGTATTGTGCAGGGGTTAGAGACTTATCAAGATCAGCCTTCTTTAGAGAAAGTCGAAGCGTTTTTGATGCTTAATCTTTTAGGGCTTGAAAAAGCATGGGTGAAGCTTTGTCAGGCTGGAAAGATGCATGGCGACTTTACCGTGAATATCAAAGAAACCTTGAAGAAAAACAGCCTAAGCACACGTTTAGAAACCGTGCGGGTTTATCTAATCAATAAATTCTATCGTGGCCAACACGATGACATCAAGGGTATTGAAACACATTTGCAAGCGTTTTTGCAGGGTGTGGTTCACCATCAAAAAACAACATACTCACGAGATGATCAGAGATTGTTAAAAATAAGGAGGTGTGATAAGATGTATTTTTGGAGTTCACAAGTAGTAGATCTTAGTGGCACGTTTGAGGATTTAGAAACGTTAGAGGTAGCGAAGCATCAGCAAGATATGATTGATATTCAAAAAGAAATCAATGAAGTAAAGGTGTATATCAATAAAAAACGACATGTTTTTTATAAAAAAAATTGTATCAAAAGGAGGTGGTAATATGGGATTTTGGAGTACAGTAGGAAGTTGTGTCAGTAGTGCAGTGAGTATGGTAAGTAGTGCCGTGAGTAGCATAGGTAGTAGCTTGGGTACTTTGGCAAATACGGTGTTGAAAGTGGCAGGGCCTTGGATTGGCCCAATATCACAGATTGTATCTGCGGTTGCACAATTGTTGGGCGTGTTTAAAAAAGAAGATGACCCTGAAGAACTGGGTGCAAAAGCCATGCAATCCGATAAAAAACCTGAAGACTTTGGCAGCAGTGCTGAATATATCGAACATTTACGCAATGAAGTCACCTTAGATAAGGAAAAGTTTGAAGAAGCAGGGAAAGTTGAAAGAGCGGCGAGGCTAGCTATTGGAACAGGCATCGCCATGCGTGGTATCAATGAGAACAAAGGTTTTGATGTTCCTGTTGAAACTTGGCTGGCCATGGCAAAACTTGGGCTGGAAGGTAAAGCCCAAGAGGTAGATCGACTTCTTGAAGCCTTTAAAGATGGGAAACTGGAAGATTTCGCGCAATATGTTGATGGAAAATTGGATATAAAAACAGAGAAAGAAGTGGGTGATACACTGGTGGAGATGTATCAAGCCTTAGAACCCGATGTATCTATCGATGAGATAGAAGATAAAGTGATGAAAATGGAAGTCGGCGATATTGAGCCAAAAGACAAATAAAGTTTAGAATCCTGTGAATGACAATCAAAGTATCAGAAGGGAGTACGATGAATACATACATGATTGTGAATAAAGGCGGCGATACGCTGGTCAGAGAATATGAAGATCAAACATTCAAGGTGTTAAGAAACAAAGGTGAAACAACTTGGAAATATGAAAATGATGCTATTTTCTGGGAGTGGTTCAAAAAAAAGATTGAGTATCAGGATGAAGAACTGGTCTTGCTTGTGATAACGGATAGAGAAGATTTTGTGCTTGATGAACATATCAACATCGCAAAAAAGTTCACCATTCATGCGGCGATTGAAGCCGACCTTATGGATCTAAAAGGCGATGCCAAACTTTTAACTTTC
>JAUZRG010000113.1 GCA_030950585.1 Mariprofundaceae bacterium | reverse complement strand
AAGGTGAATTTCTTGAGCCGAGTAAGCTCTATGTACCTTTTCGGATAAGCTCTAACTATGCGTCCCATGAAACAGCGACGCCCTCACTACCCTTTAAAAGTAAGGCTGTGCTTTTCCATAGCTCTTGTTCTTCTATACTCGATTTTCTATAAGCAATGCTCATTCTTGGGAATTTAAAATAGTTTAGTCGATTAAAGCAATGTTTTTTTCTGGATGTTTTATTTTTTCCGTGAACCTAAAGCACTGTTGCATTTATGGGATCCAGTATATGTTATGATGATGACATGCCCTTTTTTTATTGTGCCCGAGTTAGATCTAGGCATGATACGTGATTTGATATTGGGAGTCTGATAATGCAAACACAAGGTGATAGCTTCACATTATTAAAGATGGGTAAAGAAGAAAAAAAACAATTAGAGAGTGTCTCTTGTTTTCATAAGATGAGCTCATTATCGGTGATTCGTTGTTTTGGTGAAGATATTCGCACCTATCTACAAGGGCAGATCACCCAAGACATTGCTTTGCTGCATGCGAATCAACAAGGTATTTATACCATGATTCTCACGCCCAAAGGCAAGTGTGTGAGTGAAGCTTGGCTGATTGAATCAGATAAAAATCAAATTGATATGATTGTACCCACGATGTGTACAGAAGCATTGGTGCAACGTTTGCGCATGTTTTCGCTTGGTTATCAATTGAAGATGGGTGTGTTAACGGATAAGGAAATTCTGGCCATCACCAACCCTTATCAAGGTAGTGAAACCTTGTATGACATTGATAGCCAAGATGGTGGTATTCATTTACCTCATGCGCGATTTGTGATTCATCAAAAAGACATGCCCTACCCTGATTTAGCAGAAATTAATGATGAGACCATGCAAGCATGGGAAGTTTTACATGGTGTGCCACGTCAAGGCTTGGACTGGAGTGAGAGCGTTTATCCTTTGAATGCAGGATTGATTCAACGCCAAGGCATTTCGTTTGAAAAGGGTTGTTATGTTGGGCAAGAGGTGGCTAGCCGAATGCATTGGCGGCAATTGATAAAAACGAAGTTTTATCAAGAAAAGTTAAAGTCGTTTGATGTTGATCATTTTGAAGGGCGCACGGTATTGGATGAATCTTCAAATGCGTATTTTTGTTTAAGATTAATGAATTTAATGGAGGATTGTGATGATGGTTTTGTAGAAATTTTATTTTAGAGATAAGTTTGATAAAAAATGGTTTAAATAAAAAAACTTCGCATGATAATCTGATATAAACTATTCATATTGATTTATTCACATTAACCTTTTGTTTTTTTAAGATACGGACTGACGCACTCCTCTCAAAAATGAAGTGTTTGCGTCATATCTGTTAAATCAAAACAAAGGATTTTATTTTTTATGAAATTTTTTATTTCTTGTTTACTTCTGATTTCCATGCTCGGTCTCAGCACTTGTGCATCCACATCCAATAAACAACTTGCCCTTGCCCAACAAAGCGTCCAAACAGGCAACTTTACCATTGCCTTTAAGCAAGCCACATCTTCACTACAAGCAGATATTGGTAATTATAAAACCATTGCCCTCTTTCCAACCGTGGCACAAGGCGCGTTTAACCAAGAATTAAATACTATTGAACAACTTAAAGCTCAACAAAACTGGGATGGTATCGCCTACGCTTACGATCATGTGATCGGTATGAATAATAGCATATCGACCTTGCAACAGTCCTTGCGTGCCTTTCAAATCAGTATCAAGACATCCAATGTCAACAATACTTATATCGCTAACTTTTTAGCCATTCAACCACGCCATGTGGATCAAGAGCGTACTTTTTATTATGGCAAAGCCGCCGAAGCCCATTATCTTCAGGGTGATGCGAGTGCGTCTTCTGGCTCCTATCGACTTGCAACACAGTCCTATCAAAAGGTTTTATCTTTTATCAGTACTTACAAAGATGCACCCGCGAAAGCTGCTAAATTCAAACACCTTGCCGACCTTGCCGATGCGAATAGATTGTATGTTCAAGGCCAGCAAGCAGCGCAACAGCAGCAATACCGAGCAGCAGCGAATGCTTTTAGCGAAGTATTAACGTTTATTCCCAACCATAAAGATGCCCAACAACTCGCTTTTAAATATAAAAACTTAGCAGATCAAGAAGATGCGCTTAAATATTACGAGCAAGGAAAGCGTCTTGCATCTCAACAACAATACCGTGCTGCCATGCATGCCTTTAGCGAAAGCATCAGCTTTGTAGCCAGTTTCCGTGATGCATCCATGTTAGTGCATAAATATAAGCTTCTTGCCGATGAAGAAGATGCTAAACAGCAATATGCTTTGGCACAACAACACATGGAAAGCCAAGACTTTGAGGCCGCAGCCAATGCTTTTGATGCTGCACAAAGCTTTGTGCCTAACTTTCGTGACTCTGTTTTCATGGCACAAAAGGTGCGTTCTTATATTCCACCTTCACATCACGAGCTTAAAAAACTCGTTCAAGCAAGCTTTAAAGATGGTATTCCTCGCCATTATGTGGACTACCTATCCAACACACGTTCCATTCATGATGTGAAGGTCTCAAGTATTCACGTCCGAGATCATGGCCACTTTGATCGTTATGGTGAATTTTGGAATTATACAGTTTATGTGAAGGGAAGTTTTGAATACACACCATCACGACGAGACCCAACAGTTGAACAAACCATGCCTATTGGTAGAGAGTTTAACTTTCATATCGGTAAAACAGGTTATGGTGATTGGAAAGCCACCATTCGTTAAGACTGTAAGCCAAGGCAATCGCATTAAAACACAGCTTTAGCTCAAGAGCTTGAGCAGGTATCTTTCATCCCACCCTGCTCTGTATCATTTGTTTTTAACACCCATTTTTTCTGTTTTCTCTGACTTCAATAAATTAAGTGAAATATGCCTAATGATTGCCAAGTTAGCCGCACCGTTGCCTGTACGGGTTCGGTTGTCATCCTCATTGAATGCACAAACCAGAACCCAGTGTAGCTTATTCTCTATGTCCCAATGACTGCGCACTACATGACCGATATACTTGGTATTTTCAGCATCTAAACTACTAATAAAATAACGAGTTTCTTTCCTTATCTTGCCTTTTTTTCACGAACTGAAGTCACTGCCACAATACTGTTAAGTTCAGTCCATTTCGGATGAAATTCTCGCAACCATGCAATATCTGATGAGGCTCGAACATAACGTGTTTCAATTCGACCATGATCACCATCAACGGTACTGGGCTTCAGCGATTCCCAGTATTCTCGACAGGGTCATCTTCCTAACAAGTAAGGGTCACGGCAACAATAAATCATCCGATTTTGGGTACTATCTTGATAAACCACTTCTCCATCCAGCCTTACGATCAAGGCGACTCTCGATATTTTTCATGACACTTTTAGCCACTGTAATACCTGATAGGTAAGTTTTTGAAATTTTTCAAAAAGTTGGCTTTAAATTGCGGTACGTCATGGCTTCGAGCCAAACCTAGAGCCTTGTCAATTGAGTCAAATATTTTGCCTTTCCAATGGTTTTCCAACACACCCCAAAGTCGTTCTACTGGATTATATTTACTATGATATGGAGGATAGTAGGCCAGTTGAATGCTCACCTGATTAGCATCAGAAAGCTCCACCATTCGTTTTAACCACTGAGTGCGGTGTCCGCTACATTCAGGGCCATTATCTACGTTGATTAC
>JAUZRG010000112.1 GCA_030950585.1 Mariprofundaceae bacterium | reverse complement strand
CGTTGCAGAGTAAGCAGTTGAATCATGCGGCGGCCTAGGCGTTGAGACCAATCACGAATGTTACGATTCTTAGGGCCTAGCTGTGCGGGGTCATCGTGGCTTAACACAAAGACCATATCTAAATCAGAGACCAGACCCATTTCACGGCTGCCGTGTTTACCCATAGCCAGACAAACAAAACCAAAATCTTGCGCTAAGCCAAGTTGTTGAAGTGCAATTTCAAGCACTTTTTGCACCGCACTATCGGTGGCATCGGATAACCAAGAAGCGATTTGCATGGCATCACTGAGCTGGGCATCAATGGCCAGTGCACAATTGAGGCGTACTTGGTCGATGTGCTGGCCAATTTGCATGATGCTTTGTTCGTCAAAACCTTGGACATCATGAATTTGACGAATTTTCTTTTCAATGCGGTTGGCAATGGGCTCTTTCTCAAGCGGCCATTCTAACCACTGCGGGTTGGAGGCAACATGCGACGCGATATAACGACTGGCAGATAGAACCCCAATCAACCATGTTCGTGCGCCTTTGTGCATAGCGAGAAGGTCGATCCATGTGGCTCGCCCTGAAATACTTTTTAATAATTGGCAAAAGCTTTGCAGGGCCAAAAAGAGGTTGGTATCTTTGAGCCATGCTTGCATGGCAAGGTGCAAAATGTGTTGAACTTGGCTTTGACTGCGTTCAGGTAATAAGCTCTTTTCTAAAGTGTTTCTAATATCAGTCAGGTTTTGCTGTAGGGTTGATATATCAATATTTTGAGGGGCATATTGTTGAAGCTGCGCTTGATCAAGTTTGAGCCAATTGACCATCACCTCTTCTTTTTTGATGCCTGATGAAAATTGCTTGGAAAAATGGTTTTGAACCACATCCGCATGTTTTTTCATGATCATACTGGGGTCTTCTAATTGTCGAGCTTGATAGAGGTATTGATCATAACCTTTTGCTAAATTGTGTGTTTGCTCGCCTTTTCTGGCTTGGAGGGCATGCTCAATGCTGCGCCATAGGCAGTAACTTTGTTTTAAGTCTTGGCATTCAAGCTCAGAGAGCAAGCCTAACTCTTGAATGACTTTGAGCGCGTGCATGCTATTTCTGATTTTTAATTGTGGTTTTTTTCTGGCGTGAAGTAGTTGCAACGATTGAATGATAAATTCAATTTCACGAATACCACCACGTCCACGTTTCACATCAAAACCGATACCAATACTTGATTGTGAGGCATTGGCATCAATGCGTTCTTTCATTTCTGATAGGGCTTGTACGGTGGTATAATCAAGGTAACGGCGGTAAATAAAAGGTTGAATCCCTTCGATGAAGTCATCACCTAAGGCGAGATCACCCGCTGAGGGGCGGGCTTTGATGAGCATAGCACGTTCCCATGTTTGGCCATAATACTGATAATGCATCAGGGTGGCTTCTAGGCTCAGGCAAATAGGGCCTGTGCTTCCATGTGGACGTAAACGCATGTCCATAGGCCAGACAATGCCATCTTTGCTGCGCTCAGACATCAGTTGAATAATCATGCGAGAGAGGCGAGCATAATAATCACGAGCATCTATTTTTTTAGTTCCAGTGCTTTTTGCTTCTTCTTCAGCTTCCCAAATAAAAATAGGATCAATATCAGAGCCGAGGTTTAATTCCATACCACCCATTTTACCAAGGCCAATGATGCAGAAACGTCCACCTTCGATATGACCAAAGCGTTTTGAGAGTATTTGTTTTGCCATTTGAATGGATGCTTGCAGAAACTGATCTGCCCAGTGAGCAAGGCTCGAAGCACTGCGTAATACATCCCCACCAAGGCCAAGTTCCCACCAAATGATATGGCGTAAACCTTGTCTCTTGCATTGACGGACGTGTGCCATCATTTGCTCAAGCGTCTGACCTTCTTGAGCGATGGGAATAGACTGTTTTAGTTGATGGGGTAACAAACAATTTTCTTTAGAAACAAGAAGCTGAAAACATTCTTTCTCTGTTGCACCTTGCATCAGTTCGCAAAAAAACGGTGAACATTTAAAAAGCCGAATGATGTTTTCAGTGTGTTGGGGTCTTGATTGTAAGCATTGCTGTAATATTGAATCATCCATGCTGGCAAACATAACCCAAAGTTGGATTGATGGGCATTTATTTAATCACTTGTTTTTTTATGATGTCGTGTTTTTAAGTAATAGTCTAAAAAAAAGCCATTAAAATATTATTATGCCTAATCATTAGGCAACTTAATGGTGGCTATGTGCAGAAATCATATCACGAATCAGGCTTTTTCCTGTTTTGAAAAGTTGGCACATTGCTTGCTTTCTTAGTGATGAATTGAATAACTAATAAAGGAGACAGTTATCATGAAATTTAAAAAACATATGGGGATGTCTTTGGCATGCGCCTTGTTGATGAGCATGCCAGTCGCTGCCCAAGAATTGAATGATCATTTGAAAGTAAGTGGGTTTGTAGATACGGCTTATTATAATGATAATGCCGTGGGTACGGTGGGTGGCGGTGTCACATTAGATCAAGTCGAGCTTGATATTGAGTATAATGAAGGTCATGTCGGCCTGCGTTTTGATCTCAATGTTTTTCCTGTTAACAATGCTGTTGTCAGCAGTGATTCTCTGATTGAGCAGGGGTATCTGACTTATACGATGCAACAACTTGCTGATGATGGTGTGATATTTACTTTTGGTAAATTCAATGCACCGATTGGTTGGGAGTTATTAGATGCCCCTGATATGTATCAATATTCGCACGCTATGGTCTTTAATAAAGGCTTACCCACAAACATCACAGGAGCGATGTTGAGTGGTTCTGTAGGTATTGTTGATGCAGTCTTTTATCTTGGTAACGGCACGGATTTAAATGCTGTCAATGCGGGTGGAATGCACACTTATGGTACTCGTATTGGTTTTACGCCTGTTGAAGATATTAATTTAGGTGTTTCATATTTAGTGGGTGACAATAATGCAGGCACAGCACTGCCTGCCAACAAACGTTTTACCACAGTTGATGTTGATGCAAGCTATACAGGCATTGAAAACCTCATACTTGGTGGTGAATACAATTCAAGCACCAACTGGACGGGTGTGAATCAAGATTCTACGGGTTGGTTTATCACATCGCATTATGATTTTACTGACATGTTTGGTGCGACGTTGCGTTATGGAACTTTTGATGCTGATAAAAAAGTTCTAGGTCAAAAAACAGCAATCACGGTTGCTGCAACAGCAGCTTTGGGTGGCGGTTTAGGTGCGTTGTTTGAATACCGTGTTGAGAAGGACTCCGTAGTAACAGTGGTCGATGTTGCAAGCTATGCCTTTGAAATGACTTATGGTTTTTAAGGAGAATATTCATGAAACAAATCACAGCGATTATTAAACCCTTTAAACTTGATGAAGTAAGAGCAGCATTAACAGATATAGGTGTTTCTGGCATAACTGTTCGAGATGTTCGTGGTTATGGTCGTCAAAAGGGTCACACAGAACTGTATCGTGGTGCTGAATATGTGGTCGATTTTATTCCGAAAGTAGAAGTCACGACTGTCGTTTCGGCATCTGAATCAGATGCAGTGGTAGCTGCCATTCAAAAGGCAGCTAATAGCTCTAAAATAGGGGATGGTAAAATTTTCATAAGCGATGTTGAACATGTGATTCGCATTCGCACAGGAGAAGAAAATGATGATGCACTGTAAAATAAAAACAAGTCAGTGGTTCTTAGCTTTGATGGTGTTATTGTTACCATCCTTAGCGTGTGCAGATGAATTAAATTCGGGCGATACCGCTTGGATGATCACGGCAACAGCGTTGGTATTATTGATGACTTTGCCTGGATTAGCTCTGTTTTATGGTGGTATGGTTCGTAAGAAAAATGTTCTTTCCGTTGTGATGCAGATTGTTTGTGTTGCTTCTTTGATGAGTTTAATTTGGTTGTTTGCGGGTTACTCATTGTCGTTTAGTGCAGGCAATGCATTTATCGGTGATCTTTCTAAAGCCTTTTTTGCTGGTGTTGGCGTGGATAGCTTATCAGGTACGATTCCTGAAAGTGTGTTTGCAACCTTTCAAATGACATTTGCCATTATCACACCCGCATTGATTATTGGTGCTTTTGTGGAACGTATGAAGTTTTCAGCAGTGCTGTTGTTTAGCTCGATCTGGATCTTAGCGGTTTATGCACCTATTTGTCATTGGGTCTGGGGTGGTGGTTTCTTAAGTGCGGATGGTGTTCTTGATTTTGCAGGTGGAACCGTGGTGCATATTAATGCTGGTGTTGCTGGTTTGGTTGTGGCTTTGGTACTTGGGCCTCGTTTGGGGCATGGTAAAGAGTCGATGCCACCCCATAACCTTGTGTTTACCTTCATCGGTGCATGTTTATTGTGGGTTGGTTGGTTTGGTTTTAATGCAGGTTCAGAGCTTGCTGCAGATGGTACAGCAGGTATGGCTATATTAGTTACACAAGTTGCTGCTTCTGCTGCTGTCTTGGCTTGGGTTATGGCTGAAATGTTTGTGTATAAGAAAGCTAGTTTGTTGGGTGCTGCATCGGGTGCTATTGCGGGTCTGGTAGCCATCACACCAGCCTCTGGTTTTGTAGGTCCTA
The DNA here is from genome assembly GCA_030950585.1 of Mariprofundaceae bacterium. GTDB lineage: Bacteria > Pseudomonadota > Zetaproteobacteria > Mariprofundales > Mariprofundaceae > JAUZRG01. The sequence goes on along the minus strand of JAUZRG010000112.1, from coordinate 11,196 downwards.
TGGGCGCTGTTGCGATTGGTCTTGTCTCTGGTCTGGTTTGTTTTTGGGCGGTTTCTGTGCTCAAAAAAGTATGTGGTTATGATGATGCGCTTGATGCTTTTGGTGTGCATGCTGTTGGCGGTATTGTCGGGGCATTACTCACAGGTGTTTTTGTAGCGGCTAGTTTAGGCGGTGTTGGTTTTGCTGAAGGCATGGGTATGGGCTCACAAGTGTTTGCACAAGCCAAGGCTGTGCTTGTCACAATCGTTTATGATGTTGTTGTGACTTATGTGATTCTTAAAGTGATAGATGCTTTGATTGGCTTGCGGATTAGCTCAGAAGAAGAGCGTGTCGGCTTGGATATTAGTGAGCATGGTGAGCAACAACTTTAAAAGATTGTTTGAATTTTAAGGATTCATCAGGTGAAGGGTCGGGCTTTGGCTCGACCTTTTGCGTGCCAATTAATCAGGAAATTGCTAGCAATGTGCTTATTTACGAAAAATTTCAAAGGAGTTTATGGATGAAGAAAATTACTGCAATTATCAAACCTTTTAAGTTAGATGATGTGAAAGATGCCCTCACTGATTTAGGCATCACAGGTATGACTGTGCGTGATGTGCGTGGTTATGGCCGTCAAAAAGGACACACAGAATTATACCGTGGTGCTGAATATGTGGTGGATTTTATTCCTAAAGTAGAAATTACTGCTGTGGTGACTGCGGAAGAAGTCGATGCTGCTGTGAGTGCGATTCAAGAATCGGCCTGCACTGGAAAAATTGGTGATGGGAAAATCTTTGTTTCAAGCATTGAGCGTGTGATGCGTATTCGTACTGGTGAAGAAGATACAGATGCTTTATCTTAGTAAAATAGAATTGAAAGGAGATATATAATGGATGTGTTTTTTCTAACGGTGGGTGCTGCAATGGTACTTGCAATGCATGCGGGTTTTGCTTTTTTAGAAGCAGGAACCGTACGCAAGAAAAATCAGGTTAATAGTCTGGTGCGTGTGATTACAGATTTTGGTTTTTCTACCTTAGCTTATTTTTTTATTGGTTTTTGTGTGGCATATGGCATTCACTTTTATGCTCCCGTGGGTGAACTTCAAGTGTTAGCAGATACCAGCAATGGTTATAAGATGGTGCATTTTTTCTTCTTATTAACCTTTGCAGCCGCTATTCCTGCGATTATTTCAGGTGCAATTACAGAGCGTGTTCGATTCTGGCCAAATGTGTTGGCTACAGTGTTGCTTGTGGGTTTCATCTATCCTTTTTATGAAGGCATGATTTGGAATGGTAACTACGGTTTTCAAGCATGGTTAAACAGCACTTTTGGTGCAGAGTTTCATGATTTTGCAGGTTCTGTGGTCGTGCATGGTATGGGTGGTTTTTTAGCCCTAGGAGCAGTCATCATGCTGGGTGCGCGCATGGGGCGTTATAGCAAAGAAGGTCGTGTACGTGCGATTTTACCCTCTAATATTCCCTACTTAGCCTTAGGGTCATGGATTCTATGTGTGGGTTGGTTTGGTTTTAATGTGATGAGTGCAGGCACGGCCGATGGTGCTTCAGGCTTGGTTGCTATGAATTCATTGCTTGCAATGGTGGGTGGTCTTATTGCAGCCACAATCGTGGGTAAAAATGACCCTGGCTTTGTGCATAATGGTGCTTTGGCTGGCTTGGTCGCGATTTGTGCTGGCTCAGATATTGTGCATCCTTTAGGCGCATTAAGTATTGGTGTGATCGGTGGTGTTATTTTTGTGCTTGGTTTTTCCTTTATGCAAAACAAGCTTAAAATTGATGATGTACTTGGTGTGATCCCTTTGCATGGTGTATGCGGTGCATGGGGTGGTATTGCAGCTGGTATTTTTGGTTCAACTGCTTTGGGTGGCGCAGGCGGTGTGACGTTTATGGCACAACTTGTGGGTACTTTAACAGGTGTTGCTATTGCTATTGCTGGCGGCTTTTTGGTGTATGGTTTGATTAAGAAAACCATTGGCATTCGTTTATCTCAAGAAGATGAATACATGGGTGCTGATTTGGCGATTCATAAAATTAGTTCAAACCCTGAAGAAGATATGGCGGGTTAATTTTTATTGGTTCGATCATAAAAAAGGCAGCGTTTACGCTGCCTTTTTTATATGCTACTTTGTGTAATTACACAGAGTAATACATATCCACTTCATAAGGATGTGGACGTGTTTTCAGGTCATTTACTTCGCTCATTTTAAGTTTAATATAAGCGTCGATCATGCTATCTGGGAAAACACCACCGCGTGTTAGGAACTCACGATCAGCATCAAGTGCGTTCAATGCTTCTTCAAAGTCACCTGCAACAGTTGGGTATTCAGCCACTTCCTCAGGAGGAAGGTCATACAAGTTCTTATCTGCTGGTTCACCGGGATCAATTTTGTTCACGATGCCGTCAAGGCCAGCCATCAACATGGCAGAGAATGCCAAATATGGGTTAGCGGTTGGATCAGGAAAACGAATTTCAACACGTTTTGCAGGATCAGAATTCACAATTGGAATACGGATAGATGCAGAACGGTTACGGTTGGAATACGTTAGGATCACAGGAGCTTCAAAACCAGGAATCAAGCGTTTGTATGAGTTTGTTGATGCATTGGTGAATGCGTTCAATGCTTTCGCATGTTTGATGATACCACCGATGTACCATAGTGCTGTTTGAGAAAGGCCACCATAAAGATCACCAGCAAAAGTGTTTTTGCCATCTTTCCATACGGATTGATGCGTATGCATGCCAGTGCCATTGTCATTGTAAACAGGCTTAGGCATAAATGTTGCAGTTTTACCATGTGCTTGAGCCACATTGTGAACCACATATTTGTACCATTGTGAACGGTCAGCTACGTCGATCAACTCACCAAACTTCATGGACAATTCACATTGACCAGCAGTTGCAACTTCATGGTGATGACATTCCATTTCAATACCTAAGTCAGTCATGACTAAGGACATATCATTACGGATTTCATGCAAAGAATCGATGGGTGGTACTGGGAAGTAACCGCCCTTCACTTTAGGACGGTGACCACGGTTGCCGCCTTCAAGTTTGTGGCTAGAAGCCCAATTGCCTTCTTCTGATTCAATGGTGTAACCACAGCCGCTCATTTCATTGTGGTAACGAATCGCATCAAAGATGAAGAATTCAAGTTCTGGGCCAAAATAAACAGTATCGCCAATGCCAGCAGCAGTTGCATAATCCAATGCTCTTTGTGCTAGTTGGCGTGGGCAACGCTCATATTTTTCACCAGTGACAGGGTCAATGATGGAGCCAACTAAAACGACGGTGCAGGCTTCGATGAAAGGATCGATTTTTGCAGAAGTTGGATCTGGAACAATCGCCATATCGGACTTGTCGATTTCACACCAGCCAGCAACGGAAGAACCGTCAAAGGCAAAGCCTTCTTCAAAAGAATCTTCAGTAACTTGCTTAATTGGGAAGGTAATATGCTGCCACTTGCCGTGGGTATCGGTAAAACGCAGGTCTAGAAACTCAACATCCTGCTCTTTCACCATTTCAAAAAATTTCTGAATTGCTTCGCTCACTATTGTGTCTCCTTGTCTAGGCTCATGCTTCGCTTAGAGTGTCTTACTATTTCTTTAGCTGTTCTTATTACAATGACGCTTTCTACTGAAAAAAGAAACACTTTTCCATCATCCATTTTTTTTAATGACATAAACTTCCTGATTTTTTCGCTACTTTAATCACGAAATTGATGGGTGATAGGATAGCGTCGTTCACGCCCAAAGGAACGTGATGTGATTTTAATTCCCGGTGGTGCTTGGCGGCGTTTATACTCTGCTAGGTAAAGTAAATGAACGATACGCTGCACTTCTGTTAAAGGGATGTTGAGATGCCTAGAAATCTCCTCACTACTCAGACGATCTTCAATACTGGCTTGCAAAATCGCATCCAAGTCATCGTAGTTGGGTAAGTTATCGGAATCAAACTGGTCAGGGCGAAGTTCGGCAGAGGGTGGCTTTTCAATGGTGTTCCAAGGAATGATCTCATGCTTGTGATTGATATGGCGTGATAAGGCAAAAACTTGGGTTTTATAGACATCCTTGAGTGGGGCAAATCCACCCGCCATATCACCATAAAGTGTTGCATAACCCACAGCCATTTCACTTTTATTACCTGTGGTTAACAGCATTCGACCTGTTTTATTGCTAATTGCCATTAACAAAAGGGCACGCATGCGTGCTTGAATATTTTCTTCAGTCACATCGGATGTCGTTTTTTGCCATTTTTCAAAACTTGGTTTTAATGTTTTTTCGACCATTTCAACAGGTTCAGCAATGGCTAAAGTGGTCGTTTCAATGTTGAGATGGCGTGCTAAGTCTTCAGCATCATGAATAGAATGATCACTAGAGAATGCTGAAGGCATTAACACACCAAGGACATTTTCAGCCCCTAAAGCCTGCACAGCCAAGACAGCTGTGAGTGCAGAATCAATGCCACCCGACAAGCCAAGAAGCACTTGTTGGCCATGATTGAGGCGAACATAATCATGAATACCCATGATTAATGCCTTGTGCATGCCTTCAAGTTCAGAAGGAATGCTTGCCTGAGGGTGTGGTTCTAATTGTTGCATCGAATAAAACGCATCATCTTCGACAAAGATAGCTAAGCGTGACATGAGGTCACCTTCGCTATCGATCACACAGGATCCACCATCAAACACCACTTCATCTTGACCACCCACCATATTGATATAACAAATAGGGCTGTTCCATTGTCTGGCACGTGCTTGTAGTAATTTTTCACGTTCCTGTTGTTTTCCTAAGTGAAAAGGTGAGGCGTTTAAACTGAAAACCATGTCACAACTTTGTTGTTGCCGAGCCACATCATCGTTCCATAAATCTTCACAAATACTGATACCAATATGCCAACCATGGACGGTGAATGTCTTTGCTGACGATCCTTTAGAGAAATAACGTTGTTCATCAAAAACACCGTAGTTGGGTAAGGCTTGTTTATCATAAGTGTCGATGCACTGACCGTTGGAGAGTAAAGATGCACTATTATATAATAGGCTATCTTCTCGGCGAGGGTGACCCAATATGCAAATGCATTGTGTGCTTGCAGAGGTGATCTTTAATAAAGCTTGATCGACAACATCCATGAAGCTCTTTCTTAGCAAGAGATCTTCAGGGGGGTAACCTGTGAGCGCCAGTTCAGGAAAAACAATGACATCGCATGCTTGTTGTTGTGCATGCTGCATTTGTGTCAGTATACGTTGACAATTTCCTTGAATATCACCTACCTTTGAATTGAGTTGTGCCAACATTATTTTCATAGTTTAACTATCCTTAAGCGTGCTTTTGCAATGTGATGTGAAAGAGTATGGATGATGGAAATACAGCATGTTAGATAAATGATGTCTATCATAGATATACTTTTTTATTTATGATGTTTTATTTTGATCTATACTAAGATGAAATGCAAACGAATGAATATGCATTTTTTGAGATGTTTGGATCGTTACTTTGATTTTAAAAGTTTCATTATATGGTTCATGGTATTTTCATATGATAATAACAAAGTTGATGTTTTATCGTGTTTAATACTTTGTACTTAAATTGAAACACAGAAGGTTGTTTGCTGTAATGAAGATATGGGTATTATGATTATTATACCGGGTAGTGCGCAATGCCTTGGCCAGCGTCAAGAGCAAGAAGATTCTTTTGGTTTTTCTGATTTTGATAACCATGAATTGATTGCTCATGCGGGTAACGTCGCTGTTGTTGCTGATGGTATGGGTGGTTTGAAGTATGGGCGTGAAGCAAGCCAATCAGCATTGCAGACCTTTATGCAAAGTTATCGTGAAAAAAAAGAAAGCGATGATATTCCAGCCAGACTATTAAAGGGATTGTTCAAAGCAAATCGGGCTGTGTCACAACTTGCTTTAGAAACACATGATGAAGGTGAAGTTGGGACAACATTGGTCGCAGCTGTGATTCATCAAGATCTCCTATACTGGGCTTCGGTAGGCGATAGTCGTTTATATTTATATAGGCATAATCACTTAAAACAGCTTACGCATGACCATACCTATGCCAAAGAATTAAACTTGGAAGTGGCCATGGGGGTGATTAGCAATAAAGAAGCCAGCCAACACCCGAGTAAAAATGCGCTAACAAGTTATGTGGGCATGAAAAAACTGTTGTTGATAGACTGTAATAGTGAGCCTTTTAAGCTTGAAGAGGGTGATCGTTTGATCTTATGTAGCGATGGTTTGTATGGTCGTTTGGATCAACAACATATGATAAGCTGCATGCGTGAAAGTGCGCAGATGACGGCAGATAAGTTGATGGCTATGGTTGTGGCTTGTCGAGATCTGCACCAAGATAATGCAACGGTTGCCATCTTAGATTATTTGGAAGAACCTGAAGAAGTGCCATTGACCTTGATGCAAAAGATTAAAAAGCGAGTATGGAAGAGGTCAGAAGTATAATTTTTAACGGTTAAGGTACCATGTTTTATGATGATGTGTGGTGTTTAAGAATACCTTTGATTCAAATAGAGTTGATGCTATGAAGCAGGTACGATCAAGCACAAGCTTTCTGAATAAATATTTAGCAAACAATAAAAAAGGGAGTCAGTTTACTGACTCCCTTTTTGCCTTTAAGGGGCTGATGCTCTAAAACCAATACCTGCATCTTGGTAGCCAGGGCCATAAACAAGTGAGGCTGCTGAAATACCTGCTGAAGTGCCATCATCCCAACGTCCACCCCGTGCTACGGCTGCAAAACCACTGGTAATCCCTGTGGGGGAAAGCGGTGTATAACCAATGGCAATATTATCGGCAGCACCTGTTGCACCAACGAGTTGAATACCATCATTGTATTTACCAACGTCACCCGTGGAGTTTAAGGTTGTGACCGTTGATAAGACTGGTTTCCACCAGGTGGGCATGGTGCCAGTCACGGCGGTGTATTCAACCCAGTTAGAATTACCACTCACAAAACGATCACCGCCTGCGACGGCACCTGTATTGATGTTGGCAGCAATTAAACCAAGTGTCCATTCATACACATTACCCGCTAAATCATAAACCACAGCACTGTAAGCAGCGGGAACCGCAGGGTCATTGAGCACAATGGCTGCTTGCACACCAATGGATGAATAACCAAAGACTGTGGTGCCATTGGCAATGGTATGCGTACGTGTATTGATGCCTGTGCCAGCTACTGCTGCACTGGCTGCTGTGCCATTGGAGTTACCACGGAAGACACCATTCGTATTGAGCACATTTCCAGACCAATCTTGGGTATTGTTAACAATGAGCTGTACGAGCTGCATGTGCTGGCTTTCGCTTGGTAAATCAATGCTTAATGTCGCGGTATTATCTGGATTAGTCAGCGTTGCACCAAGACCACTAATGACGCTGGCGGCAGTCACAGGTGAGCTAATCAGGGCAGCACGGGCTTCAATCCAGCTTTCACTGACAAGTGGCACACCTGTTGGGGTGAAATTGACTTTATTCACAGCCAAACCTAAAGCAGCCATCGTGGTTGCAACATATTGATTGCCTCGGCATGCACCCGTGAGATCACTGGTGTAAGCATCAAGCGCTAAGCCAATATTGGCCGCAGGATCTTGGTTGGCATTATCACAAAGTCGATCGCTAAAGCGTTGCGTGCCAGCTGTTGGGTTAAAGACTTGCCCAGCTTGGAGCAACTGACTCACTGTGTAGGTGTCATTGGCTAAACCTATTGCTGTTTTAGCTTCATATTTTGCAATCCAAAAGCCAGGTTCTGGTGTACCGTCGTTGTTGAGATCCCAACCACCAGGAACATATACAAAATTTGCCGCTATCATGGCTTGGCCTTGACGTGTTTGCAGAATATAAGGCTTATCGGTATTGCTGTTGACCAAACGATAATCAATGTATTCATCAAAGTTAGCAAAGCCATCAGCATCACTATCAGTCTCGCGATTATCAGCAACAGCAACACCTGAACTGGTCCAACCTGTTTGAGCTAAACAGGTTTCAAAATCATCACTAAAGCCATCAATATCGGTATCGACAAAACCACCATTGGGGTTTGTGCCACACAAGTATTCATGTTGATTGATGAGGCCATCTTTGTCCAAGTCAAAGTTTGCAGCAGAAGCCGTGGTTGCACCTGTGTAGGGATCACGTGCAATGGTGAGACCAGAGTCATCCACCGCCGTACTCAGGCCATTGGCAGTTTCCCAGTCATCAGGCATGCCATCACCGGTGCCACCTTCTAAGTCATCTTCAACGTTGGTGACGACGACAATGCTGTAAACATCGGCAAAGAAAGCAACGCTTGCAGCGTTCACGTGTGCATAAATATTAACCATTTGGCTACCATCAAAAATGGCATCATTAACACCTGTCACTTGCACAGTTTGTGGTGTGCCCCAGTTGCCAGTGCTGAAAGTTAGCTGTGTATACGCAGCGTCGACTTGAACTTCAGTGGTGGTCATGGAGTAAATATCAACCAACACCGTGCCTGTGGGTTGAGCAGCCAAGGAAACGCTAAAGGTGGCACTTGTGCCTGATTCATTGGTATTACCACTAGCTGCACTGGTGGTGATGCCAGCAACTTCGTTGTCATCATTACTGACGACAGCAACACTATAGTTATCGTTATAGCCACCACTTGCAGGATTCACATGCGCATACACATTTACCATTTGTAGGCCATCGGTGTAAGGGTCATCTATGCCTATGACTTGCACGGTTTGTGGTGCGTTCCAGTTTGCTTGACTGAAGGTGAGCTGGCTATAACCAGCATCAATTTGCACCTCAGTGGTGGTCATTGAATAAATATCAACCACAACACTTGCAGTCGGCTGGGCATCCAGTACGACGGTAAAGGTCGCGGTGGTTCCTGCTTCGCTGGTATTGTTGCTGGCTGCTGTGGTGGTGATACTTGCCACATCGTTGTCGATATTGGTGACGACCACACTATAAAAATCAGTGGTGAGGTATCCGCCCATATCAGCATTGACGCGGGCATAAATATCGACGTTTTGATCACCATCGGTATAAGGGTCATCGACACCTGTGAGCGTTACCATTTGCACGACGGAGTAGGTATCCGAAGTAAACGATAATTGCGCGGGTAGTGCGGTGATTTCTGCGCTGTTCATTGAATAGACATCGACCACTACGGTCGTACCCACAGCTGGTGCTGTTGTTAAAGTCACATTGACGGTGCTTGTGAGTCCAGCTTCACTTGTGTTGTTCGTAGGCAAGGTCATGGAGACACCTGCCACATCGTTGTCGATATTGGTGACGACCACACTATAAAAATCAGTGGTGAGGTATCCGCCCATATCAGCATTGACGCGGGCATAAATATCGACGTTTTGATTACCATCGGTATAAGGGTCATCGACACCTGTGAGGGTCACTGTTTGAGCGACCGCATAGGTATCAGAGGTAAAGGATAATTGCGCGGCTGGTGTGCTGACTTCTGCGCTGTTCATTGAATAGACATCGATCACTACGGTCGTACCCACAGCTGGTGCTGTTGTTAAAGTCACATTGACGGTGCTTGTGAGTCCAGTTTCATCTGTGTTGTTCGTAGGCAAAGTCATGGAGACACCCGCCACATCATTATCAGTATTGGTGGCGACAACGCTATAAAAATCAGTGGTGAGGTATCCGCCCATATCAGCATTGACCCGGGCATAAATATCGACGTTTTGATCACCATCAGTATAAGGATCATCGACACCTGTGAGGGTCACTGTTTGAGCGATTGCATAGGTATCAGAGGTAAAGGATAATTGAGATGCAACACTGACTTCTGCGCTATTCATGGAATAAACATCCACAAGTACGGTGGTTCCAACAACGGGTGCTGTTGTTAAAGTCACATTGACGGTGCTTGTGATTCCAGCTTCAGTTGTGTTTCTTGTAGGTAAAGTCATGGAGACACCTGCCACATCGTTGTCGATATTGGTGACGACCACACTATAAAAATCAGTGGTGAGGTATCCGCCCATATCAGCATTGACGCGGGCATAAATATCGACGTTTTGATCACCATCGGTATAAGGGTCATCGACACCTGTGAGGGTCACTGTTTGAGCGACTGCATAGGTATCAGAGGTAAAGGATAATTGTGAAGTAACACTAATTTCTGCACTATTCATGGAATAAACATCCACAAGTACGGTCGTTCCAACGATGGGTGGCACGGCAAGGCGCACATCAACGGTGGTTGTACCACTAAGGTTTTCAGTGGTGTTACTCACAGGGGGATCCATGATGATACCTGCAACATCATTATCTGTATTGCTGACCGCAATAGCGACAAGGATGTTGGTATTATATCCTCCAATACTTGTATTGACATTGGCATAAATATTGGTGCTTTGTAGGCCATCGGTATAAGGGTCATCAACACCATATACGGGAACAGTCTGTGCGATATTCCAATTGGCTTGTGTAAAGGTGATCTGACTATAGCCAGCATCAACTTGAACCTCACTCGTGTTTCCAGAGTAAATATCAAGCACAACACTCGCCATCGGTTGAGAGTCTAAAACAGCAGCGAAAGAGGCTGTAGCTCCTCCCTCGCTGGTGTTGTTGCTTATAGTCGTTGTCGTGATACCTGCAACTTCGTTATCGTTATTGGTGGCGACAACACTATAAAAGTCAGTGGTGAGGTATCCGCCCATATCAGCATTGACCCGGGCATAAATATCTACATTTTGATTACCATCGGCATAAGGATCATCGACTCCTGTGAGCGTTACCGTTTGCACGACGGAGTAGGTATCCGAAGTAAACGATAATTGTGCGGGTGCTGTGGTGACTTCTGCGCTGTTCATTGAATAGACATCGACCACTACGGTCGTACCCACAGCTGGTGGTGTTGTTAAAGTCACATTGACGGTGCTTGTGAGTCCAGTTTCATCTGTGTTGTTCGTAGGCAAAGTCATGGAGACACCAGCCACATCATTATCAGTATTGGTGACAGCAACGGTGTAGAAGTCCATGACACTGTATCCACCTGATGCAGTATTAACTTGGGCATAAAGATCAACGGATTGAGGGCCATCGGTGTAAGGGTCATCGACTCCTGCAATCGCTACATTTTGTGGCTTATCCCAATCGATGGGAGTAAATGTTAGCTGTGCTTGTGTAGGAGAAGTAATAATTTCTTGAAGGTTCGTGGAATAGACATCAACCACAACATTAGCTGT
>JAUZRG010000111.1 GCA_030950585.1 Mariprofundaceae bacterium | reverse complement strand
CTCTATCCGATGCTGAATTTCTCAATGCTTGGGCTGAGGAAGTCAAAGCTGGCTTACCCGAAACAATCGGTGAATTTCAACTGACCAAAGCTTGGTCGAGATGTGCCGCTGGTTGTCAGGATACAGATAACTCACCTTATCTTGTGTTGGACTTTAACGCCGTTTCTCAGCAACGAAACATGCCAGTGGCTCAACTTGAAACAACGCTTAAACCAAATTTATTGCATGCATACTGCAAGTCTGAGGCCATCAAGCGGAATATTAAGATGGGTGTCTTCTTTAGCAACAGAGGAAAAGATGCCGACTACAACAACTTTTGGGTTTATCCAAAAGATTGTCTTTAATCTGAATAATTTAGCTTAGAAAAAACTTCCCCTTCATCCGTCCTCCTAGTCCCTTTTCAAGTCTTGTAACGCAGTGCTGATTTTCCTCCTAAACTCCCGTAGGGCAAGCTGAGAAGCATCCATCTTCTTCGTTACAAAAGCTTGGCTTAGAGCGACTAACACTGTGCTTTTAAGCCTCGAACATGAACGCTTCTCGACTTGCTGAAATCCTGCATCTTGAGGTGGGATGGATATAGGTACTGGGCTTGAGCGATTCCAAGTATCCTTTACAGGGTCATTTTTGTTAGAGTGTGGTCATGACATCTTCCCAACAAGTCAGTTGCCCATGTGTTTAGGTTTCAAGCTTAAAACCTATCAAGGTGAGAGGGTAAAACAACAGCACCAAAGCCTTTTTCCCCACTTCATCTCGAAGTCTCATGTATGGACTCATGAAAATCAGATCAAGCTTGATCAAATGACTTTTGAACACTGTAGCGCACCCATAAATGGTGTTGTTCATTGGGTTTAAGTTGTACCACATCTTCATCAGCATTGGCGCTTTCCACACAGACCATGCCCAAATAACCATCATCAGAGCCGAAATCGCCCATGTTCTTACATTTATCAATCCAAGGATTCCAAACAATCGTTGAATGGCTGTTTCGCTTTTCAATACAGATGCGGCGCTGTTGCTGGCGGTCTTCAATCACGACATCCTGACCTTGATCTAAATAGATTCGATCAACCTCAGCATCAACCGTTACATGGCCTGCTTGCGTGAGTCTTTTCGCACCAGCCACTTTATCCATGTAATCACAAGCATCTAAGCCATCAATAGCGATGTTTCTCACATCACCCACACAAAAATACGTATGCAAGGCATCGCCAACGGTCACAGCTTCAGTGCTTTGGTTGAAGGTGGTTAATGCCATCTCCAGCGTTGCACCGATTTTCATCGTGATTTCACAGGGGATATCATCAGACCACTGCCCTTCCTTCATATCGGCAATACGGAAACGAAGCGATGTGCTACCATCTTCATTTGTTTGTGTGCTGATCACATCCCACATCGTAGTACGCGCAAAACCGTGGCCTGAAAAAGAGGCTTCAGAGACATGCGCACCAAACCAAGGCCAGCAAATCGGTATGCCACCGCGAATAGACTTACCCTTTGCTAATTTGGCTACAGGAGACATCCAGATGACTGGCTTCTCTCCCTTGGGTTGCCATGTCATCAAGTGCGCGCCTTGCAGGGCAATACTGGCTTCACAATGCTCGTTATGAACATCCATAACGACAAAGCCATCGCCTGTATCACGAAAGCTTAGTTGCTCGGCAATGCCAAATTTCTGGTTCAATGTTGATAGCTGTGGATTCATAACCCCTCCGATAAATGAAAAAAACATATTCCATCTTCAAGGTTAGATTAAATCTAACCCCATTTTTTAAAAGCTACCGCACTATTTATCCCAACGAAAGGACAGAGGCGGTTTTATTGAGAGATCAATGATTGCACCATAAAATTAATGACGTTTTATTGGCTAGGAGGCTGTCCGAGAATGAAGATCGTAGCGAGGGAAAGTGAGATTGAGTTGGATTTTCGCCCCATTTGAGGCGAATAGCAGGGACTATTTAACGATAATGGGGTGGAAATACGGCCAATATCCGCTTTTACGCAGTA
>JAUZRG010000110.1 GCA_030950585.1 Mariprofundaceae bacterium | reverse complement strand
GGATCAAAATCAATGTTTTTCATTTAAACTTATTGTGTCTTTTTGGGTGTGGATATCCGATAAGAAACTTCGGGGAAGACGAGCCGTGCGTAACATCAATCAAGAGATAACATCTTGACCATTATCACCCGATAACTTAGTTTATAGATATGATATTATCCTCTAATGGCTTATTGAGCCTACACATTCACCGTTCGCGCATTTTTTTAGAAGAAACAAAGATTTGATAATTACTTATAAATCAATAACTTATGAAACAGATGACAAAAACATAAGACATTTACACATCATCTAGGAGACTGTCCGAGAATGAAGATCGTAGCGAGGGAAAGTGAGATTGAGTTGGATTTTCGCCCCATTTGAGGCGAAGAGCAGGGACTATTTCACGATAAGGGGGTGGAAATACGGCCAATATCCGCTCTTCCGCAGTAGGTCTGTCATTATCGGACAGCCTCCTAGGAGGCTGTCCGAGAATGAAGATCGTAGCGAGGGAAAGTGAGATTGAGTTGTATTTTCGCCCCATTTGATGCGAATAACAGGGACTATTTAACGATAATGGGGTGGGAATCCGACCAATATCCGCTTTTACGCAGTAAGTTTGTCATTCTCGGACAGCCTCCTAGATGATGTGTAAATGTCTTATGTTTTTGTCATCTGTTTCATAAGTTGTTGATTTATAAGTAATTATCAAATCTTTGTTTCTTCTAAAAAAATGCGCGAACGGTGAAACCTACATTAATAAGAAGTTGTAGCCATGAAAGGAACTGAGGAAATGTCGAGACAAAAAGACTAAGGAAATAGCAGGTGATCCATGCATTGAGAATCAACAAACTAATCACGATGGTGATCGGAACACCTGTTAATCCCAAGGTGGTCAATAGGCCAGCTATGCCACCTAAATTACTGACCCCACCATCTACATCGATATCCATGTCTATGTCGACATCAAAGGTATTCAGGTCAAAAGTCCCGCTAAGAGCCAGCAACCAGTAGCCAAGCACAACGACCAATAACGTGGTGTAGATAGCCGTTGGAAAGCTGCTTATATTGATTAGAAAAACATCCATCGTTCACTTCCTGAAACTGTTTTTATCATTGTTTTTTTGACTCAACACTAAGGCACATTCCCTATCGGGTGTGGAATTGATTCATTCATTTTATCAATGAGTTAAGAGCAGAGGCTCTTTGGCCATGCCAAGCACGAGCCAGACAAATTAGTATTCTAAGCACTCCCCTAGCTTCGTCACACGATGCCGCACTAGAAAGCGAAAGCATACGTTTAAAAAGCGTGCAATAAATAATGCATTGCCCCCCCATTTGTCAACATTAATTGAACCTACTTGAAGGGTTATCGCCATAAAATTAAAAAGGTTAAAAAGAAGGACATCGGTATCTTGACGCGGATAGTCATGATGGCTAAGATGTTAGCGTTTTTTATACACCTACTTATAAAATGTGTATTTTATTATTTTTGACTGAGATAGGTGAAGTCTGACTATGCTGTTTGAGCTATTTTCTTTTAATCCGCAACCCATGCAGACATAAAATCATAAAACGAAAGACCAACTAAAAAACAAGCATAAAAAAAGCCCCAACAACCTAGGTTGTTGGGGCTTAATGTTAGTGGCGTCCCCAACCGGATTCGAACCGGTGTTGCCGCCGTGAAAGGGCGGTGTCCTAGGCCGACTAGACGATGGGGACCGAAAGACAAGCCGAACTTTAATAATTATTTTTTAAGTGTCAATCTTTTTGTTTTGTGGCAAACATGAACTCATCATCAAAAAAGCGACCACATAAGGTTAAAAGAGCCATTTACCCCTGACAAAAAACATGCGTTCTTTGTGAGATGAAAGCATTTAAGATAAAGTTAGCCGCTCAAATATCATCATAAAGGTTAAACTGTGCCTCAAACTCCTGTTCGTACTCGCTTTGCACCATCGCCTACTGGCCTCATTCATCTTGGCAATGTTCGCACCATCTTATTAAATTGGTTATATGCCAAACAAGAAGGCGGTCAATTTCTCTTACGCTTTGAAGATACTGATCGTGACCGCTCTACCAACGACTTCATCGAAGCATGTAAACAAGATATGCAATGGCTAGGTCTTCCGTGGGATGGCGAAGTCAGCTTTCAATCCCAACATCAGGCACAGCACCAACAAGCCCTCGAAACACTGCATGAGAAAGGTTTGGCTTACCGCTGTTTTTGCACCGAACAACAACTCAACCTTGATCGCAAACTCAATCATGCGCGTGGCCTACCTTCACGCTACAACGGCAGATGCCGCAACCTTAGATCTGAAGAATCAGAACAGCGTGCAGAATCAGAAGCGCATGTATGGCGTATTGCCTCGCATCAAAAAGAAGGCGAAATTATTGTCAAAGACACCTTGCGTGGTGACATTCAATTTTCACAACGTGATTTAGATGATCCAATTGTGTTGCGCACCGATGGCAACTTCACCTTCCTTTTGCCCAATGCCATTGATGATGCCTTGCAACAAATCAGTCATGTGGTGCGCGGTGATGACCATTTAAGTAATAGTGCTTATCAAGTATGGATCTTAGAGAAACTGGACTATCAACCACCCCACTACCTTCATCATGGTTTGTTATTGGGCAAAGATGGCAGCAAATTATCCAAACGGACAGGTAGCCATAGCATTCGTGATTTGCGTGAAAATAATATTTCTGCACAAGCATTGGTGCAAAGTATGTTGCGCTTGGGTCACCCCAACATGCCCGAAGAAATGCTTAACACAGAAGCCATGTGTGCCGCCTTTCAACCTGAAAAATTATCTTGCTCTGCTGTGCGCTGGCAAGAAGATGAGCTATCTCGTTGGCAAAAACTCATCATTCACGACATGGATACCCATGCATTATCTGAAATCATTCATGCATCGTTGCCCAATATTGATGCCAAGACTTGCCTAAACTTTACCCAACTCATTCAAGGTAACCTGAGCCGTGTGGATGAATCTCAGCACTACCTTCGACTATTGGATAGCAAGCATCCCATCGAAACAGAAGCAAAAGCTATTTTGCAAGAAACAGGTGTGGTATTCTTTCAAAGCGCATTAACACTTTGGCAAGGTCAAGATTGGAAAACATGGCAACAAGCCGTGCGCGCCGAAACAGGCAACAAAGGCAAAACCCTCTTCATGCCTTTGCGCATTGCGTTAAGCGGTTTGAAGCACGGCCCACAAATGAATGAAATGGTAGAATTTCTTGGTCAAGATGGTGTTCGTCAACGCCTTGAGGATACCATCCAATGCCTATAACTGAACCGCTGTATATATATAATAGCATGCGCCGCTGCAAAGAGGACTTTGTTCCGCTTGAAGGCAACAAAGTGAGCATGTACGTCTGCGGTGTCACCGTTTATGACCATTGTCATGTTGGCCATGCCCGCATGATGGTGGTTTTTGATCTTGTTTATCGCTGGTTACAAGCGCGTGGTCACGACGTGACCTATGTGCGAAATTTCACCGATATTGATGATAAAATCATTAAACGTGCTCGTGAGCGCAATATCTCTTGCCAAGCTCTGACCAAAGAAATGATTGCATCATTCTACCAAGATATGGATGCACTCAACTGTTTACGCCCCACCCATGAACCACGTGCCACAGAGCATATGTCTGCGATGATTCGCATGATCAAAACACTTGTGGACAAAGACCTCGCATATCAAAGTAATTCTGGTGATGTTTTGTATCGTGTGCGCAAGTTTAAAAAGTATGGTCAACTTTCAGGTAAAAATATTGATGACCTACAATCAGGCAAACGCATTGCCGTGAGTGAAGACAAAGAAGACCCACTGGACTTTGTGCTTTGGAAACAAAGCAAAGAAAATGAACCTTCATGGGGTTCACCTTGGGGCAAAGGTCGCCCAGGTTGGCATATTGAGTGTTCTGCCATGTCGTGTGAACATCTTGGTAGAACCTTTGATATTCATGGTGGTGGCATGGATTTAAAATTTCCTCATCATGAAAATGAAATTGCCCAAGCTGAGGGCGCGCATAGCCAAACATTTGCAAACTACTGGATTCACAATGGTTTTGTGAATGTGAACGAAGAGAAAATGTCGAAATCTTTGGATAATTTTTTCTGTATTGGTGAAGTGTATCGACAGTTTCCACCAGAAGTGCTGCGTATATTTATATTATCCACACACTACCGCTCACCACTCGATTTTTCCGATCAAGCCTTGGAAGCTGGCAAAGAAGGTTTGGATCGCCTGTACGCCACAAAAGAACGCATAGAAAGCATGGAAGATCTTAGCGATATTCAACTACCTGAAGCATCTATTCGCGCCATGAATGATGATTTCAACACACCACAAGCCCTTGCTGTGTTGTTTGATCTTGCCCGTGATATCAATCGTGGTCTTGATCAAGATCACGATATGCAAGCACACATACAGCAATTCAAACAACTGTCTCATTTATTGGGCATTGTTCAGCAATCAGCACAACAATGGTTTCAAGCTGACAGCTTGGATGCAAAGAAAATAGAAGAGCTTATTGCACAGCGTCAACAAGCTCGCTTGGATAAAGATTTTCAGGCGGCGGATCGCATTCGCAACCAGCTCACCGAAATGGGCATTGAAATACTGGATGATGCCACAGGTAGTCGCTGGCGCAGCATTCAATAGTCCAGAGCTGCAAAGTAAGTTTTTAACTTACTTTGCAGCCTCAAGCCAAATTACATAATATCGCCCAAGGGGTCACGTGGATCCGAATCTGATTTTGGTTCAGACTTTTGCTCCGTGCCTTTTGAAGAATCATCTTTTTCTTGTGAAGTCTTGCTATTTGAATTTGGTGTCACCGCAGGAGACTGTGATGCCGTAGTAGGTGAAAAAGATCCTGCTGGTGGCTGACTACCTGCATTGGCATTCGCCATAAAAAGAACACTCAAAAAA
Organism: Mariprofundaceae bacterium; assembly: GCA_030950585.1. Classification (GTDB taxonomy): domain Bacteria; phylum Pseudomonadota; class Zetaproteobacteria; order Mariprofundales; family Mariprofundaceae; genus JAUZRG01. Next base: position 8,142 of record JAUZRG010000110.1, on the reverse strand, counting down.
CCAAAAAACATTAATTTAATCATGATAAACCTCCGTTGAAATATTGCATAACCAAAAGAAACAACCCAGCGTGAAGCTGGTTGATTTTTATGTAGTAGATCAACTCGGCCAATAGCCAGCACCACAGGTATTGTTGTGAATGGCACAAGTGATAGACCCATATTCAAATCTTTTCCTGTCCAACTTGATGCAATAGCAACCTTAGGATGAACTTGCAAACCCAGACTACCAAAAGCACCAATTTTTGTTTGTGTTGTGGCAGCAAGATTCGTATTGATTGGTTCAAAACGACCATTCCCCACACCAATAGATGCGGTTAAGGTAAAAGGATTGTAATCATCGTCAGGGTTAAGCGCCTTTGCTTTGGTAAAAGTGATATAAGTATTGGCTTTCACATTGGCTTTTTTCGCTGTTCCCCAAGTCACCGCATTTTCAACCCCGATCTCTATCGCTGAATTCCAAGGCAACCAACGGTGTAATTTAAAGTTCACAGCACCACTATCGGCAAAACGTGTTTTTAAACTAATAATCGTCGTGGCGACTTCTAAGCCCACATATTCCTGTGGATCACCAATCAACTCGCGCAGTACGCCCAACACCATGGGTACCACCGACACCAATAAAACCTTGCTTCCATGCAGCACCATAACCAACGGGTGTACCCATAGATTAGCCTGGACTCATGATTGGCTTTTCTTGAAAACCAATTCCTTTGCGTTGATATACGTCACCAGCACATGCCAGCGATGGCAACGCCAACAACGCGACGAATATTAAAAGGGACAATCTTTTTAAACTCACCATGCTTCCAAACTTACAAAAAAATTCAAAGAATGATGTTTTTTTACCTTTAAGAGCAAGTATTTATAATAAAATATGCATTCAAGTTGTAAAAATCCCATATCTTGCATTAACTCAACAGCTTAAGACACTCCTTAAATGCAGATAATGAAGTGGCGATAAAAACAACACAATAAAACTTTAAAACCTTTAAAAACAACAAATAATACAACAATAAAAACGAAGTTAAACATAAAACAACACCGCCGACTAAAAAAAACTATTGACGAGTCATAAAATATTTGTAGCTTGCGCCGTCTTTGCGAGTGTCTTTTAAGATTCGGAGTATAGCGCAGCCTGGTAGCGCATCTGCTTTGGGAGCAGAGGGTCAGAGGTTCGAATCCTCTTACTCCGACCATTTTTTTAGGATACGCGCCTGTGGCTCAACCGGATAGAGCAACGGCCTTCTAAGCCGTAGGTTGCAGGTTCGATTCCTGCCGGGCGCGCCATTGTTATGGTGGATGTAGCTCAATGGTAGAGCCCCGGCTTGTGATGCCGGTGGTTGTGGGTTCGAGTCCCATCATCCACCCCATTTTTTTAGACATGGGCCGTTAGCTCAGTTGGTAGAGCAGCTGACTCTTAATCAGCGGGTCGTTGGTTCAAACCCAACACGGCCCACCAGTTGGATTTTAAACATGGGGAACAAGCATCCAATGCTTGTTCCCTCTTTTCGCTTTATATATATAATATAAGCGTTTTTGCGAGGGTGGCGGAATTGGTAGACGCGCTGGATTTAGGTTCCAGTATCCTATGATGTGGGGGTTCGACTCCCCCCTCTCGTACCACTTTTGGAGGATTTTAATCCCATGCTAACAACCGAAGTACAAAACTTATCTAAAGATACCTACAATATTGAAGTGAACATCGCACAAAAAGGTTATGATCAAGTTTATGCTCAAAAACTTCAGGAATTAACATCCAGCGTTAACCTACCGGGCTTCCGCTCAGGTAAAGCACCTATTAAAATGCTCAAAAAGCAATTTGGCGTAAAATTACACCAAGATACAGTCAATGAATTGATTTCCAAAAATTACTCAGCTGTTTTTGAGAAAACTGGTTTAACACCAGCTCTTGAACCTAAATTGGAATTCCCAGAACAACAACCTGAAAAAGGCTGTGCATTCTCTTTGCAAGTGGTCACTTGGCCACAAGACATTGATGTCAGCAACCTTTCCACACTAACATTAGAAAAATTAGAAGTCAGCATTGATAGCAATGATGTTGAAGATGAAATCAGTCGTTTGATGCTCAAAGGTTATGAGTTTAAAAACGAAGAAGGCAGTGAAGCTAAAATTGGCGACAAGTTAAACATTGATTTTGTTGGCCGTGTTGATGGTGAAGAATTTGAAGGAAACTCTGGCCAAGGTGTTGAACTAAGCCTAGGTGAAGGTCAATTCATTGCAGACTTTGAAGAAAAATTAGTTAGCTCAAAAGCTGGCGATAAAAAAACATTAAACGTCACCTTCCCTGAAGATTACGGTTTTGAAACCCTTCAAGGTAAAGAAGCTGAGTTTAATGTTGTTATCAACAGTATTGAATCTGCCATTTTACCTGAAAATGAGAAAAAATTAGCTGAACTCATGCAAGTTGCTGATGAAGCAGCATTGCGCACTGAAGTTTCAAGCATGCTACAAAGTCGTACTGACAAACAAACCTTTGAAGTCAATCGTCAACAAGTTTTTGATACATTAATGGCGACATACCAAATTGAAGTTGCTGAAGAAATCATTCGTCATGACATTCGTGAAGGCATGAAATCAGCAGCCAAGAAGATGCGTAAAGAAGGCGTTGATACCACACCTGAAATGTTTGAAGACGAACAGATGCAATCTGAAGCACGTGCTCAAGCTGAACACGGCATTAAGTTATCTCTGTTATTACAAAAGATTTCCCTTGATGGTGAAGTTCGTATTGAAAAAGAAGATATTGATGCTGAACTTGCCAAAGAAGCTGCTCATTACCCAGAATCAATTCGTGAAACATTACTGGGCATGATTCGTCAAAACGAAGATAAAATGAACGAAATCAACAATCGTCTACAAGAACAAAAAGTTGTTGATTACATTTTTGACCAAGCTCAAACAAGTGTAAACAAGAAAACATTAGCTCAAATGCTAAGTATCGCAGAAAACAATAACGAATCGGAGGAATAAGCTCATGAACTTGGTACCTGTTGTTGTCGAACAAACATCAAGGGGTGAAAGATCTTACGATCTTTTTTCACGCCTTTTAAAAGAACGCATTATATTTTTGACAGGCCAAGTAAGCGATGAAATGGCTAATCTTGTCACGGCACAACTTCTTTTTCTGGAGTCTGAGGACCCAGAAAAAGATATTTATATGTATATTAATAGCCCTGGCGGACTCGTGACAGCAGGTCTTGCGATCTATGATACCATGCAATTTATTCGCTGTGATGTCTCTACATTGTGTATGGGACAAGCAGCCAGTATGGGTGCTCACCTTCTTGCTGCTGGTACAGCAGGAAAAAGATTCAGCCTGCCCAATAGTCGCGTCATGATTCACCAACCTTTAGGTGGCTTTCAAGGACAAGCAACGGATATTGCTATTCATGCGAGAGAAATCTTGTCTTTAAAAGAGCGTTTAAACGAAATGCTTGCCCAACATACCGAGCAACCTCTAAACAAAGTTGAAAACGATGTTGAACGCGATTATTTCCTCACAGCTGAACAAGCCAAAACTTATGGTATTATTGATAAAGTTTTGACACATCGCGGTGATGCGCTACCTTCAGCTATTCAAACTGATAGCAATCAGTGATTCTATAAACACTTTATATTTTTCTAGGTAAAATCACATGGCCGATAAGAAAGATCCAACATTGTATTGTTCCTTTTGTGGAAAAAGTCAAAACGATGTCAAAAAACTCATTGCAGGCCCAACTGTTTTTATCTGTGATGAGTGCGTTGACTTATGCCATGAAATCATTGAAGAAGAACTCAATCAAAATGATTCAGACACAGAAGAAACCAACACCAACAACAACATTCCGCGTCCAGCTGAAATTAATGGTGTTCTAAGTGATTATGTCATTGGCCAAGATCATGCAAAAAAAGTCTTGTCTGTGGCTGTTTATAATCACTACAAACGCCTACATCACAATGAATCTGATGGTGTCGAAATTGCAAAAAGCAATGTTTTACTGCTTGGACCAACAGGCTGTGGTAAAACACTTTTAGCCCAAACATTGGCACGTATTTTTGATGTACCCTTCACCATGGCCGATGCTACGACATTAACAGAAGCAGGTTATGTCGGTGAAGATGTTGAAAACATCATTCTTAAACTACTACAAGCAGCTGATAATAACGTTGAAAAAGCACAACGCGGTATTATTTATATTGATGAAATCGATAAAATAACACGCAAATCAGATTCACCATCCATCACCCGTGACGTATCGGGCGAAGGTGTGCAGCAAGCTTTGTTAAAATTAATTGAAGGAACTGTTGCCTCTGTGCCACCCCAAGGCGGACGCAAACACCCTCAACAAGAATTTTTGCAAGTGGATACCTCTAATATTTTATTTATTCTTGGTGGTGCTTTTTCTGGCTTAGAAAAAGTCATCCAAGCCAGACAGCATAAAGGGTCCATTGGTTTTGCAGCACATGTTGCAGCTGCTGATGAAAAATCATATGACCATTGGCTCCCCCAAGTTGAACCTCAAGATTTAGTTAAATTTGGTTTAATCCCTGAGTTTATCGGTCGATTGCCGATTATTGCATGGCTAGAACAACTAGATGAAGAAGCATTGCTTAAAATTCTAACAGAACCTAAAAATGCTTTAGTCAAACAATATCAGGCATTATTATCTTACGACCAAGTCGAATTAGAATTTAATGACGATGCCTTAAAAGCCATCGCTAAAAAAGCGATTGATAGAAAAACAGGCGCGCGTGGACTAAGAGCTATTATGGAAACCATCATGCTTGATGTGATGTACGACATACCTTCCACGCCAAATATCAGGAAGTGTGTGGTGACACAGCAAACGGTAGAAAATCAGCAAAAACCGAAGCTATTACTAAACAATCAAGAGAAAACTGCTTGATCAAGGAGATTTTTTATGACCACGCTTCACGAAGAATCAGATCATAACCATACAGATCAAGACCTTTTGCCCGTACTTCCTTTACGCGATATTGTTGTTTTTCCTCATATGATTGTTCCCCTTTTTGTGGGCAGAGAAAAATCAGTGTTCGCGCTTGAAGAAGTCATGAAAGGCGACAAAAAAATCATTCTTTTATCGCAAAAGAACCCTTCTGATGATGAACCTGAAACAGATGATCTTTTTCGAGTAGGAACGCTTGGAAATGTCCTTCAGTTACTTAAACTACCTGATGGCACCATCAAGGTTTTAATTGAAGGTGGTGATCGCGTTTGTGTTGATAGCTTACAGCAAGAAGACAATGAATGTATTCGTGCCAGTTACCAACCCTTTCACTCGCAAGAAGGCAAAGACAACGAACGCGACTTACTCATTAAAAGCACCCTCAAACAGTTTGAAGCTTATGTGAAGCTCAATTCCAAATTACCTTCTGAAACCATGATGACCTTGAGTACCATCAAAGAAAGTGTGAAATTAGCTTACAGCATGGCAGCACACTTAGACCTTGATCTTGAGCAACGCCAAAAATTATTAGAATCAAAGCATGATCTTGAATTATTAGAGTTGGTTTATAGCTACCTCGAAAGTGAAATGGAAATATTGCAAGTTGATCAGCGTATCCGTGGTCGTGTTAAACGCCAAATGGAAAAAAGCCAACGTGAATATTACCTTGGCGAGCAAATGAAGGCGATTCAAAAAGAACTCGGTGAAGATGATGCGCAAGACGATCTTATTGAGCTAGAACAAAAGATTCAAAATGCAGGTATGTCCCGTGAAGCTTTGGAAAAAGCCGAAGTAGAGCTTAAAAAATTAAAATTTATGCCACAAATGAGTGCTGAAGCAACTGTCGTTCGCAATTATTTAGATTGGCTAACAGGTATTCCTTGGAAAGTAAGTAGTCGCATTCAACGCAACTTAAGCAAAGCAGAGGTTGTGCTTGACGAAGATCATTTTGGTTTAGCTAAAGTTAAAGAACGCATTCTTGAATACCTTGCGGTACTTCAACTCGTCAAAAAAATGCGTGGACAAATTTTATGTTTTGTTGGCCCTCCAGGTGTTGGTAAAACATCGCTAGCAAAATCCATCGCCAGAGCAACAAAGCGTAAATATGTACGCATGAGCTTAGGCGGGATGCGTGATGAAGCTGAAATTCGTGGTCATCGTCGTACCTACATTGGTGCTATGCCGGGTAAAATCATCCAAAGCATGAAAAAAGCAGGCACAAAAAACCCACTTGTTTTATTGGATGAAATTGATAAAATGGGCGCAGATTTTCGTGGTGACCCTGCCTCAGCGATGCTTGAGGTATTAGATCCCGAGCAGAACCCCAGCTTTAGTGATCACTATATGGAAGTTGAATATGACTTATCCGATGTCATGTTTATCACCACAGCCAATACCTTAAACATTCCAGGCCCGTTGCTTGATCGCATGGAAGTCATTCGTCTCTCTGGTTATACAGAAGATGAAAAACTAGCCATTGCTTCTCGCTACCTACTGCCAAGACAGTTAAAGCGTCATGGTTTAAATGCCAAGCATATTGAAATTCACAGTGATGCCATTCTTAATATCATTCGTCATCATACCCGCGAAGCTGGTGTTCGTAACCTCGAAAGAAAGCTTGCAACCATGTGTAGAAAAGTGGCTCGCAAGTGGTTAAGCTCCAAAGAAAGCATGAAAATTAATGCTGCAAACCTTGAAGAATACTTAGGTATTGAGCGTTTTCACTTTGGTATTGCAGAAGTGGAAGCACAAATTGGTGTTGTCACTGGCTTAGCTTGGACAGAAGTAGGCGGTGAACTGCTGCAAATAGAAACTGCTTTGATGCCCGGCAAAGGAAAACTAAGCATCACAGGCCATATTGGCACGATCATGCAAGAATCCGTGCAAGCAGCACTGACTTATATTCGCTCACGCTCTGCGCAACTGGGTCTAAAACCTGACTTTCATCAACATGTTGATATTCATGTGCATGTTCCTGAAGGTGCGATTCCCAAAGATGGCCCTTCGGCTGGTTTGGCTATGGCAACCTCTTTAGCTTCTGCGCTGACAGGCATCGCCATCAAAGCTGAAGTCTGCATGACGGGTGAAATTACCTTACGTGGTAAAGCTTTACCTATCGGTGGCTTGAAAGAAAAACTGTTGGCTGCACACCGTGGCGGCTTAACTGAAGTCATCATTCCAAAAGAAAATGCCAAAGACTTAAAAGAGATTCCTGAAAATGTGTTGCAAGGCTTAAAGATTCACCTTGTGCAAAATATGGATGATGTTCTCCCCCATGCTTTGGAACACTTTCCATCTCATATGAAGTTAGAAATCAATTACATTACACCTTCCGTTGCTGGGCTACAGCTCAACGAGGAAATAACAAAAACACATTAACAAAAAGAACCTTTTTACGTGCCCCATAAAGACAGAGCGTCCCAAGGTCAAGAAAATTTGATACTTGGGATGATCGTATAAATGGCCATATAAAAAGGTTCTTTACGCATCATATCTCTTTGATAGAGTGCGTACCCTAAATTAAAAATCGTAAGGAGTGAGCGTCTTGAATAAAGCTGATCTGATTAGTTATGTGAGTAAACAAACTTCATTAAATAAAAGTTTGTCGGGAGATGCAGTTGAAGCTGTTCTGGACGGCATCACCAATTCTTTGAAAGAAGGTGAAGCTGTAAATATTGTTGGTTTTGGTGCTTTCTCAGTCGTAGAACGTGCGCCTAGAAAAGCTCGTAACCCAAGAACAGGAGAGATTGTTGAGGTTCCAGCCTCAAGTGCTCCTAAGTTCAAAGCTGGTAAAAACCTAAGAGAGTCAATTAAATAACACTCTCACTATAGGCGAACGCGAAATAAACTATAGCCAAATACATAATTAAAGGCTATAGTTCGCCGCGTTGGAAAAAGGGTGAATAGCTCAGCTGGTAGAGCAACGGCCTTACAAGCCGTAGGTCACAGGTTCGACCCCTGTTTCACCCACCACATGGAGTGGTAGTTCAGTTGGTTAGAATGCCGGCCTGTCACGCCGGAGGTCGCGGGTTCGAGTCCCGTCCGCTCCGCCATATTAACTGCTTATGCAGTTTGACATAAAAAGATCCCCTCATTGAGGGGATCTTTTTATATTTAATAATCAACCAAGTTTTATCAAAGCATCTCAGCATAGCTAAACATCATATAAA
>JAUZRG010000011.1 GCA_030950585.1 Mariprofundaceae bacterium | reverse complement strand
GGTATCCTTAACTTTGGTGTGTTGAACGTTTGAAAAATTGAGTCACATGATTTGCCTGAACTGAAGGCAAAGGCTTTGCGCTGCCCCAAGCTGAAAAAAACGTTATTCTTGGCATAGGAAAGTGGATAGCGGGAGGAGCTGCTCTTTTCACACCATAATAGTTTTCTTGACAAAGAATTTAATATACTCTTATTCTTTAGCAAGCTATTTTTAGTTTCTAAAATATAAAGGATTCATAAAGTAGTAAATTCAACCAATAACTGTAAAGGTATTATAATGATAGAAGTAACAACATTAACAGCAAAATCGTTAAGATTAACAGTCAATAGACAAGAGTATGCCACTGAAGAACAAATTTCAGACGCTAAATTCTTGGTAGATCAACTAGACTTAATGACTCAGAATGAAAAGTTAATTTCTTATTCTGGTTGGAAGTCAGAAAAGGTGATGGCTGTTGAGGGTCTTTATAAGGAGTGGTTAATTCTGCATAAAGTCTATGGAGATAAATTTGCGTTAGCTCCAAACAAAGCTCTTGATGAATACTGGCATTATCATATTCTAGACACACAAAAATATATGGTCGATTGTGAGAACATTTTTGGATACTACTTGCATCATTACCCCTATTTTGGTCTTACTGAAGCAGAGCCTGCACAAGACTTAGAAAAAGGGTTCTTATTAACCCAAGAGTTATTCAAAAAACATTTTGGACATACATTAACAGGATTGGCTAACCCTTGTGCAGCGACCCGTTGTCGCTAAGCGTGCCATTTCTTAAAATCTCTGAAAAACTTAGTGGTAATATTGCCACTAAGTCTCAAAAAATAAAAACATACCATCAAAATGAAATTGATGTTTTCATAAAAACTGATGAAAGTTTTCAAAAAATATTTAGTTGTTCAAATAAGCTGTTAGAAAAAAGTCAGTTTGTCGTCATAAAAAACATAGGTTTTAATCAAGAGAAATCCATATTTGAAGCCTTTGTTAAACTGTTTGGTGTGTTTTATGGTGCAGTCGAATATACGGGCATAAAAGTTGATTGGCCTTATACTGCTTGTAAGTACGATGCAATAGAACTACATAATGATGATGCGATTGATTTGCATAACCAACCAAAAAATGGCTTCATTCAAGTTCTCAACGAAGATCCGTTAAAAATAACTAAGAATGGGTTAGTAAAAATAGATGATATAATCCATTATTTAGAAACTTATGATGAAGAATTATTATTTAAGTTATTTAATCATAACGTTCCCATGTTAGCATATGGTATTAATTATGATAATGCTAATAAAGATGAAATATTGACTCAAGAACCTATTTTTTATAAAGAACATGAAGAAAATAAAGTTAGGTTTGATTTAGAAAGTATTCAATTTTACTATCGGAAAAAGAAAATTACTCAATCAATTCAAGAAAGAAAAATGATTAATGACTTTTTAAGTGTGGCTAAAAAGTTTAGAGTAGCATTATACTTAGAAGCAGGAGACATTTTAATTCACCATAATAAAAGAACATTACATGACAGAACTGGCTGTAGTTTAGAGTTAAATAGTGATGGTTCTTTAAATACCAGAGATATTTTTGTTAGTTTCACACGGGAAGGATAAGAAATGAAACCGTTTCATATGTCACAAGCACATGAGCGAGTAGGGATGGATAGAAACTTACCCTTCTGGATTTCAATGATTATAGAATCACAAAAAGTATTAAAACCAGACACAGTAAAAAATGTATTAGATTTTGGTTGTGGTAATGGTAAGTTTTTGCACGTTTTTGATTTAATGGATAAATTAAAAAGTGGCTTAGGGGTGGAGCTAAACCAAGATCTAATTAATAAAGCCAATGAAAAAAATAAAACTAACCGTATAAAATATACTTTTTATACCGATGAATTACTACAAAACTCTCCAGAGTATTTTGATGCGGCTTATTCTCAGGAAGTTCTTTATACAATTGAAGATTTAAAACAACATGCCCAAGCTGTTTTTTCATCACTAAAAAAAGGTGGATTTTATTTTTCTACGATGGGTAGCCATATTGAAAATCCTTTATGGAGTAAGCGCAGAAAAATTATTAAAGCTGAGGAAAAATATTCAGCCTATGATTATTCAATAGAAGAAGTAGCTGAAATATTTTATGAAGTTGGTTTTGAAATAGGTATTAAAAGATTACCTGTAGAGTATTTTTTAGTTTACCACCCAGAAATAACAAAGAATTTTTCAAACTCTCTTTTGGACTTGGTTGATACAACGTATGAAAATAAAATGTTGTTTAGTTTTTGGAAGCCTTATTAATGATTTTAAAACTTATGTTTCTCGCTTGATTAAATGTATTTGGCATAACATGGGTGTGTTTCTTTTATCACTTTTAATATCTTTAATATCTATATTGCTTTTAGGTATAGTAACAGATTCAGCGTTAGAAACCTGTATTTCTCAATTTGATTTTGTAAAACAATTAAAAAAACTATATGGGGATAATCCCAGCAGTCAGTATAGTTTTGTCAATGTTGTAACCGCTTTAGGTGCATCAATATCATTTCTTATTTGGCATTTAAGAAATCAGGCCATGTCGGCACAGACAAAATCTCAATACGACTTATTTAATGAGGATAAACAGTTTAGTAACTATTTAGAAGCAACCAAGTTATTAACAGATAAAGACTCAACAGTAGAGGCTAAAATAGCGGCTATGTTTTCTTTAGCAGATGTTGCTAAGGCACACCCAAAGCATTTAGATAGAATCATACAGATTTTAAATAAAGAATTAATTCCTTTGATAAAGGCTATTGATGGAAGAGAAGATAGCAGTAAATATACACCCGTACTGAAAGAAAAAAAAGTTATTAAAAAACCGTTAGCATTAAAAAAAGAATCAGAACTTTTTACCTATACACAAAATAAAATTGTTTCTTATGCTGGAGGATCACAAGCAAATCAGGAAAACATAAAGGATTGGCAACATAAGGGAAATGAAACTGAAAAAATTGTTTCTGTCGCATTATATGTAATTCGGAAAATAATATTAGAGTTGGAAAACTTTGATTCTACATTTGATTTTTCAAATACTATTTTCTTTGATATTGATGATGCTTTTGATGATAAAAGTATTGGAAAAAAGTTTATACGAAAAAACAATAAGCGTGTAGAAAATGCTATATTTTTAGACTGTAAATTAAACAATGTTGATTTTAAAGAAACCAATTTCCATTTTTGTAAGTTTATAAACTGCAACCTTCAAGATGTTGATTTTTATGATGCTAACTTATGGGGAACATCTTTTGAAAATTGTAATATTGAAAATATTAAATTCAATAAAGCTGAATGTGAAGGTGTAATATTCAAAGACTGTAAAAATTTAATAACAAAACAACTTGATGCTATGAAATTTAGCAATCTTGGAAAATTAAAAGATTCTGATTTTAATTTTAGTTCCAGTAAAATTAAAATCAACCTTAAATATCTAATCATTATTGATGATGATACCCTTCAAAAAATCAATCAATCATCACCTGATGCTAAACTTACTGTAGATAACTTTTTAACTTTAAAAGAGTATACTCAATGGAAAGACAGTGATAAAAGTTAGTAATGTCTACGAAAACAACCTAAAACATATATCCGTAGCTATACCTAAAAATAAAATCACTACAGTTATTGGTGTGAGTGGTAGTGGGAAATCTTCTCTCATTTATAATGTATTAGCAGCCGAGGCACGGCGGCAGGAAAAAATAGACAGTGGTCATGCTAACTGCTTAGATTACGCTGTTCGTCCTAAGTTTGAAAGAATAGAAAACCTCCCCTACTGCATCACGCTTAAACAAAGAGGCTTGTCAGAAAGCATCTCTTCAACTTTAGCAACCGTATCAGGTCTTCATGCATTGCTAAGAGCTGAACTCACTCAATATGGTGCGATAATCGGTGATCATGGCAATGTCATTACTGAGCCTAATATTAGCGATATAAAACTATATATTCAACGCCATCACCCCCAAAGCACTATTAAGCTATTTGCGATTGTTTGTGATGAAAAACATACCGATGGTCAAGCAGAATTATCCTTATTAAATGAAAAAAATATCATGAGTGCTATTTTTATATCATCTTATGATAACAAAGAAAGACTTAAAAAAACACACTCCGTTAAAAACTTAAATAATAAATACAAACATACAATATTTATTCCATTTGAGAGCGTAGATGAACTGGATAAACACAAAGAATTAGCTTTAGAAAACTTTAGATTAAAAGTAAATAATTTAGATTTAAAGCTAAATACTGATTTTTTTGATATGAATACGGCTAAGATTTATCAAAAGAAATCAACTCAATTATTGAGCTTTAATTCATCCAGTAAACACAGTGGAAAATGTAAAAACTGTCATGGTCATGGATTGATAGATGAAATTGATTTAGAAAATTTGATTCTACAAGATAAACGATTAAGTGAAGATTTCTTGAATTTAACCCTTAATGAAAAAGGTGGTTATAAGTATATTTCACTTTATAGAGATACCATTGATAAAATTCTAAAAACAGAAAATCTTGATAAGAATAAGACATTTCGTGAATTATCAAAAAAAGAACAAGCGATTATTGTAGATTTTATTTCTCCTAGAATTATCAAGCATGAAGCCAAGCCATCTATTGGGAAATTCATAAAAAATATAGACTGCCATAGCTGTAAAGGAACCAGATTAAACGATAAAGCGAATGCGGTTAGGTTATATGGTTTAAATATTAGTGAGTTACTTGAAAAAACAGTCGATGAACTGTATTTATTTCTGCATAACAAAAAATTACACCATAAAAAAATATTATCCCTTTTATCTTCTTTAAAGAAATCTACTTTAGGCTATTTACCACTAGAAAGGACAACAAATACACTGAGCGGTGGAGAGTTACAACGGTTAAAGTTTTCACTGGAGTTAAACAGTGATTATAACGGTCTACTTTATATTTTAGATGAACCATCATCAGGTTTACACCCTTATAATAATCATCAAATCATTTCATTGATTAAAGATTTATGTCATAGAAATAATACTATTATTATTAGTGAGCATAATCAGGATTATATACAAAACAGTGATTATATCATCGAGTTAGGTCTTGGCGGCGGCTCTAATGGCGGTGAAGTTATTTTTTCTGGCAAGCCAACGGTATGCAGAGATCATGAGTTTGTAAGGGAAAAGATAGAAATAAATTTAAAGCACAGCTTGAAGCTAATACAGGTTCATACAAATAATATTAGAGGTGAGGATTTTATCATTCCTCTTCATTGTTTGGTTTCTATTACTGGAGTAAGTGGTAGTGGAAAATCATCTTTAATTCATAAGGCTTTAGTCCCAAATATAAAACAATATCTGAATGATGAAAGTATCAACCCCAACTTAATAAAAGAAATTAAAAATATAGAAAAGATCAACTCTATTGTTGAATTAACACAATCACAAATAGGGATTAATTCACGTTCAATTGTGGCAACATACTTAAATATTTTTGATGATATCAGGACTATTTTCTCTACGCTTCAAATATCTAAAAACTTTGGTTTTGACAAAGGCTATTTTAGCTTTAATTCATCGGGCGCGTGTGAAACCTGTAAGGGCTTAGGTATGCTCAATGAAAATATTTGTCCTAACTGTTTAGGAGGAAAGTATAAGTCTGAAATTTTAGATATAACATTTAATAATTTAAATATTATAGATATATTAAATAATCCAATAAGTAATTTATTAACCTTCTTTGATCATGACAAGTTAAAATTTTCTTTAAAAACACTTGATAAACTAGGTTTATCACACCTTACATTAGGTAGGGAAACCCCAACATTAAGTGGAGGCGAAGCACAACGATTAAAATTTGCTGAATCCTTAATCACGTCGTATAAAAAAATTAATCACGGTGGTTTTCTCTTTGTTTTAGATGAACCAACAGCGGGTTTAAATAAAAAAGACACCATAAAAATGTACACTATTTTTGATGAAATTATTTCACTGAATAACTCAATTATTATCATTGAGCATAATCTTGATATGATTAAAAATAGTGATTTTATAATAGATATAGGTATAGGTAGTGGTAACTGTGGAGGAAAGAAGGTTTTTGAAGGTCAATATGAAGAATTATTAACACATAAAACATCTTTAACAGCCAAAGCATTTAAGGGTGAGTATGAAGACAGGCAAGAGACAAAAAATGATTTACCTTCATTAAAAACAAAAACCTTTCACAGTCATAACAAACCAGTGTGTAATCATTTTTATTTAGACGGTGAGCATTTTGAAATTGAAAAAACATTCAATAAGAATCATACCGTCATCACAGATGGTGAACATCATAAATTCTTTAAAACAAGACAAGATCTTTTTAGTTTTATAAAAAAACTAAATTCCTATGAGGTCTTTTTTAATCCTTATGTTACAGAGTTGTTTAAATATAAAGTTGTTCCTAACAGCATAAAAAAAGATAAATTAAAGCATTTAAAAGCATTAGGGTTTGAAGTAAATTTAAAGGATTTTCATAGAGATGAATGGCAATACAGAGTAAAAACCAATGATATAGAAAAAGCATATAACTTTGGTAATGGCTGGATTACAGTTAAGACGAAAGTAAAATCTTATGAACTTTTTACACGGTTAATTTCTATTAAAAACAATATTATTGGTACGCCAAAAATTAGTGAGCACACTTTTAATTTATATTTAAATAGATGCATCTATTGTAATGCAATTGGGACTATGCCTGCTTATGATAAAAGCTTAATTATTAAAGATGAAAGCAAATCTATATTAGATGAAGATTTTTTATGTTTTTTATTAAAATTACAAGTTAAAAGTATCGTTACTAAATTCCTTAAAGAAGGCTTGTTTGATTTTACAAAGCCATTTAACCAACTTAATGAAGATGAAAAAAATATTTTTTTATTTGGTTTCAAAGAATATAAATTCTTAAAATCAAAAGGAAAAATAACAACATTATCTGACTATACCCAATGGAAAGGTTTATATTATTTGATCTATGACAATTTAAGTAAGATTGAGATTAAAGATAAAATTCTAAACTCAAAAACAGAAAAAACGTGCCCTTTTTGTGAAAAGGGCTTTAGGTCGGAAGTGGCTTTTTATCAATTAAATGGCACAAGCATTGTTGATAACCTATTGTTTCACCGTTCGGGCACTGGGCTCCAGCGATTCTCAGTCGCATATTTGAACAACATTTCTCCAGCAGAAACATGAAGCTTTAGGCAAGTCTAAGAATCAAGATACTTTCAAGAGACAATGCCTCCTTAATACATCCGATAGCCACAGCTAGAACTTTGCCTGTTGTCCAATGAGTGCGAGAGAAATTGTGAATTATTTGATGAACATCCAAAGTTCGTTGCAAGGCTACTGTGTTTTTTGCATAGGTATTCGTTCGCCTTCTAAAAGCACTGTTTCTGCGACGTAAGGCAG
>JAUZRG010000109.1 GCA_030950585.1 Mariprofundaceae bacterium | reverse complement strand
AAAAAGACCCTTCGGAACTGTTTTATTTTGCCGATAAGGCACTCAATCAAATGTCGTTCTTTGTACATGTTTTTGTCATATTCACGTTGCTCTTTTCTGTTTGCTTTAGGCGGAATAACAGGAATAATTCCTTGTGCCTTTAACTGCTCAATAAACTTGTCGCCAACCTATGCTTTATCCATTAAAGCATAGGTTGATTTTACATTTCTAATAAGAATATAAGCCTGATTTATATCGGATTTTTGGCCTGCAGTAAGAATAACGTCGAGCGGGTTTCCGAGTGCATCTACCATAACGTGAATCTTGGTTGTAAACCCACCTTTAGAGCGTCCTAATGCATGATCTTCAGGCTCATCATCATCATGTGAAATTGCACCAGAAGCACATGCATGGGCACGGATAATTGCACCATCAATCATAATGCACTCCATATCTGCGTCATTGGAAAAACATGCATGCATTGCCTCCCAAACTCCTTGTTTCCCCCAGCGAACAAAACGTTTATATATAGTGTTCCACTTTCCTTGTTCATTTGGCAAAAGTTTCCATTGCGCGCCACTACGAAGTATCCACAATACGGCATCTACAAAATCGCGAGATGATTTTTCTGAAATGCGATAAATGCCTGTTTGTCCTTGTAAAAAAATCCAAACTTTATCCCATTGATCATCAATAAGCCTTGTATTACACATGCAAAAAACCTCACAAAGGTGAAGTTTAAACAAATTAATGCCTCAAGCTCACTGTCCAAATGTCAACACAGCCTAGCACTATCACTTGGCTTCTTTGAAACTCAAAGCAGTCACAGCATTAAAGCTGGCGAGATCAAAGCTGGCGACATTACGGGTGGTAGCGCAATGGCGCATGTCAATATCGCTGCATTTCATAAAGTTCACGGCCAAGAATCCTTTCAATACCCAGCCACAATTAAAGGTGCTCACGGCGCATTATTGACCGCATTAGAAGGAAAAGCGCAGTTTATCTTTCTTAACCATACTTCTGGCTTAAAAATAAAGATGTCATCATGGTCAGCAATGATGTCTTACGTGAAAATGCAGGAAAATTTCAAGATTTTGGTGTCGATGGTCAGTTGACGTTCAAGGTAAAGTTGTTCATATCGCCGGTATGGTAGAGTTACTGATGGTCGGTGCTGATTATCAAAAAATTGAACACAAAGGGTTCATTAAGAAAACACTTTTACCACAAGAAGGTGCTGAAGACTGGAAGCTGCTCTATAACAATAAAGAAGATGGTATTGCCATTTATGCCAACCAAGAGTTCGGTACAGAATAATTTTTTTGCTTTCTCATCACTTATCCCTCACATTTGATGACTAATAATCAAGTGGAGGGAATTTATGTATAAAATAATACTATGCGCAATACTAAGCTTTTTTTTCTTAAACACTGCATACGCAGGTGAAACCAGAAACATTAACTTTGCTGCTTTTCAGAAAGCAGACAAAGCTTTTGAGTATGAACCGATTGTATTGGGGGCGTTTAGTGACTTCATCTCTGCTATGAAAGGCTCTCAAGTGCTCGTGCTTGCGCATACTGCTGATGCCATTGATGGTGATGTTATGGCTGTGCACATGGATGTTTTACGTGATGAGAAAGGAAAGTTTGGCGATTTTGGCATTAACTGCGAAATGATTTTTAAAGATGATAGCACAGCAACAAACCCATCTTATATGATCGGTGGTCTTTGCAAAATAATACGTATTGGCAGAGGCCAAGACCTCAAGTTATCTGCGATCATTCCTCAAATGGATGTTCCTGATACAGCACAAGGCATTGATGCATGGGTGATGCTTTACGAAGATAAACAAACAGGCATTGCTTTTTATGCCAATGTAAGTGCCAGTAAATAATATAAATTAAAGATTCTGAAACTTAAAAAATCAGAATCTTTAATCCATGATCCAAGCAACCCACTCAGGCTTCCAAAAAGTCATAACAACTTTACCAAACAACAATGATTCTGGAACCGCACCAAACATACGTGAATCTTCAGAGTTAGCTCGATTATCACCCATCAAGAAAACATGCTTATCTTCGATAAACACAGGCCCCCAATCACCTTCCAAATAACTGCTATACACACGATGTCGATCTCCTTTGACTAACGATTCAAAATGCTTGGCATGCGTCACCTTTTTCGTGTTTAAGTAAAGACTACGATCCTCAAACACGAGTTGATCACCACCCTTTCCAATCAATCGCTTAACCCATAATTCATCTAAATGTTTTATACAACACCAACACACCATCGCCGATAGCAATGCTGGGTCGCATCGAACCCGATGAAATAAAACCGATAAAAAAAATGGTTAAATAGCAACCAAAAAGCAAGACCTATCCTTACAAGGATAATAAGGGCACTGGTCTCGAGTCATTCCACTGAGGTTATTTGAAACATACTTTTCCAACTGATACTTGAATTTTTAAGTGATTCTAAGAGTCAGGATGTTTTCAAGAGACAATGCCTCCTTAATAACTCCCATCGCGACTGCTGGAACTTTGACTGTTGTCCAATGAACACGCGTAAAATGATGAATCATTTGATGTACATCCAAAGTTCGTTGCAACGCAGCTGTATTTTTTGCATAGGTATTCGTTCGCCTTCTAAAAGCACTGTTTCTACGACGTAAGGCAGCATTTTGTGCTTCAAG
>JAUZRG010000108.1 GCA_030950585.1 Mariprofundaceae bacterium | reverse complement strand
TATCCATCAACCTCTCAATTTTCTTCCTCTTTCCGTAAGTCTCTTGGTCGTCGATAATTGATTTTTTAATGCTTGGGTTTTTAAGGTACAACTGAAGAACTTCATTCAACTCAATGCTAAATTTACTCTCTGGAGCAGAGTCAAAAAGGGATCTTTGGAAGATTACAGGTAAAAGTTGGCTATTCATGACTTAAATTATAACATACTTCTGTTAAATATCAGTATGTTATCCTTTTCGGCTAGGATCTAGCTTATCGCAGCTCAAATCAAGGTCAGAGCTGAATAAAGTGACTGCGCTACCTTGGCGTTGCTCAAGTTCGTTTTTCGGATGATCACCACGTTCAGGGCATCGGGAAATTTCTTATAGCGTACTGAAACCTGAAAGTGTTCAGTGCGTATGCCATCTTTTACGACTGTCGACTTTAGGTACTTCTCGGGGATGGATTCAGGCCGTAGTCGATCACCGTACACTCTTGGGCGACCTGTGCCGCTATATTCACCTTCCCATGGTAAGTATAATTCGGAATTACAGCGTAACTTGGATATCAGGTGAAGGCCTAGCTGTCAGGTCATCTGCACACCAAAGTTATGACCAAGTTCTCCATCAAAAACAAAGTAGGTAAGTGGAATGCTTTCACCGACCATTTCTTTAACATCATTCACACAACCTTTCATAAACGTTAGGTATTTAGATAGTTGAATATCACGCCGATTGATGTTTTTTCTTCCTTTGGGACGACCTTTCTTGCCTGTCTTCTTCGTGCTTCTTTCATTTTTATCTGCTGACTTACTTCCTTTGTATTTTGAGCATCCACACATCACTGACTTATCAACTTGCTTCATGATGATCGGAAAGGAATGTCGATGTTTAACGCTGGTCAAACTGATACATAAAAAGCACAAACCAGGTACTGGGACACCATGTGTGGAGGAAAAGAAACGACCTAACCCAAAGGAGTGTTTACCACTTTTTGTAGTAATGGTCTCATCGCCGCTGATGAGGATCACATCGTTAGGGTCGCGT
>JAUZRG010000107.1 GCA_030950585.1 Mariprofundaceae bacterium | reverse complement strand
AGCTAACGGCTTGCATGAGGGGCGGCGAAGCCGTCCCACTCGATGCTTTTGTTATATCAAAAATTCAGTGAAATTCACTTAAGATAATATCTTTTTTTAAAAGTTTTTCATTACAGTTACTACATTTTGTCATTATTATTTCTCCTTGAATAACGATAAATCTGGTTTTTTTAGAACTTAGCTTCTATTTGATATTTTAAGCTATGCCACAATAATTTATTGGAAATAATCTTAATTTTTTCAAAAACGCCGATGTATGGCATTAAGACTTTAATAACTAATTGTGACATAGCTTTTTTATTACATCCCTGCTTTTCTTTCTTCTTCTTCTCTTGCATCTAGAGTTAATTTATCATATTTATAAATATTTTCTACTTGCTTCTCAAGTTCTTTTGAACCAGCTTTTTCCCCTAATTCAATTAAACCTTTTCTAATTTCAGCCCTGCTTCTTCTTTCTGACATTTTATAATAAACCTCTCTTTTGAAGCTCTTCACGGACATTCTTATTATTACTATCTAGTTCTAATAACTGTGCGTCACTTCTTTTAGAAAGTACGGTTTTCATACCTTTATCAAGCAATTCTGCACCTTTTCCTGCAATAGCTGCGCCTTTTTTAACAGTATCAAAAAATCCCATATTTATCTCCTAAATTAAATTTACTCAGTATATTCAAGCTTCCATATAATGTGGAAAATTGGATATAACGCCAAGCTCAACTGCCGGCATGTAGCGCAAGCGGAATGGCGGTCAGTTGGAGCGCCTTGTTAGCTTCAGATTCCGAATAGATCTCAATAGAGCCGAAATCAATCTTGCCCACTTCAATAAGCTCAGAGTGTATATTTTTTATCATTTCAATTTTTTCGAGAACATCAAAAAGCATCTTAGAAAATTCTATTTTTTTTCTTTCAGACTTACTGTATTCATCTAATTTGATTGATATCTCGTGCCTTTCTGGCACTTGGCGTTGATTAGCATGATCATAGTAAGTGGCTATTTTTTCAAAAAAACACCGCTGTATAAAGCTCATAAAATCAGTTAACGAAGAAAATCTTGAGTCATGCTTGATAAGCCTTTCAATTTCCTCTACTCCATTTTTTTCTGATAGAAAATACCTACTATACAATGAGTTGTGCATTGGAATTGTTGTTCGATTTTTTTCATCTAAACTGGATTCAGCAAGTAGTTGCTCATATATTTTTCGTACTTTGCTATCAACGTCTGCAATTTTTCTGCCTGCAATTGTATCATTCGACACCTTTTCATTATGTATCCAATATGTACTCATTAGGTACACAAAGATTATATTCAAATAGGAATCAAGCATTGCTATACAGTGTTTGATATCTGTTTTTTCTAGATCGTTTACATCTATACCATTAAGATAAACTTCAACACGTTTTTCAAATACTGACGATGCATCAAGTGACTTAGAATTAAGTTCATCTAGCCGCGATTCATGATCTCTATAGTATGTTAGGCTATCAATAACAGCGTGGTGTTTTTCTGACAGATCTTGGAAGATTTCAACATTTCTAGTCTCTATAAGAGCTTCTATTACTGGACGAATATCGGCCTGATATATATAAGTATTGTTAATTTGTATAATTGATGAAGGGATAACATTATCTTGAATATCTGTCATGGCTGAATGCCTGACAATCTTACCTTCTGTATCTCTTATCAGTGAAATATCTTCTTTCTTAAACCGCCCACCTTTTAGTCCGACCTCAATGTCTGAGTTTGTTAATAGTGAGTACTTTTTCTTTTCACTCATATAATGCCTCTATGATCCCGTGTAAAGCTAACGCCAAAATAAGCGGCGGGCAAAAGTGGCGCGGTTTTTTGCATTAGCAAAAACTGTGACGCTTTTGACCGTCCGCTTGATTTTTTTGTTATGTTTTTTAATTGACTACTAAGTTTCTTTTTTTATTTGGCATATTATCAATCAATAAATCTAATAACAAATCAATATTATATCCATGTTCGGCTGAATAATAGATTGGTCTTATAATACTAATACCTGTTGCTTCTTTTACTCTATTTTGAATGGAATCTACTTGAGCCTCTAAAAAATCTTTCAATTTTTTCATTGGCTTATTATTATCATAATCCCAATGCCTACCTTTCATTGCCATGTCGGCTTGATTTACAGCAACAAGCACTCTTTTTTTCTGAAAATTAGGAATTATTACTTCATTTAATAATTTATAGTTTGTTCCCATATCCCTATTAGAACCTTCAATTATCACTAAAACCATATCTATAAAACCATGTTCCTTGTTATCTACGGTGCAGCACTTCCCGCTAGCCTATAAATCCCTTTACTTGTAACGTTTTCAAAAAGAGTCTTTCGCAGACTATTAAATTGATTGAGGTGTCCTATGAAGGAAAGCAGGTTTAGGAAAGACCTTTCGATTAAGGGCTTGCTAAAA
>JAUZRG010000106.1 GCA_030950585.1 Mariprofundaceae bacterium | reverse complement strand
ACACCCTGATCGAAAAACAACAACGCTTGATCAAACTACTCAAAGAAAAACGCCAAGCCGTCATTAGTCATGCCGTCACCAAAGGTCTAAATCCCAATGCTCCCATGCGCGATTCAGGTGTTGAGTGGTTGGGTGAGGTGCCTGAGGGGTGGGAGGTTAGTCAGATAAAACATATTGCTGAATTAACACCTAGAAAATCAGAAGTCGAAAAAGAAAAGCATCAGTCGTGTAACTTTGTTCCCATGAAAAAACTCAAAACAGATTCATTGATTCTTGATGAGACTAGGTTGATTAGTGATGTTTATGATGGGTACACTTATTTTAAAAATGAAGATATTTTGATGGCCAAGGTTACTCCTTGTTTTGAGAATAAAAACATAGCCATTGCAAGAAACCTAGTTAACAGCATTGGGTTTGGATCTTCAGAAATATATGTGCTGCGTGCAAAGAAAGAAGTTATCAATGAGTTTCTATACTATCGTCTTCAAGAAGATGAATTTATGGCGATTGCTACTGCGGCAATGTCTGGAGCAGGTGGATTAAAAAGAGTTCCTTCTGATGTCGTAAATAATTTCACATTAGCAATACCCTGTATCGAAGAACAGAAAGCGATAGTAACTTTTATTCAAGGTTACTTAGTTAAATTTGATGACCTAATTTTTAAAGCAGAGTCAGCAATTTCATTACTGAAAGAACGCCGCACAGCCCTAATCTCTGCCGCCGTCACGGGTAAAATTGATGTGCGGACATGGAAAGCCCCTGTTGAGAACACAACCAGCACTGCGTTTAGGGAAATGGCTCAGGATAACTAATTCGGGAATAATGCATTGTCTAATGCTCATGATTACCAATGTAAAAAACACATTGATTGATTCTCCTCACCCTACCCTCTCCAGCAGGAGAGGGGGATAAAAGATCAAGAGAAACTAGCCTTATTTAAACCCTTCATCCTATCCTTTTTTGCCAAAGAGAGGCGTTAAAACCAGCTTTGATTCAATGATGTGCGATGCTGAAAGAAACGCCTTCCACTTTGAAAAAGGGGGATCGAGGGGGATTTATCAAACGAATATTCTGTTGTATTTGGTATGCATTCCCACGCGGGAGCGATGGGGACAAGTGACAAAATGTCGTCATTCCCGAATTCTCTTATCGGGAATCCATTCTTTTAAACACCGTTGCACATTGAGTAAGCATCGAATGTACCAAGTGAGGGTGACGAATGAATGACAACTGCCTCACATCAGTGAACAAAACCCAAGGACGTGGAAAAATAAATCATTCATATTTATGGCCAATTAGTTTAAGTTATTTCATTTAGTCGGCGATAAACGCCGATAAACGGCTCATACGTAAACCAAGGAGGCATAAATGAAGCAACAAAAACAAAAACTCATCGCTCACTTAGCTCTTGGTCAACTCATTTCATGCCAAACATTGAAAACAGTAGGGTTTTATTAGTAAGGGGTAAGATGATTCATGACAAAAGCAAACGAGCTAACATTTCAAAACAATATGATCAGGGAATTACTCGCCAATGGCTGGTTGCTTGGTCAGCCTGAAAACTACAACCGTGAGTTGGCTTTGTATGAAGAAGACTTGTTTGGTTTTGTGAAAGAAACGCAAGCTGAGCAGTGGCAGAAATTTTCTAAGCTTTACCCCAACAACCCCGAACAAATATTTTTAGAGCGTGTGGCGAAGCAGCTCAATAAAATTGATCCCAATGCCGACCATAAAGAGATGCGCACCTTTGGAACGCTGGGTGTGTTGCGCCATGAACTGCGTGACCGTGGCACCCGTTTCAGCTTGTGTCAGTTCAAACCAGACCATGATTTGAATCCAGATACACTTGCCCGTTATGAGAAGAACCGCCTGCGTGTTGTGCCTGAATTGGTCTATTCACCTTGGGCGAAGCCTTCAGCCCAGAAAGAAGAAGAGGAAGAAAAGAAGGCCAAAGCATGGCGCATTGATTTGGTGTTGTTTGTGAATGGCTTGCCTGTGGTCACACTGGAGCTTAAATCAGAATTTAAACAGTCCGTACACAATGCCATCAAGCAATATAAAACCACCCGCTTTGCCATTGATCCCATCACCAAAAAAGCAGAACCATTGTTAACCTTCAAGCGCGGCGCGCTGGTTCATTTCGCCGTGAGTCAGTATGAAGTCCATATGACCACACGCTTGGCAGGCAAAGACACCACATTTTTACCGTTCAACAAGGGAACCAAAGATGATGGCGCGGGCAATGATGCGCCCGACGATGTAAATCGTTACGCCACCGATTACCTATGGAATGACGTGCTACGTCCAGATCATTTGTTAAACATCCTTGCTCGCTTTGTTCACCTGCATATTGAAGAGGAAGAAGACTGGCAGGGTCATAAATCCAAAAAAGAAGCGTTGATTTTTCCGCGTTATCATCAATGGGATGTCGTCAATAAACTGGTCAAGGATGCGCGTGAACATGGTGCGGGTCATAAATACTTGATTCAACACAGTGCGGGTTCTGGCAAATCCAACTCCATTGCTTGGACAGCCCATCAGCTCTCCTCGCTCTTTGATGGCAAAGGAAACAAACAGTTTCATTCGGTGATTATTGTGACCGACCGAACGGTGCTTGATGATCAACTACAGGATACCATTTCTCAGTTCGCCTATGTTGATGGCGTGGTTGAGCACATCAATCGCCATGAGGGCAATGGTTCAAAATCGGAGAAGCTAGCCAAGGCCTTAGAACAATCACAACCGATTATTATTGTCACCATTCAAACCTTTCCCTTTGCGCTCAAAGCCATTGAAAACAATACCAATTTGCAAAGCCGCTGTTATGCGATCATTGCCGATGAAGCACACTCATCACAATCAGGTTCTACGGCCAGACAGCTGAAAGAAGTCTTGATGCTGGAGCATAAAAACGAGACTGAAGAGCCACTCAGTTCTGAAGATATTTTAGATGCGGCCGTGGCTGCCCGCAAACCATCCAAAAACCTGAGCTACTTTGCCTTTACCGCCACACCCAAAACCAAAACACTGGAGCTGTTTGGTCGTCTACCAAAACCCGATGAAGTGGCCTCCAAAACCAATATACCCATCGCCTTTCATGTGTACGCCATGCGCCAAGCCATCGAAGAAGGTTTTATTCTCGATGTGCTCAAAAACTACACCAATTATAAAGTGGCCTACAATCTGGCACAGCAAATCAACGGTGCTGATCAAGCCGTGGAAAGTAAACGCGCCAAGGTGAAGCTTAATCAATGGGTGCGCTTACATGATTACAATATCGCCCAAAAGGTTCAGGTCATTGTTGAGCACTTCAAAGACAATATCATGGGCTTATTGGGTGGTCAGGCCAAAGCCATGTTGGTGACCAGTTCCCGCAAAGAGGCCGTGCGCTACAAACAAGGCTTTGATCAATACATCATCGAGAAGGGCTATCAAAAGATTCATGCGATGGTGGCCTTTTCTGGTGAGGTGGCATTCAACGCATCCGACCCCAATAGGGCAGCCTTGCAAGGTGAAAAGTTTACTGAAATCAATATGAATCCAAGGCTTAAAGGACGTGATATGCGTCAGGCGTTTGATTCGGATGATTATCAGGTGATGATCGTGGCCAATAAATTTCAAACTGGTTTTGATCAACCCAAACTGTGCGCGATGTATGTCGATAAAAAACTAGCTGATGTGGATTGCGTGCAAACACTATCGCGCCTGAATCGCACCTATCCAAACAAAGAAGTGATGGGAACCTTTGTGCTCGATTTCTTTAATGAGCCCGAAGCTATTTTAGAAGCATTTCAGCCCTATTATCAAACGGCTGAATTGGCCGATGTCTCCGATCCAAACCTCATCTTTGATCTGTTTGATAAATTGCGTGCGGCCAGTATTTTCACATCGTCTGAGGTTGAGCAATTTTGCAGTGTTTTCTTTGTGCCACAGACAAGCAGTGCAGTGATTGCCAATATCTGTAAACCCGCCGTGGAACGCTGGCAGAAGCGTTATCAGTCAGCCATTGCAGCGCTCAAGCAAGCAAAAGAAATCGTTGAACGCACCAAGGCGACACATGACCCCGTCTTGATGGCCAATGCTGAAAACAGCTTAAAAGCATGTCAGCAAGAGAAAGATGCGCTGGATATTTTCAAAAAAGACTTAGGCACCTTCGTTCGCTTCTATGAGTTTATGTCTCAGATTGTCGATTATGATGATAAGGATTTGGAAAAACTCAGCCTCTATGCGCGCCATTTACGCCCGATGTTGCGTGAAATCATCATTGATGACGATGATATTGATCTCGACTCAATCCTGCTCAGTCACTATCGCTTGTCAGCCATTCGCCAACAAAACCTGATATTGGAACCAAGCACTGGCGAATACAGCCTCAAGCCCGGTGAAGAACTCGGATCGGCGAAAGCCAAAGATAAAAAAGAGGAATTTCTTTCACAAATTATCACGCGCCTGAATGAATTATTCCACAGCGATCAACTGACAGAAAACGATCTGGTGAACTACGCCTATACCATCAGAGATAAACTCAGTGAAAACAGCGTGGTGATGAATCAAATTAAGAACAACACACCTGAGCAAGCTATGCTGGGTGATTTCGCCAAAGCCATAGATGATGCGATCATGGATAGCGGTGCAGCCCATCAACATCAGATGCATCAATTGCTCTCTGACTCACATCGAACATCCGCCTTTGCGCGCGTTGTGTTTGATCTGCTGATGTTGCGTTCAGGCAGCTAAACCAACAATGGCCACCAAAACATAATCATCAACATGAAGCACAACCATGTGCAGCTTGAAAGCACAGCGCCACGGCCAATCATGGCACTCATGCGCACATAACCCGTGGAAAACACCAGTGCATTGGCGGGTGTCCCCATCGGCAACATAAAGGCAAAACCTGAAATGATACCAATTGCCAAGGCAATTTGAATTGGGTCAACACCGATCTCCATGCCAACAGGCACGGCAACAGGCAATAAAATCGCCACAGCTGCGGCATTACTCACACCTTCGGTTAACAGCAAGGTTAAAGCAGCCAAAAGAGCGAAGAGCAATAAGGCGGTCATCTGTTGTGGCAGAAGATACGTTGCAATCCAGTGGGCTGCACCTGTCACCGCGAGGGCTTTACCCACGGCAATGGCACCACCATACATAAAAATAACACCCCAATTCACATGACTTTCAATGGCTTTCCAAGTCACGAGACGCAAGCTAAACATGGCCACCACACTCAACAGGGCAATGCTCGCCAAACCAAGGTCATGACCTTCAAATATCCAAAAGCCAATGGTCACCAGCAAAAGAACACCCATGATTCTGGCTTTCACGCTTAAAGCACCCAGCTCTAGTTGGCGATGCTCAATTTTCTTGCGTGCTTTGGACATATCTAAGCCTTCAAAAGAGGTGAAGAACCAAAGCAAACTGGCTGCAACAGTCAGCACAACCAAGACCAACGGCAAAGCCGCCAAGGTCCAATCCAAAAAACTAAAACCTTTGCCTGTGAGTTCTGTGATTAAACCCAAGGCCAATGGCCCACGCGCCCCACCCAGTAAGGTGGTGACACCGCCAATAATCGAACCCCAAGCCACAGCTAAAAAGATGGATTGCGCATAACGGTGACCCATTTTAAGCTCTAGTCCACGCACAATTTCTAAGGCAATCGGTAAAAAAACAGCCGCCACAGCATGTTCAGGCATAAAAGCGGCCATAAATGCAGGTAAAAACAACATAGCCATCAATAAACGATGCGGACTGGTGCCAAGACGGTGCAACAAGGCTAAAGCCAAATGCTCAGATAACCCCGTTTGCAGTACCCCCGCTGCCAACATAAAAGAGCCTAGAATAAAGAAAACCGCAGGATTACCAAACATGCTATACACATCCGCTGCGGGCAAAACCCCCAGTAAGGGAAGCAAAGCCATACCCATCAAGGAGGTGACTGCCAAAGGCAATAACTGCGACACCCACAACAACAAACAAAGCATGAAAATCAACAGTGAACGCCATGCAGCCTCACTCATACCTTCGGGTGGCACGCAGTCCAGACCCCAATAAAAAAGAAAAAAAAGAAAAATCATAGCAAAAAAAGGCAGACCGCGCTGGAATAAGAGTTGGTAGAGGGGGCGATGATCAATAACCAAAGACATCAATCATCCTCATAACGCACACGCAACTGTCGGCGCAATTTGTCTATCCAACCATATAATTTACGCCCCACCTCAGATGTCACAATCTTTGCCAGATGCTGATCTAGGGTAACTGTCCCACCGATCAAGACTCGACTTTCCATCGGGGTAAAAACACGACCCATATCTCTTAAGCGGTATGTGGGGAGTTTGGATAACAGTAAACAACGGTATAAATGTAAAAAAGCTTGTTCAACCGTCTCAAGATTCGGTACATGATGTTGCATCAAGGATGTGTTGGGCAATGGCCTGAAAGGCACAAGCAAAGGGACAACCCCTTCGCCAACCAAGGTTTCAATGCCAACGCAAGTGGATTCCACAGGCTCCAAACCAATAATCAAATTGGATACCACCGCCCCATGCCTGAAAATACTCAAAGCATGGCGCAATGCCGCCATAATCACTTGATGACCACCAAGTTGATGTTTGCCAGGGCAAACATTGGCAAAACATGACTCATCATAAATTTCCATATTACAAATAAAAATATCCAATCCCGCAGCATAAAGCTCATCAATGACTGCAAGGTCTTTGGGTGCGACGGTTTCTAAGGCAATTTGGCGGTGGCCAATATGACGACGAATGAGACTAATGATCGGTAACAAACGACCCAAACCCACATCATCACCGGGTGTATAGGCATTGTATAAATAGACGGTATCTAAATCACGTTCTTTTAAGGCTTCCAGAACCACTTCCACAAGATCCAAATGATTTCGCAAAGGTGGTGTGGCTTCATTCAACATAGAGTCAAAGACACAATATTGGCAAGCCTTCTTTTCACCTGAAAAGAAGCCACAGCCCATCAAAGGTTGGAGCACCAAAACACGATCATGTAAAGAAGAGAAACTACCCATACGCGCACCTGTGCGCGTGCGCTGTGAATAAAAAGAAGGCGAACGTATCAATTCGACATCAAGTTCGCGCTGCTCACATACCAGCCATGCTCTTGTTTTGGAGACGTGCAAAGATAAATCACTTTCTTGATGGTAAGGCTGACCCACGGGAACACTAACCCAATGCCCCGTGGGCAAGCGCATATCAATCACTGTTTCCATCGTGTTACTTTGAGAAAGCCAATGTGAGGGCTGAGGAAGACCATCAGGCAAGGTCACGCCATAGGTCACCAGAGCCAGTTTGGTTCGACCAGCATTATCAAATAAATGTTCGCTCATTCGCTTAAAACTTAGGACTGAGTAATCGGTGACTTTGTCTCTTTTTCTTCAGTAAATCGTTACCAAAAGGCAAAGAGCCTATGGCTCCATCTTGTCTCAAATGACTCAGTCCCAACATATAAAGCTTAATGAACGCGCTCAACCAAGATACACCACTGGCCATCATCTTGACGTGTTTGTTCCAACACCTTTTGGCCTTGTTCATCCAGTGAACGCGGCACATTTTCAATCGGTGCGCCATCATCTAAGATCACACGCAACTGACTACCCACAGCCATTGTGGCCAAGCGCAGCTTGGTTTTCACAAAGTTCATGGGGCAAGCCACACCTTTTAAATCCAACAAAGGAATGTCATCAGTAGTGGAAACAGTTTCTTCATTTGCCACAACGTCAGCTTGCTCAGTGACTTCTGGCACCGCAGCAAAGCGTTTAGAGGCCAACTCAAACCATGCTATACAAGCATCACGCAACGCCATCACACCTGTTTGAGGTTCACTTAAATCAACACCCAACAATGCATAATGAATCGCATCTAAGCCCTGCATCACATCTTCATCTTGACTTGATGCTTTGCTGAGAATACCCACAACCTGCGCATTTTCTTCTGGTGCTTCACCATGAGGAACCAAGAAGGCACGTGCCAAAGTGATCACACTGCGTTTAAGAGCGGCATCTGCTTCAGCCCAAAACATGGCATCCAAATGTGCTTTGGCTTGCATGAGTTCATATTCTGATTCGCTGAGTAGTGCATCGGTCATACTCAATACAGCACCCGCACACTCACCTTTCTTATTGCCCTTGGTCGAGAATGGTTGGTTTTCACTCCAGTCATACAATAGACCTTCAACTTCACCCGCATCAGCGGCAAAAGGTTCTAAGATGGCATTGATAGCGTCTGAACCCTGTGCATCTGCCCATGCATAAATACTACTGTACTCGCTAGAAGCTTGATTATAAGCTTCTAAAATGGCCATACCTGCTTGGGGTGCATGTTTAGCGGGAATGGGCTTCGTTGCAAAACCAAAAGACTCTTCTGCACGACCCGAACCACCAATATGCAATTGATAATGCGGTACGGATTGACCCGCCACTTTACGCACCAAACCATGAAAGCCCAAATCAGCCACATGATGTTGACCACAAGAATGCTGACAACCTGAAATCTTCACTTTTAAATCATTCAAACGTGCTGCTTCACCCACGATTTTCAAATCATCTCTTAAGGTTTGTGCCAAGCCGCGTGAAGACGTGATCGCTAAACGGCAAGACTCAACCCCTGGACAAGCGGTAATATCAGATAAAGTACGTGCATGTTCACTATGCAAATCATCTTGTGCCAAACGCGCTTTCACTTTGGCTAATAGTTGCGGATGAATGCTGCGAACCACCACGCCTTGCTCAGGTGTGACGCGAATATCTTGGGTTTCACCCAAACGCGCTGCCTCAGAAATAGCACGGCATTGTGATGCACTTAAGTCACCACGAAATACATTTAAGATTAAACTTTGTTGCCCATCATGTTGATTGACCAATGGAAATTCATCGGTGTTTAAACCTTCGCTGGGTTCACGCCATGCCACAACAGGTGCTTGATCTTGCAAATGTGTTTTTTCAACCACGGCACGTTGTTTCCGATATTCAGCACGAAAACCGTCTTCACCCAGTTGCAACAACACATATTTCATGCGTGCACGGGCTCTGCGTTTGCGGTCTGAATATTTAAAATGAACACGCATCAAGGCTTCGCCAACCAGCAACACCTCTGTTTCTTCAATAAAGTCTTCAAGCACAATGGCACGCACAGGCTGAGTGGACAAACCACCAGCAGCCATAACTTTAAAGCCAGCCTTACCATTTAAGTGGGTGGCAATAAAACCAATATCATGCATGCCAGACATGGCACAATCGGTATTACAACCAGAAAAGTTCACTTTAAATTTACGTGGAAATTGTTGTGCCAAAGGATGACGTAAGAAATAATTGGCAAACATTTCAGCATGCTTACTCACATCCACATGTTCAGAAGGACACACACCAGAAAGGAAACAGCTGGTCACATTGCGAACGGTGTTGCCGCATGCTTCACGGGTTGTTAAGCCCACATCAGCTAATTTTCTAAGGATCGCAGGGGTATCATCCAACAACACAAAGTTAATTTGTAGGTCTTGACGTGTCGTGATATGAGTGACTTTATCTGCATCTAAATGACCACCATAGCTGTCAATTAGCTCAGCCATCACGTCAAATTGTTCCGCGCTGACTTTACCTGCGGGTAGTTTAACCCGAATCATCTGCACACCATCTTGACGTTGACCGTAAATGCCCATCTGTAAACGAAAAGGGGTAAACCGCTCTTCGCTCATGCTTCCCTGACGAAAAGCATTAAGACCTGCTTCATAATCACGCAAGTCATCTTCAGATGCAAAACTAAAACTTTCCAAATCACTCATCGTTACTTTTCCTTATATATAAAAGGATGCGGTATTTTAAACACCGCATCCAAGCTATCAATATGGGTTATTTACCGAACGGCAATTCACAAGCTTGTTCATAAGTCACGAGATCAAAAATAGTCCGTTGATCACTGCATAAAGCACAGGCTGGGTCTTTGCGAAGTCTTAACTTTTTCCATTCCATGCGCAGGGCATCAAAAGTCATCAACTTACCTGAAAGCGATTGACCAATGCCAAGGATTTCTTTCACAGCTTCCACGGATTGAATCGTACCCACCGCACCCGCAAGCGCGCCTAAAATACCGGCTTCAGAACAAGATGGCACAAGACCATTTGGTGGAGGCTCAGGGTATAAGCAACGATAACAAGGACCTTCTTTATCTTCATGTGGCTTAAAGGTGGTCACTTGTCCATCAAAGCGGAACATGGCACCACTAATCAGGGTTTTCTTTTCCATATAACAAGCGTCATTGACTAAAAAACGCGTCGGAAAATTATCACAACCATCAATCACAAGGTCATATTCACGAATAATTTCACGCACATTGTCGGCATCAATACGGTAAGGGTATGTTTTGACCACGACATCAGGATTTAATTTTTCAATCGACTGCTTGGCAGATTCAACTTTCATCACACCAACACGTTCATTGTCATGGATGATTTGACGCTGCAAATTAGACATATCCACCACATCAGCATCGGCAATACCAATGGTACCCACGCCCGCTGCGGCCAAATACAAGGCAATCGGCGAACCCAAACCACCCGCACCAATCATAAAAACTTTGGCTTCTAATAATTTACTTTGCCCTTCACCACCCACTTCGGGCAAAATAATGTGACGGCTATAACGCTCGATTTGTTCTTCTGTGAAATCAATCATCGATTAAACCTCAATACCTTTGAATAGATCTGTACTGATATAACGCTCTGATAATGATGGAATTATCACCACAATACGCTTGCCCGCATACGCATCTTGAGCAGCCAAACGCAATGCTACTGCCAAAGCCGCACCCGATGAAATACCACCCGCAATGCCCTCTTCACTGGCCATACGCCTAGAGGTTGCAAAAGCTTCATCATTACTCACTTTTTCAACACCATCTAAAATAGCTGTGTTCAAGTTAGCTGGAATAAAACCTGCGCCAATACCTTGAATCTTATGTGGACCAGGCGTACCACCTGAAAGCACATCTGAATCTTCAGGTTCAACAGCAATGGCTTTAAAATTGGGATTTCTTGCTTTTAAAACTTCAGCCACACCTGTGATCGTACCACCTGTACCTACGCCAGCCACAATGGCATCCACTTGACCATCGGTATCGCGCCAAATTTCTTCAGCCGTGGTTTGACGATGAACTTCAGGGTTCGCGGGGTTGTTAAACTGCTGAGGCATAAAAGAACCTTCAGTCTCTTGTTGCAACTGAGTCGCCGCAGCAATGGCACCATTCATGCCTTTGGCAGCTTCAGTCAACACCAGTTCAGCACCCAAAAATTTTAAAAGTTTCCGACGTTCAACACTCATGGATTCAGGCATCGTTAAAATACAACGATAACCCCTTGCACGGGCAATGAATGCCAATGCAATACCTGTGTTGCCACTGGTTGGCTCCACGATAGTACCGCCCGGCTTTAATTCACCCGACTTTTCAGCCGCATCAATCATGGCTTTACCAATCCGATCCTTGACTGAATTTAAAGGATTGAAGAACTCTAGCTTCAATACCACTTCAGCCTTTAGACCTTCTTGCATACGCTGCAAACGTACCAGCGGTGTATTACCAATCGTTTGGGAGATATTATCGTGAATATTCATCTTATTTAACCTTCCAGTACACTTTGTTCAATGGGCTCAACATGCACACCATGTTGCTCTAACCAAGCCACAGCTGCTTCAACCACGTCTGTTTTGCCTTTAAGTTCAATACCCACAAGGCCCATATCTTCTTTGACTTCAGCCGTACGAATATTGGTCACTACCGCGAACTCTTGTGCTAACTTCCAAATCAATGGCTCACGCACATTCTTATGGTTAAACGTCAAATAAAGACGCATCTTCACAGCGCGCCGCCAGCAATAGCAGGAACGATAGATACTTCATCGCCTTCTTTGAGAATAGTCGATTTTCCTTTAAGAAAACGAACGTCTTCATCGTTGACATACACATTTACAAAACGACGAATATCGCCCTTGTCATCGCATAAACGATCTTTCATGCCCGCGTGAGCAGCTTCTAAGTTATCAATCAAAGCACCAACATTTTCTGCTTCAATGCTGACTTCATCAGCACCATCGGTTAGACGGCGTAATGGGGTAGGAATACGAACTTGAATGGTCATGATTTTTTTCTCCTAACTTTTTTAATTATTTGTTTGCAGCTAAATCTGCTTCAGCCAAAGGATCAAAGGCTTTTAAACTCGGCTTGATCGTGCGTACTGGGTTAATCTGATCTTGGACAGCTTCCAATGTTTTCAGACCATTACCTGTAACACAAATCACAATGGATTCATCGCGTGGAATACGACCTTGTTCGATGAGTTTTTTCGCCACACCCAAGGTGACACCACCGGCTGTTTCTGCAAAAATACCTTCGGTTTGAGCCAAAAGTTTAATCGCATCAACGATTTCTTGATCGCTCACATCTTCAGACCAACCACCACTTTCTTTCATCACACGGTTGGCATAATAACCATCTGCTGGGTTACCAATCGCCAGTGATTTTGCAATGGTATCGGCTTTCACAGGGTGAATTAAATCCGTACCTTCTTTCACTGAACGCGCAATCGGTGAACAACCTGTGGCTTGTGCGCCATAGATCGCAGTGCCTGCGTCTTCGACCAAGCCCAGTTTCACAAATTCTTTAATGGCTTTGTCTACTTTGGTACACAAAGAACCAGAAGCCATCGGTACAACCACATGCTTAGGTGCTTTCCAACCAAGTTGCTCCATGATTTCATAAGCATAAGACTTAGAGCCTTCAGCATAGAATGGGCGAACATTCACATTGACAAAGGCCCAAGGGTATTTGCCTGCGATTTCTGAACACAAACGGTTCACATCGTCATATTGACCTTCAATCGCCACAATGCTGGTATCATAAACACCCGCACCGACCACTTTACCCACTTCTAAATCATGAGGGATAAACACATAAGATTTCAAGCCAGCAGCCGTCGCATTGGCAGCAACAGAGCCCGCAAGATTACCAGTTGAAGCACAAGCAACGGTGGTGAAACCAAATTCAACAGCCTTAGATAAAGCAACAGAGACCACGCGATCTTTAAAAGATAATGTTGGGTAACACACAGCATCATTTTTAATATAAAGTTCTTTAACACCCAAAACTTTTTCTAGGTTTTTAGCGCGAACGAGCGGTGTAAAACCCACTTCAGCACCCACAGTAGGCTCACCCTCGATAGGCAATAATTCTTTATAACGCCACATGTTTTGGGGGCGTGATTCAATCAATTCACGTGTAAAACCTTCGCCCAATGCATCGTAATCATATACGACTTCTAAAGGACCAAAACAAAATTCACAGACATGCACAGGGGCAATCTCATATTCTGATCCACATTCCCTGCATTTCAACGCACGAACAATACTCATCTTAGTGACTCCCAAAAAAAAACTCCGCTTATATATAGTATAAGCGGAGTAATCAAAAACTAATGCTATTGCATTATGACTCTCGCTTCATCATCCCCCTTGCGGGGCAGGATTTGGCACCAAACACCCGAAGGCTGGTTGCCGCAATTTCATAGGGCCTGACACCCTCCATTGCTCTTTATAAAGCTAATTCATTAAATTGTAGGAGCCATTTCTAGCCATTTCAGTGACATTCTGCAAGTTTCATTCACCATCACGCATCTAAAAAGTGACTCTAAAGGATATATTTTAACAACGCTTTTCATACACAGCACCGCGTAGATTCCCAGCAAGATCATATACTTCTTCTAATAAGCTAAAGCAGTCTGTGATTTTGGGTAAGCCGCAAAGCCCTGTTTCAACGATGAGTTTCCCTCCCTCATTCAAGTGCTCGGCAGCGGTATCTAAAAGATCTTTTAAAAACAACAAACCATCATCTTCATCGGTTAAGGCATGGCGTGGTTCAAAATAAAGTTCGGGTGCTAAAGCTTGGTACTCTGCAAGCGTCACATAAGGTGGATTAGACACAATCACATCAAACACCTGATCTTTAGCCAAGCTTTGCAACATATTACTTTGTAAAAACTGCATGCGCTGGCTCACCTGATGTTGCTGCGCATTTTGCATAGCAACTGCCAATGATTTTTCGGAAATATCAATGGCTTGCACATGACCACTTGGAAACTCACAAGCTAAAGTCACGGCAATACAGCCTGAGCCTGTACCCACATCACAAAAAGAAAGCTTCGTATCAGCATGCGGAAAATATTTTTGCACAGCCTCGATTAAGTGTTCCGTTTCAGGACGAGGAATCAACACATCTTGATTGACCATGAAAGCACGTGAATAAAATTCTTTTTCACCGCAAAGGTAAGCCACGGGTTCACCTTTCTTGCGGCGTTGAATGAGTGCGTTAAATTGCTGAACCACATCATGCTCAGGCACTGTTTCAGAGCCTAAAATAAGTTGCACACGATCTTTTTGCCAGCAATGCATCAAAAGTAATTGCGCATCCAACAAAGGCTGCTCCACATTAGAATTAAGCAATATGGAAGCAGCCTGCCTTAGCAGCTGCCCTGAAGTCACGTACCTGTCGCAGCCAATAGTTGTGTTTGGTGAGACTCATTTAAGGGTTCAATGAGTTGCTCTAATTCACCATGTAAAATTTGCTCTAATTTATATAACGTCAAATTAATGCGATGGTCTGTCACACGGCTTTGTGGAAAATTATACGTCCGAATACGTTCAGAACGATCACCTGTGCCCACCATGCCACGTCTGGCTTCGGCACGTTCATCATCGGCTTCTTGTTTGACTTGGGCATACAAGCGTGCTTGTAAAACCTTTAAAGCTTTTGCTTTGTTTTTATGCTGACTTTTTTCATCCTGACAAGTCACCACCAAACCTGTGGGTAAATGGGTAATCCGAACCGCTGAATCGGTGGTGTTCACACTTTGTCCACCAGGGCCAGAAGCGCGATACACATCAAAACGCAAGTCTTCATTGCGAACATTGCTATCGACTTCATCGGCTTCAGGCAACACAGCCACCGTACAAGCCGAGGTATGAATACGGCCTTGGGTTTCAGTCGCAGGCACACGTTGTACTCGATGCACACCTGACTCAAATTTCAACTTAGAAAACACACCTTGCCCACTAAACTGAGCAATCACTTCTTTATAGCCACCAATACCAATACCAGAAAACGAGAGTATTTCTGTTTTAAAACCAACTTTTTCAGCATAACGGCTATACATGCGCATCAAATCAGAGGCAAAAAGAGCAGCCTCATCGCCACCTGTTCCAGCACGGATTTCAACAATAGCATTGCGCTCATCATCGGCATCTTTGGGTAACAATAAAACTTTTAATTCTTCTTCAAAATTAATCAATGCTTGGTTCAGTTCAGGTAATTCTTCTTGAGCTATTTCAAGCAGATCTTCATCTTCTTCATCGGCAATAATCTCTTGATATTCATCAATTTGTTGCTGTGTTGCATTGAGTTTTTCAATCACAACTGCAACAGGCTCAACACTTGCAAATTCTTTGGATAACTTGGTGTAAGTTTCCGTATTGGAAATAATGATTGGATCGGAAAGTTGAGTGGTTAACTCATCCCTGCGTTTTAGAATCTCTAGTAGCCGATCTTTCATCATTACCCCTTTGGTCTGTTGCTTCATCCAACGCAAATAACAGGCGTGTCGCACCCATCAATAAATCACCTTCAATATCTTCTGGAAGAGATTTCAGTGTGCGCAATGGTGTATGTAAAAAACGTTTGGTCAACGCCTTACTAAAACGTTCCACGGCTTCAAGCTGCTTTTCGTCTAAGTTTTTAAGGTAGCGATTTGCTTTTTTCCATTCTTCTTGGCGCATCACTTCTGTTTGTTGTTGAATATTTCTAATCAACGGCACTGTTTCAAGTGACTTTAACCAATTTAAAAACAGTACAACATCAACATCTAATAACGCGCGTGCTTGCCGCGCTTCTTTTTCTCTATTTTCTTTGTTGCCTTGCACCACTTGCTGTAGATCATCAATATCATATAGATAAATACCATCTAAGGTGGATATTCGAGGATCAATATCTCTAGGTACGGCAATATCAACCAAAAACATGGGTTTGCCTTGACGAATCTGCATGGCTTTTTTCACGCTATCTTGCAACAACACATAACTACTTGCACCCGTACTTGATAACACAATATCAGCAGCATCAAGGTATTGATCAATCTGATCCAAGCTCAAGGCATGACCTTGAAATTCATTGGCTAGTTTTTCTGCACGGGCAAGGGTACGATTTGCCACCATAATATCTTCAACGCCCGCTTTACGCAGATGCTTGGCAGCGAGTTCACACATTTCACCAGCACCGATAAGCAACACACGTTTATCACTTAAATCACCAAAAATTTGTTTGGCTAACTGCACAGCACAAGAGGCAACATTGACAGCTTGACGACCAATATTGGTCGTGGTGCGCACATTTTTTGCAGCAGAGAAAGTACATTGATAAAAACGGTGCAAAATATGCCCCGCAGTCCCTGCGGCCAGTGCATATTCATAAGCCGATTTAACCTGACCTAAAATTTGAGATTCGCCTAAAACGAGCGAATCCAAACCTGCGGCAACAGAAAACAAATGCCGAACCGCATCATCGGTTGTGTAGGAGTATAAGAACTTCACCACATCTTCCAGTGGTAAGTCAGCTAGCCGTGCTAAATGCTCATGAGCAATAGCAATACAAGCTTGCGGGTCATGAGTCACCAAGGTCATCTCAAAGCGGTTACAAGTAGAAAGTAATGCCGCCTCTCGAATCACTTCGTGTCCAACCAATTGTTGTAAGTGAGTTTCGATAGCATCTTGGGGAACTGCAAAACGTTCACGCAATTCAACAGGAGCTGTTTTGTGGTTTAGTCCAACGGAGCAGATACGCATAGGCCGCCAAGTTTAACGATATAATTCAAATAGATTCAACTAAAGTTTTTAAAACAATGCAGTTAAGGCGATAAATTGGTGCTAATTATTCCTTGGCCAGATCAGCTTCCAACATTACCAACTTCAACGGGCTTAATTGTTGCTTGTGAATATAGTAAGCTACTGTTTCTACACGACCTTTGGTCGAAAGTATAATAGCAAAAAAAAGGATGTTATCCTGTGATAAACCCACGGTCTTTGCCACTTTCAACACATCCTCAACCTTTAAATCACCATCAAAATCATCATAAGAATGATATAAGCCAATCACGCGCGCTTGCTGCGCCACATTGGACCTTTCATCTGACTGACAAGATTGAAAGCCATCAATACAGTTATTCTCCCCAAGCAGGGTTCCACAACATAAGAGTGGCTTTTCTTCAAGCGCGTGAGACAAAATATCTTGTGCGGCATGGCGTGTCATAAATACTTCGGAATATGCTAAGTCATTTATCATCAAAGCATTCTTACCAAGAATAATAAACAGGTCAAAATTATTTAAAGATATGCGGATATTGATTTCAATGATCAAAGATAAATTCAATAAAAAATTCATTACGGAATGAGCAGACAGGATACCGACTTGAAAATAAACACAACAGATTGAATAAACCATAGTTTTTTTTAATGATATTACGCTCAAAGCATCCCCTTTAGCTGCAAGGTTAAATAGGAACAAAACAAATATGAAAAGCTAGCGAAGCCTTTAACAAATGATGAAAACCAAACCCTGAAAGGACCTTTTATACCCGTTCCACCTCAAGATGCATGACTTCAGCAAGTCGAGAAGCGTTCAGATTCGAGGCTTAAAAGCGCAGTGTTAGTCGCTCTAAGCCAAGCTTTTGTAACGAAGAAGGTGGGCGCTTCTCGGCTTGCCCTACGGGAGCTTAGGAGGAAAACCAGAGCTGCGTTACAACGCTTGAAAAGGACTAGCCATTCTCTACACGCTGTTCCTTGCTCTGAATTCCCTCCTAAGCTCTGAAACATGCATCTTGAGGTGGGACGGGTATAAGTGCTCTAAGTCACTGTGTCTTAACAATATAAGACTCATATTGTCGCAATGACACAACGGAAAATAAGCCTAAGTTGTTCATACGCATATCTTGACTTTAAAACAAGGCCGAGGCGTGAATTTGACCCTTAAAGTTTCTATGGTTAGAAAGCGCCTCTCGAATGGAGGTTCCTTTTGAAGAAAGTTAGTTATTCGCTGATGCTAGTTCCCAATACAGGCCGTGTTTTCCGTCTTCAGCTTAGTCCTTTTGCATTGCGTTTTTTGTTATTTTCCATTGTTTTTCTCATTGCCGCAGCCGCATGGGGAATCTTCTCCACCAGCACCCATTATGAGCAAGTACATATTCCTTTTATTAAAGTTGATAAAACACTCATCAAGCAAAAACTAGCCGCAGAAGAAGAAGTCGCACGCTTACGCAAAGAACTTTCTTTTGAACGAGACCGTGCAGCCGTATTTGCCCGCAACCTTGGTCAAATGCAGGCAGGACTCTCTCGTTTAGATGCCTTGGGATCTCGCCTTATCAGTGTTGTTGGTCTTGATGAAGCTGAATTTGATTTTGTGCAACGCCCTGCTTTTGGTGGCCCTCGTCCTATCCAGCGCAGCACCAGTGATCATCACCTTGACCTGATGGAAACAAGAGAACGTCTCAACAGTCATTTAGAAAATGTTGATGTACAACTCACCGCCATTGAATACTTATTACAACAAAAAAGAACCAAAGAAAGCGCACGTCCACACCTATGGCCCACGGATGGTGGTCACCTCAGTTCTAACTATGGTTTCCGCAGAGATCCTTTCACAGGTCGCATCTCTTCACACAAAGGCATTGATATTGGCAACCGTTATGGCGCTGCTGTTGTGGCTGCTAGCCGTGGTATTGTCGTTTTTGCAGGCAAGAAAAATGGTTATGGTTACACTGTCGAGCTCTTACATGGATTTGGTTACAAAACACGTTATGGTCACTTATCAAGCATCTTAGTCCAAGTTGGCGATGTCGTTGAAGATGGTCAAAGCGTTGCCCGTATTGGTAACTCAGGCCGTTCAACAGGCCCTCACCTACATTACGAAGTCCACCGTTATGGTGAACACATGAACCCCAAAGGTTTTATTCCAAAAAGCAAGGCGAAAAAAAGCTGAGTATTTAAACTAAAGCTTTAGAGCCAAACGAGCCAAACCTTCTAAGGTCAGTAAAGGCTCATGATGTAATTCAAGTCGAATATCATCTTTTAGATGCAGCATGCTTCCCCCCGTGGCAATGACTGTTGCTTGTGCAAAACCATCGACTTTTTTGATTCTACTGATGATACCAGAGATCGCTTCAACCGCAGACCAATAACATCCTGCATGCATCGCTTCGCTGGTGTTGTTTACCGTTAGCTCACGGCTTAAGCCAAAGCCGATATTTTTTAATTGTGCGGCAGAACGCAGGGATTGAAAGGCAAGGTTTACACCTGCTAAAATAGGCCCTGCTTGATAGTGACCTTGCCCATTCACCAGATCAAAGGTGATCGCAGTACCCGCATCCACCACAATCAATGGTGCGCCCCAACATGCACGCGCTGCCCAAGCATTCACGGCACGGTCAGAGCCAAGTGCGGCAATCGAATCATAATGAATGGGCATCAACCGATTCACACCCAGACTATCAACCCACACAGGCTGCAAAGAAAACAATTGCTGACAAACTTGATTCAATACATGTTCATGACTGGGAACAACGCTACAAATCATGATTTTCTGAACCGAAAAAGACGTTTTTGTCTGTGCCAAAACCAAAGCATTCAAAACAAGTTCCACATCACTTTCATGGCTACTCAAGTGCCAATCATATTCTAATTTTAAACCTAAAAAAAAAGCAAAATGCATGCGGGTATTGCCCATATCAATCACAAGCGTGTTCACAACACTTGCACTTCACCCGAAAGAATACGGCATAACTTCTCGTTGGTTTGCAACAACAAACACCCATCATGATCCAAGCCAGCAGCAATACCTTCGATATACTGATCTTCATGATAAGCACGCACCTTTTGATAAGAAGCATAATGAGCTTCCCACCACGGCTGCTGAATCGCAGCAAAACCGTGCTGTAAATACTGATCATACCAATGGTCTAACTTTTGAAGCAACATCACACTCAAAGCTTGTTGATCCACAGCCTGCACAGCATGTGTTTTAAGGTCTGTCACAGCTTGTTGAATATCTTTTGGCCAACCCTGACTGGGTTCAATGAGATTGATGCCAATGCCAATCACCATCACATGTTGATCGGCACACATCCGACTTTCCGTTAAAATACCTGCAACTTTACTACCATGAATTAAAATATCATTGGGCCACTTCAGCTTCGCATCGGGTGCAAAAGATACCAATGTTTGCTGCAAAGCCAAACCTGCAAGCAATGTCAGCTGTGACCAATATTTCAACTCAATGGGTGGCGACAACACGATGGACACAGCCAAAGCCTTATCAACCTCAGTATGCCAACGACGACCAAGACGACCCCTTGCCTTGGTCTGCTGCCGTGCAAACACCACCAAGCCTAATTGGTGCGTGTTTTCATACTGGGTAAAGGCTTCATCATTGCTGGAACCCACCTCATCCAAAAACAAGCAAGGTTGACCTAAGTGCTTTGTCTTTAACTGGGCTTGAAAAGAAGCTAAGTTCACAAAGATTGAACGCGCATGGATAAATCAAGCGAAGGGGCTGAATGGGTAATAAAACCCACTGCCAAACGATCTACCCCCGTCTGCGCATAAGCCAATGCCGTTGCATGGCTAATATTACCTGATACTTCTAAAATGATATCTTGAGAAACAAGCTTTCTGGCTACCCTAACTTGATCCACAGCCATATTATCCAAAAGAATCATATCTGGGTTACAAGGCACAGCCTCTTCGACTTGAGCCAAGGTTTCACACTCAACCTCAACCCACACCTCAGCATGGTAGTTTTGGCATGCTGTAATGGCCTTTTGCACAGAACCAGCACCCATAATATGATTTTCTTTAATCAACATACCGCTGGCCAGATCTATGCGATGATTATAGCCACCCCCATCAAGCACAGCTTGTTTCTCAAGATGGCGTAAGCTTGGCGTGGTTTTTCGCGTATCGACAATTTGGCATGAAGTGGTTGATACCAG
Source organism: Mariprofundaceae bacterium (assembly GCA_030950585.1). Taxonomy (GTDB): domain Bacteria; phylum Pseudomonadota; class Zetaproteobacteria; order Mariprofundales; family Mariprofundaceae; genus JAUZRG01. The sequence continues at coordinate 2,193 of JAUZRG010000106.1, read as the reverse complement.
CGCAACCAAGGTCTGTGTTACGCTGGCAATGCCTGATAAATGCTGCAAAAAATTTAAAGCGGTGCGTTCCGCCGCCAACAACTCACGCAAACTACCTGTTAATGTACAAAGACACTGACCCGCAACCACAGACTCTGCGGCAGCCACATGCCATGTATATTGGATGTTTTGAAAACGATCAAAAACGGCACTCGCCACATCAACAGCTGAAATCACACCTGCTTCTTTGGCCACAATCGTGGCCTTGGCCTGTTGGTGCTTAGCAATCGTGGCCTTGGCGGTGACATCCGATTCAATTTGATCTTCTATTAATGCCTGCTGAACCAATGAATGAAATGAAAATGTCATGCTGTATCCTTTAAAATAACCATAGTGCAGCAGCCATACCCACAAGCACACCTGTGTTGGACCATGCATGTGGAAACAACGCACGTCCCAAAGAGGCAGCCAGCGCAGCAAAAGCTGAGATGGATAATGTTGCCATTTGTGGTACTGAGAAATAAATATGCAAACTCCAACTACATAGCAGCGTGATCATGAACAATAAAATCACGTGGCCCCATAAGGTTTGCTCGGGGTTGAAAGGTAAGAAAAGTTTGATGTGTTCCTTCTTGTCCGCAAAAGAAGCCATGCTACTGGCCAGACATAAACTCAGTGCGATGGCAAAGCCAAAGGCGGCTTCCAGATAAAACAAAATGGCTGCCACACTCAGGTTCAGAACCAAAACAATCATTGGCATAAAGCCAAACTCTGGAATGGACCAACTTAATTTTAATTGCTGCATGATGGCATATGGCCACTGTGCGATGACCAGAGGTAAGGAAATTAAAACCAAACCATACAAAATGAATGAAAAGTGATGATATACAGGCCAAAAAATAACCCAAATAAACAAAAGTGGTGATGCACTGCCAACAATATACTCTGATGCCACACCACGTCGAAACAGCATCCACGACATCACAACATATTGCATCACAAAAAAACTTAATAATAAGGTCATCCAAATATCTTGAGTTAACATGGCTCTAGGCTAATAAAAGCACTGCACCCAGAACAGCATAAAAAAACAAATGCTCTTTTATGATGAAAAGAAGATACTGATTACTGGCCTCTATTTTTATATCATCGGCGCAGCAATGAGCACCTTATTAAACTTTTTTCAACCTAGCGATCAATCAATGCACATGATCTGAATGTTTCGTGATTCCCAACTCATACATCCTTTCCAATGTGATCATCTGATCATGACCAAAGACATCCGCCACCACATCCGTCGCACCTGCCTGATAAAGCTGATACAGGTGAAGCTCTTTGCGTGTCAAAACAACAATCGGTATGCTTTCATTGACCGAACGTACTTGAATGATAATTTTCAAAGCGGTATTAAAATCAATGATACTGATGATAAGGTCTGAAGCCCGAGATAGTCCACAAGCATTAAGAAACTCAAGGTTCCCCGCATCGCCATAAGACACCTTCAAGCTATTTTCCACACCTTTCTGTACTTGCGCGGGCTTTAGATCAATCGCCATACATGGCACAGCATGAGAAGAAAGCAGGTCGATGGTATGGATTCCTACCCGCCCATAACCACAAACAAGCGCATGTTTATTCAAGGTGTGAGATGTTTCTATCATGTTATCTTTGATCTGTTTCTTCTTTTTATGATTTGCGCGGGCAAAGATGAAATCACTTATTTGGTGATTATAACGAATCACCAACGGAGCTGTGGCCATGCTGAACAGCATCGCAGCGAGAATCACTTGCCCGTCCTCGACCGCCAGAATATTCCCAGCCATCGCCAACACCAAAATAGCAAAACCAAACTAGCCACCATGCGCCAGAATTAAAGCCGTGCGCATTGAAACAGCATGGCTCCACCCAGCAATTCGGCTGAAAAGAGTAATCAACAATACTTTAACCAGAATAATGGTTAGAAACAGCATCATACCGAAACTGACAAAAAACAGCCCCAGGAACACATCCCTGAAAGGTCGAATTTCAGATTCAACCTGATGACGAAACTTTGTTTCGCTGAGCATGACCCCAGCTAGGAGGCTGTCCGAGAATGAAGATCGTAGCGAGGGAAAGTGAGATTGAGTTGGATTTTCGCCCCATTTGAGGCGAATAGCAGGGACTATTTAACGATAATGGGGTGGAAATACGGCCAATATCCGCTTTTACGCAGTA
>JAUZRG010000105.1 GCA_030950585.1 Mariprofundaceae bacterium | reverse complement strand
ATAATCCATGAATTCGCCGCCACCATCTTTAGACAACACTTTCGTGATCGCTGCTGTCAATGTGGTTTTACCATGATCCACATGACCAATCGTTCCGATGTTTACATGTGGCTTGGTGCGTTCAAATTTTTCTTTGGACATGATCTTTCCTCGCCTATTATATCTAAATAAACCAACTAATTATTAAATAGATCTAGCTCGAGTGGTGCTATTAACACTACTCGAGCTCGACCTTTCTCAATTTCTGATGCCATGCATCAATGGTGCCCAGAGCGAGAATTGAACTCGCGACCCCATCCTTACCAAGGATGTGCTCTACCACTGAGCCACCTGGGCATACTCGAACCCTTTATGGAGCGGGTGGCGGGAATCGAACCCGCACCACCAGCTTGGAAGGCTGGGGTTCTACCTTTGAACTACACCCGCTTATAAAAATGGTGGAGAGGGCTGGATTCGAACCAACGTAGGCTTAGCCAGCAGATTTACAGTCTGCCCCCTTTAGCCACTCGGGAACCTCTCCGTGGTTACTTAACTATGCGCGTATAATGCATATAACAACAACACTTTCAAGTAAAAAAAAAGGGCTTAACGCCCTTTTAGTAAATGGTGCCAGCAGCAGGAGTCGAACCCGCGGCCTGCTGATTACAAGTCAGCTGCTCTACCGACTGAGCTATACTGGCAATTCGGCGGCGAACTATGCACATACATTTTTTTTTAACAAGCTAAAAACAACAACACGCAAACCAAATAAATAAAAATAAATCCGATAAAAATCAATAAATACAATACTTTAATGATAAACAACTGGCACATAAACGCGTGCAGAATTAAAGTACACAGAATGCACAAGTGTGCAAATAAAACGCAAGTTTAAAATCAAACCTGAGTAGGAACACCTCTTCTAGCCAGATCATCAGCTCGCTCATTACCCACATTACCAGCATGACCCTTAACCCAACACCATGTCATTTGATGGCGCTGCCTCTGCAAGTCCATCTCTTCCCACAGGTCACGATTCGCCACATCTTGTTTTTTACTATTCTTCCACCCACGTTTTTTCCAGTCTACAATCCACTTTTGAATGCCGTTTAGCACATAGCTAGAATCAGAATACAAGGTGACTTCGGAAGGTTTTTTTAAGGCCTTAAGTGCTTGAACCACAGCCTGCATTTCCATGCGCTGGTTGGTGCTCATGGCCTCACCACCCCACAAATCTTTTTCATGTGCCCCTGACTGCAAGTAAACACCCCAGCCACCAGGGCCAGGGTTACCCGAACAGGCACCATCGGTATAAATGATGACTTTTGGCATATCACTCATTGTCACAATCACCTTTATGAAGGTTCTGGCGGGCTAAATCACGCGCCTCACCTTCAAGGTAAACACTTTGACTGGGGAATGCGAACTCAATACCCAGTGACTCCAATAAAAGCATGATTTTTAAATTCACTTCCTGACGAACTTGCAAGTAATCAGCCCAATCCGAGCTACTGCTAAAATAATAAATAAAGATAGATAAGCTGGAACCTTCAAATTCATCAAAATTAACGAGAATAAACTCTTGATCAACCCCTGAGTGCTGAACCAAAATAGCCTTCACCCCATCCACTGCTAACTGAACTTTTGCTGGACTGGTAGCATAAGTCACCCCAATACGCATCTTCACGCGACGCTTTGGCATAGCATCAATATTATCAACGACCATATTTGCCAATAAAGAGTTAGGCACATTGATGAGTGTTTTGGCAAAGGTTCTAATGCGGGTGGAGCGAAAACCGATGTCTTCAACCACACCTTCAAACTCACTGGTCTTAATCCAATTGCCAATTTGAAAGGGACGATCTAAAAGCAACATAACGGAACCAAAAAAGTTAGATATCGTATCTTTTGCAGCCATCGCAACCGCGATACCACCAATACCTAAAGACGCAATCAAAGCCGAAATAGAGTAACCCATATTTTGCACAACCATGAGGATCGAACTCACAAGCAAAATAATTTTCAAGATACGAGCCATAAATGGAACAAGCTGTCGATTTAAAGATGCATTTTCAATCAAGGCTGCGCGATGACGAAAGTGATGCTCCATCGAACCCACCAAAGACCACAAGAACCAAGCAATAATCAGGATACTTATCACGACGGCTGCTCGATCACTAAAACGCACCCACTGCCACGACACACCATGTGGCTGTAAAATATGAATAGAGCCCATAAAAACAATGAGTAACATCATCCATGAGATCGGCGTTTGCGCACATGAAAACAAAATATCATCTAAGGGTGTCGCTGTTTTTTTCGCAATGCTTGTAATGCTTTGATGTAACAAACGAAACATCACGTGACGAAGGTATAGCCCCAACAGCAGCAACGTACTGGATAACAACCAGTATGATACTGGAATATCAAGCACCTTTTGAGCCAATATCACATTTATAACTTCCATCTATCACCTTCCAAAACTAGGACTTAATGCTTGCTCATAAATCGGGTAGATCACCCATGAACCAAGACTCAACTCAAGCAATGTCAACACCACAGCCAAACAAAGCAGTGGCACACTATATTGTCGATACGATGCAGCACCTCGCCACACATAACGGCAAATCAACTCTCCAACAAACAAACCGGGTAAAGGTAAGACATGCAAACAAAGCATGCATAAATTATAGAACATAAATATTTTGGACCACCAATGATGTAGCGGTGGTAAACCATAATCCGACACACTGGGCATCGTCCATTGGTATAAAAGATAACCAATCCCGCAAAGAAAAAAATGAATCAACACATGTCGACTAGCTTGAGACAGGCTTGGTTGAGACATTTGAGGCAATGCAATCAACACACCACGGTGAAACACGATTCCAAGTAACAGCGGCAGATAACTACCGTGCCATAAGAAGACATCAAAAGGGGCTTGCTGCTTAGCCTTGCTTTGCAACAAACCCACAATTGAAAGACTCACCACAACAGGCAAGCTGTAAAGAATACACTGTCGGAGCACAAGCTCCAACCATGCATCAGGCATTCATTTCCTTTAACCAGTTTTCAAGAAAGTGAATATTAAAATCACCCGCTTGAAACGCAGGATTAGCCAATAAACGACGGTGTAATTCAAGATTTGATTGAATGCCTTCAATGATCATCTCATGAATAGCACGCTGCATCACACGAATTGCATTCGCCCGATTGGCGCCATGACAAATCACCTTACCAATCATAGAGTCATAATATGGAGGAATCACATAACCCGCATAAGCAGCTGAATCAACACGAACACTGCGACCACCCGGAGCATGATAAATGGAAATCTTACCTGGGGAAGGGATAAATTTAAAAGGATGCTCGGCGTTAATGCGGCACTCAATAGCATGACCATTGATAGAAAGGTCTTCTTGCTTAAAGTTTAAAGCTTCGCCCGCAGCCACACGAATTTGCCACTCGATTAAATCCACGCCCGTAATGGCTTCTGTCACAGGATGCTCAACTTGAATGCGCGTATTCATTTCAATGAAATAAAAGCTTTTATCTGGGTTCATCAAAAATTCAATGGTACCTGCACCCACATAATTAACGGCACGTGCGGCATCTGCACCAGCTTTGCATATCTTTTGGCGTGTTGCTTCATCCAAAAAGCGACTAGGCGCTTCTTCTAGCACCTTTTGATTATTACGTTGAACTGAACATTCGCGTTCAAATAAATGAACTACATTTCCATGTTTGTCGCCCAGAACTTGCACTTCGATATGACGTGGTAACTCTAAGAACTTCTCAATATAAACGGTATCATCACCAAAAAACATTCTGGCTTCAGACTGCGCAATCAAGAAAGCACCCACTAATGCAGGCTCGCTATGCACAACTTTCATGCCACGACCACCACCACCAGCAGCAGCTTTGATAATCACAGGGTAACCAGCTTGACGTGCTATCCGTTTCGCTTCATCAACATCACAAACAGCGCCATCCGAACCCGGAACTAGCGGAACTTTTGCTTTCTCCATCGTTTGCTTGGCGACGACTTTATCACCCATAGTTCGCATCGAATGTGAAGACGGTCCAATCCAGACATAACCAGACTCATGACAAATATCGGCAAATTCAGCATTCTCAGCCAAAAAGCCATAACCAGGGTGAATAGCCTCTGCATCCGTCACTTCGGCAGCGGCCATAATGGCAGGTATGTTCAAATATGACTTTGCCGTTTCAGCAGGCCCAATACACACAGATTCATCGGCCAAACGAGCATGCATCGCATCCTTATCAGCTGTTGAATACACAGCCACAGTGCGAATACCCAAATCCTTACAAGCACGAATAATACGCACAGCGATTTCACCGCGATTTGCAATCAATACCTTATGAAACATGGTATAAACCCCTTAAGCTGGTGTGATAGAGAATAAAGCTTGGCCATATTCAATCGGTGTTGCATTTTCAACCAATAGTGCCTCAATCGTCCCATCATACTCGGCTTCTATTTCGTTCATCAGCTTCATCGCTTCGATGATACATAAAACATCACCCTTCTTCACTTTGCTTCCCACTTCCACAAACGAAGCTGCATCAGGAGAAGCAGAACTATAAAACGTACCCACCATTGGTGCTTCAAAGTGATTTTTATTATCAACCTCTTCAGCAACAGGAGCGACAGGAGCAACAGCTGCATGCGGTGCAGCCATCATAGGAGCTTGCATCGCAGCTGGTGCAGCCATCATGATTTGTGATTGACGTGAAATACGAACTTTATTTTCACCTTCACCAACTTCAATCTCTGTAATGTCCGTCTCTTCTATTAGCTTAATAAGTCGGCGTATTTGAGCAATATCCATCTATTATTCCTTATATCTATTATGTCTTTTTATGCTGTTGCAAGTGTAAAATAAGTGCTTGCAACCCCAAATCGTAAGAAGTTGAACCAAAACCTGCAATAACGCCAAGCGCAATATCGGATAGCATCGAGTGGTGTCGAAAGCTTTCTCGCTGATATACATTGGATAAATGCACTTCCACAAATTCAATACTGGTCGCCAACAAAGCATCACGAATGGCAATGCTTGTATGCGTATAAGCAGCGGGGTTTATTAGAATACCATCAACACCGTCCTGATAAGCTTGGTGTATACGATTCACCAGCTCACCCTCAACATTATGCTGAAAAAAGGACGTATTTACTGAGGCATCGGCAGCTGTTTTTTGCAATTTGCTATTAATAGCATCCAAATTCAATAGCCCATACAAGTTTGGTTCGCGTACACCAAGCATATTTAAATTTGGACCATGCATGACTAAAATATTCAAAGCTATATCCCTTGCCATTCTATTTTAATATCTTGTAACTCTATATTATCAGGTTCTAAAAATAGCAGCTCTTCAAGCATTGTGTGCGCAGCAACAGCATCACCTTGGAGCATCAGTAGCTTGGCTAAACGCAATGAAATAGGTGCGCTTCGTTGCTTGCTTTGCTTCTGTTTGTAGTATCGTCTTGCTTCTTGAAAACTATGAATAGCTTCATCGTGCAAACGTTGCACCTGCTGAATACGACCAAGCAAGTGCCAAACTTTTGCTTCAGTATGTGAAAATTCAAGGATTTCTTGTAGAACGAGTATGGCCTCATGAAGCTTTTTTTGCTTAAGAAGCATCACCGCATTCTCAAAACCACCTTCTACCCCTTTCCAGTTTTTGGGTATAACAGGTCTTTGTTGCATAGTGCAAAAGCGTATGGAGCACATAGGCCAGAGTCAATAAAATGACAAATAAGACTATCATCAATATCGAGGTAAAAATGAAAATTCAATTGAACGGGGAGTTGATAGACGTACACTCTGCCACCCTAAACGAACTCATCACTGAGATGTCTCTTCAAGAACGACTCATTGCCATTGAGAAAAATTTAGAGGTCATTCCCAAAAGTTTGTACGCGCAAACCCCCATAGAAATAGGGGATCGCATTGAAATCGTACACATGATTGGCGGTGGTTGACGCTAACCATGTAGCAAAAAGGAAGCTTTAACATGTCAAAAAACGATGATATTTTTCAAGTCGGTAGCCATCAATTCAAATCCCGCTTGATTGTCGGTTCTGGTAAGTATGTCGACTTTCCCACCACGAAAGCTGCAACTGAAGCTTCGGATGCTGAGATGATCACTGTTGCCGTGCGCCGGGTGAACATTACCGATGCAGGCAAAGAAAGTTTACTCGACTATATTGATCCTAAGAAATACACCATTCTTCCCAATACCGCAGGCTGCTTTAATGCCGAAGATGCCGTGCGCACACTGCGTTTAGCGCGTGAAGCTGGTGGTTGGAACTTGGTTAAATTAGAGGTATTAGGTGACCAACAAACCTTATATCCCAACGTTGTTGAAACCATCAAAGCAGCTAAAACCTTGGTATCAGAAGGCTTTGAAGTCATGGTTTATACCAATGATGATCCTATTGTCGCCACACGCTTAGAAGAAATTGGCTGTGTTGCTGTGATGCCATTGGGTAACCCCATTGGTTCAGGACGAGGCTTGGCCAATCCTTTTAATATTAAAGTGATTGTTGACCGTGCGAACGTGCCTATTGTGGTTGATGCAGGCATAGGAACAGCCTCTGATGCAGCCAAGGCGATGGAGCTTGGTGCAGATGCCGTGTTGATCAACACGGCTATCGCTGAAGCCAATGACCCTATCAATATGGCAAAAGCCATGCGTGATGCCACCAGCGCAGGAAGAAGAGCTTATTTAGCTGGACGTATGCCAAAACGCTCCTTTGCAAGCGCATCATCACCAACAGATGGTTATTTTTGGTAAACACAGCAAAAAAATTAAAAATCATAAAACACTTTAGATAAGGCTTAACTATGAAAGAATTACAAAATGATCGTTTTATAAGAGCTTGTTTGCGCCAAGATGTAGACAGAACCCCTGTTTGGATGATGCGCCAAGCAGGCCGTTATTTACCTGAATACCGTGCAACACGTGCCAAAGCAGGCGGATTTTTGAAGCTTTGTAAAACCCCTGAATTGGCGTGCGAAGTCACCATGCAGCCTATTGAACGCTTCAACATCGATGCAGCAATCTTATTTTCTGACATTTTAGTGATTCCTGAAGCGATGGGCATGGAGCTTACTTTTGGCGCGGGTGAAGGGCCTAAATTTCCATCACCACTACAAAGCCATGCTGATGTTGAAAAATTACCTATTCCAGACCCAGAAGATAAGCTGGGTTATGTGATGGGTGCGGTTCGCACCATTTGCAGCGCATTGGATAATCGCATTCCATTGATTGGCTTTGCAGGTAGCCCTTGGACACTCGCCACCTATATGGTGGAAGGTGGCGGTTCCAAAAACTTTTCTAAAGTCAAAGGCATGGCTTTCACACAACCCAAAACCATGCACCTTCTTTTAGAAAAACTTGCAGATAGCGTTGCTATTTACCTGAATGCACAAATCGCCAATGGTGTTCGTGCAGTGCAAATCTTTGATACTTGGGGTGGTATTTTATCCACATCGGATTACAAAGAGTTTTCCTTAAACTATATGCAACGCATTGTGCAACAACTCGACCGCGACTACGAAGGCAACAAAATCCCCGTTATTTTATACAGTAAAGGCGGTATGGGCTGGTTAGAAAGCATTGCTGATACAGGTTGCGATGTTGTGGGCCTAGATTGGAGCATTGATATTGATCAAGCACGCGAACGCATTGGCCATAAAGTCGCGCTACAAGGCAACATGGATCCAGGTATGTTGTATGCCTCACCTGAACGCATTCGTGCTGAAGTTAAAGATATTTTACGTCGCTTTGGCCATCATAACGGTCATGTTTTCAACTTAGGACATGGTATTACACCAGATGTTCCTGTTGAAAATGCAGCAGCATTCTTCAAAGCCGTCCAAGAAGAATCTGCCCAGTGGCATCAAAAATAATGGATGACCGTCCTGTAGATCGCTGCGAATGCCTCGGCAAGAATTTTGCAGACCTAAGACAATATACATCTTTAGAAGAAGCCATAGAAGAAACAGAGGTGGGCACACAATGCAGTGGTTGCCGCCCCTATCTCAAGCTTGTCTTCTCAACAGGTGAGACATCATTTCAGGTTGAAGACCCACGCCTAGAAGACGAATTACCGAAGCTTTAAGAAGGATAAAAACTATGATTAAGCCAACCATGATGGACTACCACCGACACATAATAGTATGTGTCGGCGAACGTTGCTCCGACAACAACCAAGGCCAAAAACTTTATGATATGTTGGGCGATAAGTTCAAAAAGGCTGGCTTAAACACAGGTGATTTACGTGTTAAACGCTCGCGTGCCACTTGTTTTGGCACTTGCCGATCAGGCCCTTTATTATGTGTTCAGCCAGATGGTATTTGGTATTATGATGTCACAGAAGAAAAATTAGATCGCATTATTAAAGAACACTTCATTCAGGGTAAAATCATTGATGAATGGGTATTCCATCAAGGTCCAGGATGTAAAAGCAATGACTAATTCACATGTTGACGTTCAAGCCGTCAAAAATTTTTTACTACAACTCCAGAAAACGATTTGCAGTGAATTAGAAGCAGCGGATGGCCAAGAGAAGTTTATTATCGATGACTGGAAACGTGAACAAGGGGGCGGGGGCGGTCGTACCCGTGTTTTGAGCAATGGTGCAGTCTTTGAACAAGCGGGTGTAAATTTTTCGCATGTGATAGGTGAACAGATGCCTGCTTCTGCAACAGCAAGCCGTCCTGAATTAGCAGGTTGCAGTTTTGAAGCGATGGGCGTGTCTCTGGTCATTCATCCACACAACCCTTATGTGCCAACATCGCATGCCAATGTTCGTTTTTTCATTGCCCAGAAAGAAGGGCAAGCACCTATTTGGTGGTTTGGCGGTGGTTTTGATCTGACCCCTTATTATGGCTTTAAAGAAGATGCAGTACAGTGGCACCAAACAGCCAAAGATGCCTGTGATCCTTTTGGCGAACAGGTTTACCCTCATTATAAAAAATGGTGCGATGATTATTTCTACCTTAAGCACCGTGATGAAACCCGTGGTGTGGGTGGTCTGTTTTTTGATGATTTAAACGAAGGTGGCTTTGCGCACTGTTTCGCCCTGATGCGCAACATTGGTGAACACTATACCAAAGCCTACATTCCCATCGTGCAACGTCGAAAAGACACAGCCTTTGGCGAACACGAACGTGATTTTCAACTATATCGCCGTGGTCGCTATGTTGAATTTAACTTGGTCTATGATCGTGGCACACTCTTTGGCTTACAAACAGGTGGTCGCACTGAATCTATCTTGATGTCCTTACCACCTTTGGTGAAATGGCGTTATAATTGGACTCCAGAAGCAGGTAGTCCTGAAGCAGAACTCTATGCCGTATTTTTAAAACCGCAGGACTGGCTTCAAAATGCAGCAACGTAAACACATCGGTTTTTCACAACAATGAGTCACGAAACCTTTCAAACCAAAAAGTCACTTGGCCAACATTTCTTGCATGATCAACATGTCATTCGTCGCATTGTTGAAGCTGTGCCAGCACAATCCACAGTCATTGAAATTGGCCCTGGGCGCGGCGCATTGACCCACCAGATGTTAAAACGTCAACAAAAATTAACCTTGATCGAGAAAGACCATCGCCTTGTTGAATACTGGCAAGAAGAGGCCAAACAACATCCGCTAAGCGTACAGTCTGGCGATGTTATGGATCTTTTTGAAACGGTATTTGACACTGTTCAGCCTGAATGGGTGGTGGGTAATTTACCCTACAATATTAGTGGACCACTGACCGCTTTATTATGTAGTCGCATTAGCAGTGGTGGCATGGTGCTCATGTATCAAAAAGAAGTCGCTGACCGCATTGCAGCTGAATCTGGCTCTAAAACATGTGGCAGTTTAAGTATCTTAGCCCGCCATCATTACAATATTAAGCGTTTAATTCGCGTTTCACCTGGTGCTTTTTCTCCCCCACCCAGAGTTCATTCTGCGGTTTTATTGTTAACACCCCACCACAAAGAACCCAAATGCAGTTATCAACGCCTACAGAAAACGGTGCGCCACGGCTTTGCCCACCGCAGAAAAACCTTACGCAATAATTTTCGTGATTTGATTAATCTTGAACAATGGGATGAAATTCAAATTAATCCTACGAAACGACCTGAGCAGTTAAATTACGATGCATGGGTACAAATATGTATATGGCTGGAAGGACGTTAGAAGATCAGATGCCTATTTAGTGAGAGAGGGGGGAGAGAAATAGACACCTGATGATACGAAGTATACAAAGCGCGCATTGCCCCTTGATGAGCAATCCATGAAAAAATATTAATCTTTAAACACACCCAAACCTTCACGCACGACCACAGGTACTTGATCACACAAATCGACCACTGTGGTCGATTCCACACCACCCCAACCAGCATCAAGTACCACATGTTTTTCAAAGTTAATGCGTGCCATAAAATCATCGGGATCAATCGCTGGAAATGGCTCATCTACAAACTGTAATGTGGTGGCCAATAACGGTTGATTCAGCGTCGCAAGCAACGCATCACACACCGCGTGGCAAGGCATACGAATACCAATATCTCGCCGCTTACCAAAGATACGTTTGGCCAAACGACGGCTTGCAGGTAATATAAAGGTATATGGCCCAGGTAAGTGCGAACGCATGATGCGATGATTCACATTATCCATATTCACATATTGTGAGACTTGTGATAAATTATGGCAAACCAACGACCACAAATGATGTTTATCTAAGCCACGCAAACGGCAAATGCGCTCCTGCGCCTCAAAGGCATCGGGCAAACACATAAAAGCATAACTTGAATCGGTCGGCACGATGACAGCCCAGCCCTGTTGCAAGCGTTGTACAGCACGCGCAATATGGCGTTGCTGCGGTCGCTCAGGGTGTAGCCTTAAAAGTTCAAACATACTTATTGCCTCATTTTATATATTCAAAATTGATGTTATACGTCCAAAGCGAAAGTCTCATCATCCCCGATGTATCAGACTGGGAATCCATTCTTTTAAATATATTTATACCCATCACACTTCAAGATGCAGGATTTCAGCAAGTCGCGAAGCGTTCATGTTCGAGGCTTAAAAGCGCAGTGTTAGTCACTCTAACGCCAGCTTTTATAACGAAGAAGATGGATGCTTCTCGGCTTACCCTACGGGAGCTTAGGAGGAAAATCAGCACTGCGTTACAACGCTTGAAAAGGACTTGCCATTCTCTACACCTTGTGCCTTGCTCTGAATTCCCTCCTAAGCTCTGAAACCTCCATCTTGAAGTGTGATGGGTATACACACTGCATATCTATTGAAGGATCCCCGCTTTTGCGAGGAGGGTTCTTTTAGTCACAAATGGCTAACATCAATTAAAAATTAGGAATAAGTTGGTTGATTGATTTACGAATATCATCCGCTTGCTTGCCCACTTTTGGATCGATGAGTTTTTGAACGGCTGGGATTTTTAGTTTCTTAAGCGTGCTTGGTGCAGATAAAATATCTTTCAAATTCACATTTAAATCAATTTTAGGGTCACTCAAAGAACCATGAATACGCAGTGGAATCACCATCCCAGTATTCGCACCTTGGACGGCACCTTGCCCAGTGGTACTGGCAACAAGCTTAGGTTTTGCATAATAATCCATCGTTTTCTTCACAAGATTCACAACGCCATGTGCACTCAAACGAAACAAGGGTGAAGCCATAAACAGATCATTATTACTCATCACACCTTTATGAATCTTATAGCTGCCTGAAAGTTGAGAAAAGTGAGTTTTGTTTTCACCTTTACTGGGGGATAACGTGCTCAATACCGCGCCAATATCAAAACCTTCCACTTCACCATCTCGCAACACAAAATGACCTTGACCATTCAAGCTGGGCATCATCTTTTCAGGTGTAAGCCCCGTTGCATGCACGGATGTTTCCATTTGCATCAAGCCACTCAACATACTTGAGTCCGCAGCCAAGACGAGTAAAGGTTTAATTTGCACCCGTTTCAGCTGTAGTTTTTCAGACCAAGTCGCAGGAAAACGATTCGCATTGAGTTGAAATTTTTGCTGAATGTGGCCACCGCTAAAATCAAAATTAAAAGGATTCACATTCAACACGCCTTTTTTCAAAGTGGCTTTCACCTGAATATGCTTAAAGTCCAAACTTTTCACATTGATTTGTTTGATTTGAACATCTGCATTCACATTAAATTGACTAAGAAAACGCAAGTCAGGCTCTTTTGCAGGTTCTTTTTTTTCATCGGCATTGACTTTTTTAGCTTCTTTTTTCTTTTCTGCTGGTAGCCAAGGATCAAGATGCAACTGATCGGCTGAAACCCGCAATTTCAATGAAGGAATCTTTTGGTTCAACAAAGCTTGGCCTGAGAATTGCACCAGCTCTTTATCCAATAATAGCTGCATATCCCTTAACTCAACGTGCTTACGGTCACCTGAGACAAACATCGCCAACTCAACTTCAGACCAAGGCTTGGGATGGCCTTGATACATATCTTCTAAAACAGGTAACCAACGACTCAGGTAGTCACGCTTTAAACCTTCTACTTTAAGCCTTGCTTCATAACTTGGGTTTTTCAATAAATCTTTCACATCTGCTGTCAGCATAGCGATTTCTTTTTGATCCACATGGATGCTGAACTCATGCACTTTCAATAAATCCAGAGAAGGCATATCAAGTATCCAGCTCATTTTCCACTGCTGTTTTGTTTGCAAACTAATCGAGCCAAGACTGCGCTTCAAACCATCAGGATGCTGTTCAAACTTAACATCAAGGCTTAAGCGTTCATTTTTAAACGCTGCCATACTGGGCACCAAAACAGCTAACTGTTGTAAACGCATGCCATCTAAACTCAACTCAGCTTGTAGCGGGATTTTAAGTGGATCAATGCTCTCTAAAGAACCAATAGGGCCAACCTTGGCTTGTAGTTGAAAAGCACTATCATCCAATTGACCTGATAGATGCAGGGGAATTGGTTTATCTAAGTAAATACCATTCACTTCCAAATCAAGCTGACTAATATGCAAGGTTTGATCACCATCAATCCAAGTGAAGTCACCATTTTGTAGGTGAATATTATTTGCACTTAAACCTGCTAACAAGGCATTGGGAGAATCATCTTGTTTAACTTCTGGCTCAGCATCTTTTTTAGCATCGATTGAAGCAAAGCGTTGCTCTAAATCCTGCCAGTTACTTTCACCATTCGTTTTACGCTGTAAAAGAATTTTAGGGCTATCAAGCACAAAACGCTTAATACTGACTTCACCACTCAAGAGCGGTAACAAGGCCAACTGAACATCAATATATTTAGCAAACACAAAGTCTTTTTGCTCAAAACCTTGCGCATTACCCATCCTGACATCATCAAGTTGAACCCCAACCCAAGGAAACAATGAGATCTTCATGCCTTTAATATCAACATCACGACCAGTTTTATCTTCTATGATTTTAACAATATCATGCCGATAATCATCCACATCCATAAAGAAAGGTGCTGCGAATAAGGCAGCAAAGACGACCACTAAAAATATAGAACTGTATTTAACAAACTTACCCACGTCATACCCTCTCAATCAAAGCCATTAATGCATCTAAGGATGGTGCAACACGATATGCACCAGCCTCTTCTAACGCTTGTTTACAGTGACTACCTGTTGAAACCCCAAACGCACGAACACCTGCTGCGACGGCCATTTGCATATCAAATGTCGCATCGCCAATCACCACGGTTTGTGCTGCTGAAGCACCCATCTCATCCATTGATTCCAGCACCATAGCGGGATGCGGCTTGGATGGACAACAATCAGCGGTTCTCAGCACCAAAAAATCATCACGCAAGTGATGTTTTTCTAGCACTGAGAGCAAACCAGGCATTGATTTTCCTGTCACCACGCCCAAATGATGCCCTTCTTCTTTTAGAGTCCCAATCACATCGCGGGTATCTGAAAACAAGGCACTTGAACCACGGTGATAGTGGAAACGATAACGCTCGATGATATCCGCAATCAAATTTGTTTGCCGACAACCCAATAATTCAATTGCAGACTGCAAAGATAAACCAATAATATCGGCTACTTGTGCTGTTGTTGGCGAGCTTAAAGAAAGATCTAAAAAAGCCAGCTGCATGCTAGTAATAATTTGCTGGTGGGAGTCCACCAACGTTCCATCACAATCAAAGAGAATGAGCATATGAATCCGTATATTGATCATTGACGACAACATCAGCATTTTTATTCTGACTCATCGGCTGCGTATAAGCATCACTCAAGACCGCCGCAATCTCCGTTTTCTGCCAAGCTGACTGTTGGCGATTAACTTGCCATACCAAAGCTTTATTCACTGCCACCACCTCTTGAGACTGTTGCAAACGCACATACGTAGAAATCAAATCACTGCCTTGCTTTCCCACGTATAGATCTAACAACGTCACACCGTGAGCTGATAACACAACCCGCGTTGCCTTATCTGTCACTTCAAGCCGTGCATACTGCTTTATATTCCTTGAAACAACACGAATAGGCTTCATCACATGCAAGTCATGGATGATTTGCAACACAGCTTTTTCATCGGCCTGTTGATCTCCCAACATCCAAACATCTGCCTTGTGAAGTGTAATCACCTCACCATCTTGATTGATGACACGAACATCACTGACTTTTTTTTGATCAAACACAGGCCAATGTTCCATGCTTTGAACCACATGCAAAGGGCGTTCTTTTTGCCAAAAGTACATCCCTCCTAGAATTAGGATGAATAAAACAACACTGATTTTTTTCATTCTTTTTTTCTCCTAAGCCTTTAAGGCGCGCCAACGCCAAAGCCCCAAAGCTAAAAGCAGCATGGGCAAGAAGAAAATCCATATTGCTTTCCACATCGCCCGTGTGTCTGACTCTAAATTTTGCAAAGGCCGCTGCGTCACACCACGCGAACGCAGCCCAATGAGCGCTTCATCATGCACCAACCAATCTAAGGCATTCATGACAAACAACGTATTCTCAGCATCCATGAACTGATCATCCAACAAAGATAAGCTTCCCACAATCAGCGTGCGACTATGTTGTGCGTGGGCAATATGTGCCTCACGATCCGTATAACTTTGATCCACAAAGACGGAACTTGATTGACCTTCAGTGCTCAAAATCACCGCACTTTGTTGAAGTTGCATGCCTGTAAAACGCTGTTCCATCGAGGTTAAAGGCATCACATCAAAGGGAGGTCCGTTTTGTACTGCTGAGTAATCAGATGTTTTTAACAGTATTGAGCCTGTTGCACCATGATACCATGCCAGCGGTGATGCAAACGCCAAAGTCATCGACTCCAAACCTTGCGATAACACATGCTTTTCATCCATTTCAGTCATTTTAGGAATAAAAGGATAATCAACCAAGGTCTGAAAAGCAATGCGTCCTTGCTGTTGATTCACACGAATACGCATGGCTTGCCGATCCAAAACAAGACCCGATTCAAGCATCACACCGTGATCCTGCAACCATGCATTCACTTTTGCCTGCACAGGCTCAACCAGAAAGCCTTGCTCTAAGGCAGCTTTGGCATTACTTGCTAAAATCATCAAACCTTTATTTTGAAGCTTGAATTGATCCAGAGCATAACGCATCTCTTGCGAGGGTTCCTCTTTAAACCCAGGCACGATGAGAGCTTCTATATCACCTGCAAGCTTCTCTTCTTCAGGATTTACATCGACCAATTCATAATCAGCTGCAATCGCTTCTTGAAAAGCTTTAAGCTCAGCAATACTAGGAGAACCATAAGCATTGACCACACCAATTTTTTTCTTCTTGGCTTGCACCAAGCGTTTAATTTTATTGGTTAAATGATACTCAAAACCAGCTTCAGCCTGAATCACAGAAATCACTTCTTTTTGATCAAGGTATTCAATCACAACAGCCAAATAACCTTGCTTGGTCTGCGCTTGATCATCTTCAATCACTTGCACTTGCACCTTTGGAATACCCAGCATCGCCAAGGATGCGGCCGTGTTGGGGTCAGAATCAGGGTTAATCACCTCAAAACCCACCCGACTGGATCCCCCTGCTTGCTGATAGGCATGCAACATATCTTCGACAAAACGCGATAAACGCCCATAAGGCTGAGGAAGATCGGGTGTTAAATAAGCACGAATCATAATCGGCTCATCTATCGCTTCTAACATTGATTTGGTCGAATCCGATAAGCTATAAACTTGATCCTCTGTAAAATCAAAACGAATATAGCTCACAGTTGCCAATAAAAATAATAACGCTGAAATGACAATACTGCTCAAAATCATACGCCATGCTTTGGCTCTAAAACTCACGCCCATCATTTACTTCCACCTCCGACGTTCAAGCTGAAATGTTGTTGCCGATAAAAACACCAATATCATGGCCAGCATACACACCAAATTATCCAATCCTAAGATACCTCGCAACATCGCTTGGTAGTGTTGAATAGGGCTAAACATGGCCATAGTATTTTGCACAGATGCTGAAAACTGCATCAGAATTTGTCCCATCAAAAAGATAAGCAACAAGCAGCCAAAACCAATCATATAAGCCACAACAGCATTCTTGGTCAGAGAGGAAGCAAATAGGCAAATAGCTGCATAAGACCCAGCCAACAACCATGCGGCTAAATAAGATACCCCAATTTGTCCCACATCAATATCACCGATAAGGCTCAGCGTCAGCGGGTAAAAAAAGGTGAGTAGCAACAACAAACTGAGCTGCAACCAAATACCAAAGAACTTACCAAGCACCACTTGAGATGTTTGCACAGGTAAGGTGCAAAGCAATTCAAAAGTACCCAAGCGTTGTTCATCAGCCAACAAGCGCATGCATAAGGCTGGAATAAAAAACATAAATAAAATAGGTAACCAACTAAAATACCCACGCATTTCAGCCTGACCAATCAAAAACAAACTGTTACCAAAGAAGAAACCTGAAGCCAATAAAAAGGCTGCCGCCACCACATAAGCCAAAGGTGTGTCCGTGGCGCAACGCCACTCTTTCCACACTAAAGTTAAGATGGGATTCATGCTTCACCTCCCGTGAGTTTTCTAAAGACATCTTCAAGACTGGCCTGCTGGCGGTGCAAGGCCACAATCACAGCATCATTTTTCACAGCTGCTTGAAACACCAATTCAGACAAAGCAATTTGTGTGTTTAAGCAATGCAAGGATACATGGGTTTCATCACCCTCTTCATGTGATGATAAACGTGAATCTGAAAACTGGGCGCGCAAGGCTGCAAGCACTTGGCTGGCATCACCTTTAAACGTCACATCAACCTGCTGGCCACTTTGCGCTTGTTGGGCTAATTCTTGCACAGACCCAGAAGCGATTAATTTACCTTGATCAATAATCAACATCCGCTGACACACCGCTTCAACTTCAGACAACACATGACTGGATAATAAAACGGTTTTTTTCTCACCCAGTTTTTGGATCAAATGACGAATTTCAACAATTTGATTGGGATCCAAGCCCGTGGTTGGTTCATCCAAAATCAAACATGGCGGATCATGCAACATACTCGCGGCCAAACCCACACGCTGACGAAAGCCTTTTGAAAGCTCATCAATGCGCCTTTTCAAGACTTCGCTTAAACCACAAGCTTGTGCCATCTCGGCGATTTTATCACGCAAAGTGGCCGAACTTAGGCCATGCATTCGACCCATAAAACGCAAATGGGATTGCACATCAAGCTCCGTATATAATGGGGCGTTCTCTGGTAAATAACCAATATTACGACGCAAAGAAATAGTATCTTGATCCAAGGATATGCCTGCAATGCTGGCTTGTCCTGATGAAGGCGGTAAGTAACAGGTTAAGATTTTCATCGTGGTTGATTTACCTGCCCCATTAGGGCCAAGCAACCCGACAACCTCACCTTTCTGAATCGAAAAACTAACATGGTCTAAGGCCACATGCTGGCCATATTTTTGACAAATATCATTCACTTCAATCATAGGGCAGAATCATAAAAAAACTTTTTATGAGGTCAAGGGAACCGTGGTGAAAATCTATAGAGTCTGCACAGAATACCCTTCTTTAGCCATACTCTTTTGTGCATCAGGAACATTCTTGATGCACAACAACAAAGCATCGGCATCCCAGTTACCCTGTTGCGCACTAAATAAATGAGCTTCCAGCTCAGCCAAAAGACCATTTGTTTTCTCATTCATCTCATGGCGTAACATGCCAAGGTTTTGAATGTTCTTCTCTGGCCAAACCACTGAAGACCACGCCAACAATGCTGCACGACAAGCTTTGGAATCTTTGGATTTACAGGCTTTTTCTAAGACCTTCAAAGCCTTTTTTTCTGTTTCTAAGTTCAAGGGGTTCTGGCTCGTACTGGTAGAACGATGGCGAGAACCTTTCCACCACAAGAGTAAGGTGAGCAACCACAACGCAGCAAGTGCCAGACTCACGAACATCCACACATCATTATCTTGTGCTTCCACGCTGCTTTTTGGTGCTGTTTGAAGCTCTGGCTTGCTGGCATGAGGCACTACTTTTGGTGTTTCTGTGGCTAGCGAAGCACCCGCTTTAATCAAAATACGACGTTTGGGCAAACGTGCCAACTCAACCCGTTGGGTTTGGGTGTTCCACCACGGAACTTCAATTTCAGGCAGCACCACCAGACCTTCTTTGCCCGCAACCAAAGCGATGCTTTGCAAACGACTACCTGTCACACCACTCGCATCGACTTCATCATGAAGCTTGGCTTTATCAGGATACACTTTCACATGTGTCGTGGCCTTCAATACCACATCAGGCAATTGAGACGCACTGGCTCCCTTGGCACGAATTTCAATCGTCCGTGTCAGTGCTTGCCCCACTTCTAATTCAGGCGTTTTTTTAGGCCATGCTTCCGTGATTTCGAGGCTCTCCACAGGTAACCAATTTCCCTGCACCTGAGTCGGCATGGCTTTCACCTGCAATATAATGGATTCAGAACGAACCCGTTGTGTTTTCATTTGGCCATTGTATTGCATCACTTGGCCTTCAAAACTAATCGCAGGCAAGACCAACACACCACTTTGTTGAGGAAAAACAGCATAGGTTCTTTCCACCAACAGATAACGCCGTGCATTCACCCGTGTTTCACCATGGCGATCTTCACCCAATTTTTTAATCACAGCTTGGTCATGCTCAGGATCACTCAAGCTGGCCTTACCAATATTCACAGCACGGAATAATTTCACATGCATGAGCACCTGTTGCTGCACATAAGGGTTTGATTGATCAACGCTGGCCTCAATAAAGATATCGCGCTGACTCGCTCCATCAGGCTGCGCATCCACCACCTCAAGACGAATAGCCTCACTGCGCTGCTGCCCAAAAGCAATCGCAGGAATTTCAAACTGGCCAAGCCTTTTGGGCATCAAATGCACTTGCCATTGCTGCTTGCGACTAAAGGAACCATTCACGATGGATATATTGCTGCTTTGCTGCTGGTTTAAAATATCAAAATCTTGACGTAACGCGCTGAAGTCAGGGTTACCCGCATCACCCACCACATCAAAATGCAGGATGAAGGAGCTATCTAAAGCGACAGGATTGTGATCCAAATAAGCAGAAACATTGGCCCATGCTTGAGACCCGCCCATGAGCATGAAAAAACAGATCAAACAAAATAGATTCATGACCTTGCGTGATTTCATCAAATTACCATTCCTTTGTTTCTTGTTGCTGAAGTTGTTGTTGAGATTGTATTTCAAATTTTCGACGCAATAGCCCACTGGGATCATCTGGAATACGGTTTAACCATTGCCGATACACACGCTGTTCTTGTGTTTCGGCATACGCATCCACAGGTGATTGTGTTGCGCGACCTTGCTTGGAATCTTTATCGCCTTTTTGGCCGTCTTCGCCTTTCTGGCCGTCTTCGCCTTTCTGGCCGTCTTCGCCTTTCTGGCCGTCTTCGCCTTTCTGGCCGTCTTCGCCTTTCTGGCCGTCTTTGCCTTGCTGGCCGTCTTCGCCTTTCTGGCTGTCTTCGCCTTTCTGGCCGTCTTTGCCTTGCTGGCCGTCTTCACCGTTCTGGCCGTCTTCGCCTTTCTGGCCGTCTTCACCTTTCTGGCCGTCTTCACCTTTCTGGCCGTCTTCACCTTTCTGGCCGTCTTCACCTTTCTGGCCGTCTTCACCTTAGATCGTAAGATCGTCGTGT
>JAUZRG010000104.1 GCA_030950585.1 Mariprofundaceae bacterium | reverse complement strand
GTATCCTTAACTTTGGTGTGTTGAACGTTTGAAAAATTGAGTCACATGATTTGCCTGAACTGAAGGCAAAGGCTTTGCGCTGCCCCAAGCTGAAAAAAACGTTATTCTTGGCATAGGAAAGTGGATAGCGGGAGGAGCTGTCATTGTCTCTTGAAAACATCCTGACTCTTAGAATCACTTAAAAATTCAAGTATCAGTTGGAAAAGTATGATTCAAATAACCTCAGTGGAATGACTCGAACCCAGTGCCATCATTAAAACCTATTCCTCTAAGACCAGTCTAAAACCAATGTAGGGTGTGTGGATTTTAGGGCTATATAAACGACGGTCGGCACTGCGCATGCCTTTGGGCAAGAAGTACCATGAACCACCGCGTACAGCACGTTCTTCAAAATCAATGTTTAGGCTATGATCCATTAATTCACTGCCATTGTATTCTTGATGATAGAGTGATGATGTCCATTCCCACACATTGCCGTGCATATCGTATAAACCCCAAGGATTAGCTTTCTTCAAGCCTACAGGGTGTGTTTGTGCATTACTTTCCGAACCATTCCATGCATAGACAGACGCATTTTCTGCTGTTTCACCAAATGAGAAAGCCGTTTTTGTGCCTGCTCTGGCACTATATTCCCATTCAGCTTCTGTGGGTAGACGGTAATGCTTGCCTGTTTTGGCACTTAACCAGTTGGCAAAGGACACAGCATGAAACCATGTTACTAAAATCACTGGCCGCTTGCCTTCCCCCCAGTGATAATTTGATGGAACCGTGAAACTCGTGGTGGTTGTGAATTTTTTATACTGATCAAACGTGACTTCATAAGTAGCCATCCAAAAACCTTTTTCTATGGATACACGATGTAAATCTTCGTCACGGTAACGATTTTCTTCGCTTTCAGGGCTTCCCATCATGAACTCACCCTTTTCAATATACGTGAAAGTCATATCCACAAAGGGTTCTACCCATGTATCACCATGCTTTGGTGGTGCTTTTTGCGCTTGCACAAGCTCTGGCGCAGGGGCTTCAAATGCGGTTTTTGGGTTCAACACAAAAGAGCTGTTGATCGCACCACTGAGCCAAGGCGCATGCTTTCCCTTTGATGATGAGGCCAAGATTTTATGAAATTGTGCCAAAGCTTTGCCTATAGGTACATCAATAGCCTGAAGCATAGCCAGTAAGCCTTCAGTATAGCGCGAATGTGTAGCACTGCTTCGATCTGAAGCAATTTCCCCAATATCATCAGCAAAGGAGATTAAAGTTTTTGGTGATGCGTGTACTTTAGCTAAACCATTCAAGCCACGATGAAGACGACGTGTTGTCGGTGCGTGTCGACTCGCATCTAATAAGACAATGTTTAAAGCTGTTTGAGACTCGTCTAGTAGCGTCACTACTTTAGTGAGACTCAAATGATCTTGAGGTACACGTTCAAGTGACTTCATTTTGCGTTTAAAAGGTGACAATAAATAGTTGGTGCCAAAGACTTGCATCGCATGCCCTGAGTAAAAAAACAAAGCCACCGAACCCTTTGTCAACTGCTGGCTAAATGTCTGCAATGCCACTTCAGCTTTGTCTTTGGCTAAGTTTTCATAAAAAGAAACCTTAAAGCCCAAAGCTTCCAGACGTTCTTTCACCGCTCGCCCATCATCAAGCGCATATTTTAAAGGATCAACACGATAAGCATCATTGGTGATGACCAAAGCATAACGCTCTGCTGCCACTGCAAAAGAAGATGTGATTAAAAAGAGAGCCGCGCACAAACAGGCTAAAATAGAATGTTTCATGAAGAATAGTTTCCTTATTTCTTTTGACGAATCTGAAAAACATCTAAGACTTTATAATGGCCTAAAATCACATGATAAATGACCATAGAGACATGAGCAGTTAAAAAGAACCAAACAAACACACCACCCCATGAATGAAGTTCAAACATCAATGTCATGTCTGCGGAAGTTGTACCATCTGGGCGAATACCCAACATCGCATAAGATCCTGTTAAGCCCATCGCAATTAAGAGAAGAAAACCAAAACCATGCATCGCACCCGCCAACGCACCTCTGTTTTCTGGGGGTGCAAGCTCACCTTTAAAAACACCTGGGATCTCTTCCTTGGCAGATTTCAAAAATAACGCGCGCTTAGAGGCTGAAAACCACGGAATTAAACGTGTCCATTCATGGTATTCTGCAAAACGAAGCATCGCATAAACACAGGCAATAGTGACCGAAGACCATCCTATAAACATGATATGCCATGAATATAAAATTGTTTCATAGCCTACCATTTTCCCTGGTTCTGGGGTAAACATCCACAAAGAACTTAACATTTGAAAAAGGACTGTAATCACCATACAGATGTGTAGTGAACGGGTGAGGCCATCAATTCGCATCGTTTACTCCAAAATAAAGAAATCTAAAAAAGCGAACGATAGACCCTCAAAATATATTATCAATAACTAATATATTGTGATAATCATATTACTTTGTGATCTAAATAACAGTACACAAATAGCTTTTCACTACCTTTGCATGCATTGAGAGAAACAATGTATAATTTGAAAGCATTTGAAAAAAAAGACTTAAGTGATTATAACCTTCTTCTTTTTTAAAAATAAACCATAAAGGATAGACTCATGAATCTTGATATTTCTTGGCTCGAACAACATCTTTTTTTACGTGAACTCACCGAAGAAGAACGCAAAGTCTTGCCTTGTATTAAGGTACAAACTTTCAAAAATGGTGAGCCTATTATTGAGCAAGGCCAACCAGGTGGCACATTGTATATCTTACGCTCAGGAGAAGCGCTGGTTGAAGACATCAACGAAGACATGCGCATACGCATTGCAGGTGTTTGCGAAGGTACTTTACTTGGAGAAATCACATTTCTCAACAGCCATGTAACCACCGCTCAAGTTACCGCAAACCAAGATTGCATCGTCTACACCCTTAGCAAAGAAGAGTTTTCTTTGATTATGCATGATCAACAAACTTTAGCATACGATATTCTTTCTAAAATGCTGAGTTCACAAGCAGAAATTATTCAAAGGATGAATACGCAACTTCTTCCTATTTGGCGTAATATTAAGAAAAAGGCCAATAGCTTGCCTTTATTTGTGAAGATTTTCCCATTGCTGTTTATTGCAGCTTATACAGCTGCCTTTTTTAATGTATCCTTACGTTAATCACAAAAGCAACTAGCCTTCCATTCGTCCCATACCCATTTCATGAAGCGTCTCTAAGAATGCTGGACATTCTTTGGCCGCTTCATTGATCACACTAATAGGAAAGGCAAATGCCAGCACATCCGAAGCAGCAATCACGCTTGCCACAGGCAAACTCAAACCAATGGCTGAAATTTCACCAAAAATATCACCTTCATTGAGTGTTGCACGGTGCTCACCACCATGTTCCACATTCGCTGTTCCAAGACACAAAAGATAAAGATAATGATTAAATTCACCTTCTCTAATTAAAACAGCCCCTGCTTGTAATTCTAAAGTTTTACAGTGCTCTTCCATCGTGGCACAGGATTCTTTGGATACATCTTTAAACAAGGTATGATTTTTTAGTAGCTTACTTAAGCTTGATACCGTTGCTTCAGTCTCAGCACCTTTCATCCATTTCACAGGTTGATAGCGCACCACACAGCTTGGATGGGTTGTGCCTTCAAGAATAATCAAACAAGCCAAGCCGAGAAAAATAGATGCGGTCAATAAACCAAAAATCAAGGCAAAAATGATGATACTGAGCATGCGAATCAGCTTAGGATTTAGTTCCAGTTTACCATAAGTACAAAAAAGCCCAATAGCAGGTACAAAGACCACAGCCACAAATGATAATTCTAAATTAAGATCTAATTCATGAAAACCACAAGCCGTTAAAACACCACTTACCAGTAGTTTAAATAAAAACTTATGATCATGTTGTAGCTTACCGCCTACATGTTGTTTTACACATGGTTCAATCATCAAAAAAACCTAGTCAGCCCAACGCAACCAATGTTTCGCTTTGATTGCAATATGATTTGGTGGATCAAGATGCCCCAACAAATTACCCATACTGCCATCAGGGCGCACCACAAAAATATAACTCGAGTGCGAAATGGTATAATTCTTTTCATCAATGACCCCATCCTTGCCTGCTTTGGATTGCTTTTGACTACCCACTGCAAAAGCCGATTTTGCGGCATCAACCTGTGCCTGTGTGCCTGTCAGTGCAATAATTCTAGGATCAAAATGATGGGCAAAAGCAGCAGCTTTTTCTGGGTTATCACGCTCAGGATCCAAGCTAATAAAAATCGGGTTAATGGCTTGAATTTCATCTTCGTTCAACTCAGCCAATGCATTGGCGATATTGGCCAAAGTAGCTGGGCAAACATCTGGGCAATGCGTATAACCAAAAAAAACTAAACTCACTTCACCATGAAAATCAGACATTTTCACAGGGCCGTTCACCCCTTCTAAGCTAAAATCTGGTGTTAACTCTGGGAACTTACTTGGCGGTATCTGACGTATTTCACCTAAACTATAAAACACACCAAACAGCGCAATGCACAAAACAAGAATAGGGAGCATCAGTTCTTTTACTTTATTAGACATAGCATATCCTTCAACATAAAAAACAAATTTAGATTTTTTTCAGGTACGCAATGACCTGACGAAGTTCCTCAGGATCACGTAAACCTGAAATGGCCATCGCCGTTTTGGGCTTCACACCAATCGGATCTTTTAACCATATTGCCAAAGACTTTTCATCCCACACTTCAAAAGGCACATCGGCAATACTTGGCGCACGCATGTAAATACCCATCAAACTAGGGCCTACTTTACGCATTCTTTTATCTAAAAAATGACAATTAGCGCACCGCTTACGCACCACAGTACCACCCGGCATCATTTCTATTTTAACAAGATCCACCATACCCTTAGCATCGGATGATGTCGGCTCCTGTTCAGATGAGCAGCCCACAAGCAGTAATAAAGCCAACATGCAGGTTGAGAATTGAATATGAATCTGTGTTTTTAACATCCGCCGCATTATCATGGGATGAGCTGAGGATTCAACCACTAAAACATGCGATCAACATAAAAAGGTTTTAAAACAAGCCTTGAATACGCAGGCTTGAGCGATGCCATACAAACCCGCAACAAAAATATTACACTGGTTGATTATGCTTAGTGTCGGCACACAACTTTTTAGTCAATACTGGATGTTTGTACCTGCACCAGACAAAGAACCCCAAGCAGAATGGATGGCATGGTTATTCATTTGCCACTTATTAATCGGTATCCTTGCCTTATGCTTTGTATCCGTGCGACTCATGTCTGTTTTAGAAAACAACGAGGATCAAAAGCAACTCTTTCCTTGGCTTTCAAAAAAAGGCTTATTTCTATTAATCAACGAGATTAAGAAGATACCTTCATGGTTAAACAGTGGCCCACCAAAACCTGAACAAAAAAATAAAGTTGCCACAACCGTGCATGGCTTAGGTCTTTTACTTCTTTTTGCTCTCGGTTCCACAGGTATTCTCTTTTTTATCGGCATAGACACCGACGGTGCTATGAATGCATCCACACGCTTTTTTAGAGAAAGTCATGAAATTTTTGCCATCTTGCTCTATTTATACCTAAGCGGACACATTGGCATGCTCATGGTTCACCTTAGCCAAGGTCAAAAACAAATTCTCTCAATCTTTTCAACAAAAGAAGAAAAAGACTGAGCTTAAAATTGACTTTCTATTCCTCAATATCACAGATTGCCACCATCTTAGATCAAAAGAGTCAGACACACCCATGAACATCTTTCTCACATCCTTTTTATATTATGCTGTTACCGTCAATATTATCTTAGTGATATGCTTGTTTTTTAGTCATAAGCGCGTGCAGTGGCATGCTATTGAATACCCACTCATCTACTTGCCTTGGTTGCTCATGTATGGACTTGCTGAGTTTAGCTTTGAAAACCCAGCAATTGGCATTTCTTCGTACCCATCCTATGTGTCTTTCTTATCTATCACTGGCGGCTTTTTTGGCGCGGCCACCGTTAGCTTACGTATCATCTGGCCAAAAGCTGAGATTGGCGCTTTTGCAACGAGCTTTTCCGCATCTATGCTGATGAGTCTGTTGTATATGAAATTCATTGCTTTGTTTTTTATCATTTTTTTGATGGATTAATCCACAACGATGATTTTACCAATCATAGCATAGTGCTGGGGTCCACAAAACTCACGGCAAATAATACCAAAATCACCTACTTCTTTTGGTGTCACCGTTAAAATATAGACCTTACCCTTACGCAATTTTTGACTTATTTGCATGCGATCTACCCAAATAGAGTGCATTAATTTATCTGTTGAAGCCACATGAAAGTGATAGGTTTTTCCTTTTTCTAGTTCAAGAATGGATCCCCATTTATAGTTACCAGATGGAACATAGACATTTGAACCGGGCTTAGGATGTACCACAGCCACGCCGTCAACTTCTCTTACTTTAAAATCTTCATTCATTTGTTTCACTTGTGCTAAAAAGTCTTCTTTGACAAGTGAGTATTTAATCGCTTTGGTATGATCTATCTCTTTTTCTTTCAAGGTTGTTGTTAAAAAATAGAGAGCTGTTACACCAAGTATAAAGCCAATCATTAAAACAGGTTTTAAGCTATGACGCTTTTCATCATTTTCCATAAATCACCATACTTACTATAAATTTTGACGAAATGTATTTTACATATACCTTGAAAACAACTCATTGCACCATAAAGTTCCGTCTCAATAACAGAACAAATGTTATGATGGTGAATATTCTGGCTCCCTTAGGCCACCCAAGGATTTTATTGATATGTCTCAAGCTCCACGCAAATCTTTACCCAAACCTATCCTGAAAATGGCTGGATTTGGCTTAATCATGTCGCTTGTCGGTACCATTGTTGTTATCATTGTCATGGGCTCTTTCTCCAAACCCGAGTTAGAACTTAAGGTCACACCTGACTATACCTTTGCTTATATTGATCATGTTGGCCCTTACAATAAAGTGGATGGTCTGATTGATACCTTAAGAGAAGAACTTAAGAACTCTAATCTTACAATGGTTGATGCCGCCGTATTGTATTTAGATGATGCCAGTGAAGTGAAGCTCGAAAATCAACGCAGCAAAGTCGGTTTTATTGTGGCACGTAACGCTGTGATTCCGGGTAAGTTTGAAAGCATGATTATCAAAAGCCAAGAGGCTCTTGTCGCTACTTTTCATGGTGGTTCTATGATGGGTTCGTATAAGTCTTACGCCGCTATGCAAGAATGGGCTGCTTTACGCAATAAAAAATTATCATTGCCTGCTTTAGAAATTTATCATGGAAAATCATCCATTGAATATCACATGGCATTGGTCGCAAAAAAATAAGTGTTTTTTCGTTTAAGGTAGTGCTCTACTACCTTAAACTTATAAAATATCAGCCAATGTTGTGACTTCTAATTCTTTCATGAAATTTTTCTTGGCACGAAACAAAACGCCCTTCAGTTTACAGTATCCATTTAATGCGCAGGTATTGGACTCTGAAAAACACTCCAAAAGATTCATGTTGGGCTCTGTGATTTCCACTACCTTAGCTAAGCTAATGTCCTCTGCTGCTACATTCAAACGCATACCACCCGATTTACCACGCACTGTTTCAATATAATGATGCGTGCTTAGGTTGTGTACAACCTTCACCAAGTGGTTACGCGAAATACCATGAAATTCAGAGATTTCAGAAATAGTCACCAAGCGATCTTGCCGACTGGCAAGATAAAGTAAGGTACGAAAAGAATAATCAGTATAAGACGTTAATTGCATGTGCAAAATATACAGGATATTGAGCTAAGATTCACGAAGATATTTTAAGAAGATAGCTATCCTAAAATAAGCCTAAAGCGTCACGATCATATTGATATTTTAAAAAAAAAAGACCCGCCTCTCTATTTTTCATTTTCATCACCTAATTCAACATCTTATTTAAAAGATGTATTTATTTGACATGTTATAAATTAGCCCTAATCTTTGTTCACGATATAAGTCTTTGACCTATTATCTATTGACCACACAGGAGATTTCTCACATGTCATCATTATTTGAACAAATCGGCGGCCAAGCGTCTGTTAATGCTGCAATTGATCCTTTTTATCGTCGTGTATTAGGCGACCCTTATGTCAGTCGTTTTTTTGAAAACGTTGATATGGTTAAACAAGCTGAAAAACAACGAACTTTTTTAACTTTGGCCTTTGGTGGCCCAAATCATTATGCAGGCATGGACATGCGCGCAGGCCATAAAGATTTGGTCGAAAAGATGGGCTTGAATGATACCCACTTTGAACATATTCTTGCCCACCTGCGTTCAACACTGGCAGAGCTAGGCTTGAAAGATGATATGATTGCACAAGTTGTGACAATCGCAGAAAGCACTCGCGCTGATGTCTTAAATAAATAAAAAAGAGGTTATGACCCCATGCCCAATATTAGCTTTGAAGGCAAAACTTACCATTGTGATGAAGATAAAATACTGCTTGATAGCTTAGCCGAACATGGGGTCAATATACCATTTAGCTGCCGAGGTGGTGCTTGCCATGCTTGTTTATCTAAAATAACAAAAGGCACACCGCCCCCAGCTTCTCAAATGGGTTTAAGAGATACACTGAAAGCTCAAAACTATTTTTTACCTTGTATCTGCAAACCAATAACCGATATGACCATGGCAGCTAAAGTACAACAACCTATGTCTTATGCTGCTTCAGTCATTGAAAAATCATGGCTCAATGCCAACACCTTATTGTTACGACTGAGTAAACCCGCTGGTTTTCGTTACCATGCAGGCCAATTTATTAATTTAATGGATGAAACAGGCAATTTAATTCGCAGTTATTCATTGGCAAGTATCCAAAGCGATGACTTTCTTGAATTACATATTAAACATGTTCCAGATGGTAAAATGAGCGGTTGGTTATGCGACAGCTTAAAGCGTGGCGATGATATTGCCTTTGTTGAAGCCTCTGGCAATTGTTTTTATTTGGATAACGATAAAGAACAAGCTTTATTGCTTGCAGGTGCTGGTACTGGTCTAGCACCCTTATATGGCATCGCCAGAGAAGCGATTGCTTCAGGCCATCAAGGCAAGATTCAGTTGTTTCATGGTGCACTGGCAAAAGAAGGTTTATATTACGAAGATGAGTTAAAAGCTCTGGCTAGGCAACATGCTAACTTTCACTATACCGCATGTGTTTTGCACGGCCAAGCACCAGAAGGTGGTTTGCAAGGAAGTATTGATCAATTACTCAAACAGCATGCTGGTGAATTAAAAGGTAGTCGCGCCTATTTATGTGGCGACCCTGGACTTGTTTCAAGTATGCAGCAGTCTGTTTTTTGCGCTGGAATTTCAATGCAAGAAATTTATGCAGATGCCTTTACTTTCACACCTTAATTGATTCTTATTATTGACTAATGTTACGCACTTCACTCAAAAAAATCGTTATTTTCGAGTTTTTTTATCGAGAATCCATTATTTTAAACATGTTTTCATACTAAACATAAGTTGAATGTCAACATGGATCCCCGCCTTTACGAAGATGACGATTTTAATGAGAATGGCCTAACATTAATTATTGAGCAGTAAGACCTGTGATTTGAAAATATATAAAGAGCGTACCTGATAAAACGGCAAGGGCTAAAAAACCAATCGCACCTAAGATTTTATTTCTTTCTTTTTTATCCATTTCAATCTCCTATTGGCTGAACCATCAATGGTATTTTAAAGCACTTTTATTTTTATTCATATCTTTATTTGGCATTTCTGCCCAAATTTCTGAAGCACGCCTACGAGCTTTTTCTAAATCATCTACTGGTGCTAAGTTGGCCATGAGTTTCAAGTAACGACGTGAATTACGTTCTTCGTTACTCGCAGCTAACCAAAACCAAACGGTTGCCTCAGCGGGATTTTTTTCTACGCCATGACCATGTGCATACATATACCCTAAATAATACTGTGCTTTTGGATGATTTTGCATGGATGCTTTTTTTAACCACGCCAAAGACTGTTCATAGTCCTGTAACTTTGAAGGCTGCGCATAAGACAAGCCTATTTGATACATAGACTCAATATCACCAGCCTCTGCCTTGCTTAACCATTCAGTGCGATCTTGATTAATCTTAGTCGTTGCTTCTTGTTTTCTTTCAACCTCAGTGGCGTTATGCACAAAACCAAAGATAGCTCCCGAAACACCCAGCAACAAAACAACAACAATCGCTACTTTTACAAAATTCATGCAAGCTCTCCTTTAATGATGATGTTCATGTTTTTGAACTCGCATATCTCGCACAGCTGCGTGAATCTGATATTTTGAACCATCTTTTGTTGTTAATTGCAAAGAAACTTTATCCCCAGCCTTTAAAGTATCTTTTAAATCAATCATCATTAAGTGATTTGACCCCGCTTTAAAAACAAGACTTTCACCCGCATCCAGACGCACATCTTTCATTTCAGCCATGTGCATCATGCCATTACTCATACTCATCTGATGAAACTCTACTTTTGCAGCAGCTTCTGAATCAATACTTTCAACCATGATGAGCTTATCACCCTTATTCGTCAGCGTCATATAAGCAGCAGCCGTCTCTGCAACGGGTGGAGGCATTCTGACCCATGCCTCTTCAATCACCAAGTCACCTGCATAAACAGATAAAGAAGGTAAAACGGAGAGCATCAAGACCAAGATAATAAAACAAGGTTTTTTCATATTATTAATCCTTTAGATGTTTTCTAATCGCTTCAGCGATAAATTTTGCAGCTGTTTCATGACCCATGATATCCAAAACCTTGGCATCATCTCCAAGTAAAAAAAGATAACTTGTATGGCTTATCTCATAGTTAGGATCATCCGATAGTTGCTGTGATTCAATATTAAATGCTTTTAAAAAACGACTATAATTTAAGCCCTCTGCATTCACTGCAATCATATCATTATGAAAATACTGCACATATTTATTTAACAGTTCAGGTGTATCTCGTTGAGGATCCACACTAAAAAAAATCGCCTGAACCTTCTTTCTTTCTGCGATTGAAAGCAAGTTTAAGGCTTGTGAAACATGTAATAAAGTCGCAGGACAAACATCAGGACAATGCGTATAACCAAAAGAAAGAAGAATCAACTGATTCTTAAAGTCACTTAAATGCACCTCACCAGCATGACTTTGCAAAGGAATCATCACAGCAGTTTCCTCTTGTTTAGAGCAAGCAAACAAAAGAAGGGAACTTAAGAACAGCAGCAAAAAAAAACTTTGAAAAAACTTTGATTTATAAAACAAAATACAGCCTCAATATTATCAAGCATTGATTAAAAGTAGTCGTTAAAAAAACAAATTCCTGAGCAAGTATACTCAGGAATCATTTGTTTTAAATAAATTGACCAGTCCCACCCATCATTAAAACGATGTATCGACCACCATCACAAAGAAAACAGCAATCAACCAAATTAAAGAAAAACCAAATAAACGCATATCGCAATCACGTTCAGAACGTAAAAAGACAATTGATTTTTGCAAGAACATCGCACTCAATATAGATGTTATGACCAGATAGAAAATACCAGACATACCATAAAAATAGGGTAATACAGCCACAAAAGGTAAAATCATATTGTAAATAACAATACGTTTTTTCGTGGCATCAACACCGTGTGCCACAGGAATAACAGGCACATTTGCAGCTGCATATTCATGACGGTATTTCAAAGCCAAAGCCAAAGCATGCGGTTGTTGCCACACCACCATAATTGCAAACATAATCCATGCCCAAGCATCAAGTGTGCCTGTTACTGCGGCATAACCCACAAGCGGAGGAACCGCACCAGCAATACCACCAAGCTGGTTTGCCCAAGGGGTGGTTCGTTTTGTCCACATGGTGTAGACCACAACATAACCAAAAGAACCAATGAAAGTCACAATCGCAGATAAAGGATTCACCATCATCCACATCACAAACAAAGAAGAAATAATAAGAGTTAAAGAAAGGATTAAAACATGTTTTTCTGGCAAGCTATTGGTTGCCATCACACGTTTTGATGTTCGCGTCATGATTTTATCAATGTCGCGATCATAAAGATTATTCAGCATACAAGATCCTGCTGTGATTAATCCTAAAGTTAAAAAAGTCCATGCAATTTGCTGCCAATGTGGCATCACACCTAAATTACCAAAAA
The DNA here is from genome assembly GCA_030950585.1 of Mariprofundaceae bacterium. Taxonomy (GTDB): domain Bacteria; phylum Pseudomonadota; class Zetaproteobacteria; order Mariprofundales; family Mariprofundaceae; genus JAUZRG01. The sequence continues at coordinate 15,411 of JAUZRG010000104.1, read as the reverse complement.
ACATACCAGCTAAGGCAACCACTAAAGTTAAGCCCACAATACCTGGTTTAGAAATTGATATATATGCTGATAGTATAGATTTTTTTTCTTGAGCTAACTCTGATGCGAGTTGATCAGCCATGATGCAGTACCTCGTTGTTAAAATAAAAAATGCAACCCCTTTTCAGGGGCTGCATTTTAAGACACTAGAAAAACCTTCTTACTTACCTTTATAAGTAAAAGAATCCACTGGATTCGTACCATAACCATAAGGACTCCAATCAGGATGAATACTCAATGGTACTGGGAAGTTGCCTTGACCAGGAATAACTGCTGTCGCAGCAAATTCCAAAGACTCAGACTGCCAAGGATTCTGAGTTGCTTTTTCACCAGCAAACACAGCATGAATCCAAGTAATCATCATCAACAATGCAGAAGCAAATGTCACATAAATACCAATCGTTGCCCAATGTTGTGCGCCAACGATTGTCGCATTGTCAGCAAACATTTGATAATCATAATAACGACGAGGCATACCTTCAATACCAGCGAAGTACAATGGACCCATCACGATATTCATACCGATGAAGAAACCAACACCAGATAGTTTACCCATGAATTCATTACACATACGACCAGACATCTTAGGCATATAATAGAAGACACTTGCAAAGATTGCCATACCACCAGAAACAGCCATCACATAATGGAAATGAGACATAATGACATAAGAATCAGAGATACCGTAATCGATTGCAGTCAATGCATTTGGAATACCTGTCAAACCACCGATCAACAACATGAAGAAGGCACACATAGCCCAAACCATTGGTGAAGTGTATTTAACAGAACCTTTCCATAAAGTACCGATCATGCTCATCATCAACAAACCAAAAGGAAGTGAGATCAACAATGTGGTGAATGTCATCAACAAACGTAACCAGTTAGGTAAACCAGCAACATAAGCATGATGCACCCATACATCCGCACCAGCAGGTATAAATGCTAAAAATGACCAGAAAGCGACTTTATATTGGAAGATTTGGTTACGAGAGAATGTTGCGAAGACATCAAACATCAAGCCCATGAAAGGCAACAAAATAACGTAAACAGCAGGATGTGAATAGAACCAGAACAAGTTCTGATACAATAACGCATCACCACCCACTTCAGGGTTATAGAAACCAAAGCCTAGGTATTTATCCAGTGAAAGTAGCAATACAGATGCTGCCAACACAGGAACAAAGATCAACTGAATGATGTTTGCTGTGAATACAGACATTGTAAGCATGTTCATTTGATACCAACCCATACCTTTAGCACGCATAAAGACCACTGTACAAGCCAAGTTGAAAGCACCAAACACAGAAGACATACCCAAGATAATAACGATCCATGAATATAGTGCAGTATTACCAGCCATATCAGTTACACTATAAGGAGGATAACCTGTCCACATACCATTCCAAGGATCTGGAATTACCAAGTTACATAGTGCTAAAATAATACCAGACCATAGTAGCCATACAGACATGGCATTCACACGAGGGAAAGCCATATCTTTACCGCCAACCATAATTGGTACAGCCCAGTTTGCTAAGAAACCAAGTAAAGCAGGAATTTGGAAACCAAGAATCATGACTGCGCCATGCATGGTTAACCATAAGTTATATAAATTTGGATCTTCAGTAATCGTTGGACCAACTGAACCCAACTCCAAACGCATAGCGGTTGCAGCTAAACCAGCAACGATAAAGGAGGCTATTGCACCCCATAAGTACCAGATACCAATGACTTTGTGATCAAGTGTGAAAATCCACTCTTTTAAAGTTTTTGGCTGACCCGGAATACCATTGGGATCGTGGCCCATTCCGTCAAAATCAGAATCGTGAGACATATGTATTTATCCTCCCTTATTCAGATGCTGGAGCTGTAGCGTCAGCTCCAGTTACAGTTTTAACAGCAGCTTTGGCAGCAGGAGCAACAGCTTCTTCAACAGCAGCAACGGCTTCTTCAACTACAGGTGCAGCTTCTTCAACTACAGGTGCTTCTAAACCAGCTTCGCCAGCCCACCAAGCATCATAATCAGCTTGAGAAAGAACCCTTACAACACCGTACATATTAGAATGACCTTCGCCACAATATTCACGACAAGTAACTCTTGAGCCAACACGTTGTTCAGTCACTTCACCATCTTCATCTGTGACTTTAACGAGTGGACTAAGTGTATCTGGCATGAACCACTGATACGTTACGCGACCAGGCATAACATCTTCAGTCACGCGATAGTCTCTCATATAATGAGAATGCAACACGTCATCACTACTCATACGCAATAATACAGGCTTGCCAACAGGAACAATGAGTTCGCCATCAGTTTCAACATCGCTACCGTAGTTGTAGTTCCAGTTCCATAAAGAAGCAGTAACCTTAATTTCCTGTGCTTCGGTTGGAATATTATTACGATAATGGTTATGAAGCTCCATACCTTTCGCAAAAAGATATAAGTCATCTGCCAAGAAAACAGCAATCGGGATAATCAACCAACCCATCGCCCATTGTTTACTTAAAGGACGTTGCGTACCGACTTCATCTTTAGACTTTCTAAAGCTTGTGAAAATGATATAAAGACAAACCAGTGAAAATAAAACACCAATCACTAGAATATCTTCCATCACAACATCCCACACATGATCATAATGCTCATGTGGGGTCATACCATAATCTTTGTCACCACGTTCAATTGTGAACGCATGACCAAGCGCGGGAACCAAAGGCAGTGCCAATAAGCTTCCAACGATCCTGTTTGTCCAGGATTTTAATTTCATATCGAAATCCTCCTTTTTCGTCTTATTAATATAAATGAACCAATCGCTAACATCGTTAGCCCCAATCCTAATGACCCTAAGGCAATAAATAATGGGTAGTTGATTGAATACTTTCCATCTTCATAGTTATAACTATAACACGCACCAACAATAAAGTTGATCACATTTGATTCTGAAGATTTGCCTGCCAACGCTTTGGTTAGAGAAATTTCCATATCTTCTGGGCTAATAGTGGCTCCATATAGATATCTCGTGACTCTGCCTTCTGGCGATAACATGATATACACGCTTGGGTGTAAAAACATTGCATCTCGCGGAGACCAAAAAAACTTAAAACCAACTGAGTCGGTTAAACGCTTAATATCTACCGCATCTTTTAAAGTTGTCATGGCCCAACCTTTGGGCATACCATCTTTAAAGTCTGCGTAAGTTGTCATAAACTTACTCAAAGTTTCAGGATTATCGTGTTGATCAAAGGAAACAGTTAAAACTTTAAAGTCTTTTCCTAACTTCCAATCATCTATCCCAGAAAGTGTCCGTTTTAGATTTCTATTTAATGCAGGGCAAGCACCATCACAACTGTAATAGGATAAGGCCAACACCAAAGGTTTTCCATCTTGAAACGTCTTAAAGTCAAATTCATTTCCTTGCGTATCAACAAGCTGATAATCACCAGCAACCTTCACACCTAGAAACTCTTTTTCCTTTATTTTAACAACTTCTGGATTCACGTCTGAAGTGGTATTGACATTACCATAAGCAGCCAAAGCTTGCCCAGAGTACGTCAAAATAAACAAGGTCAAAACAACCACGTTAAAAACTTGCTTCACTTCTTTTACCATTAAACTTTGCAACGTTTTTGTATCACTACCAGTAATATACTTGTAGTAGAACCCAGATACCTAAGATGTTCACAAAATGAACATACATAGTCATCGCGCGACCAAAAGAATCACTGTAACGACCCTTCAACGCTGATGGAATACCAGTCATCATAATCATGGCACCAAAGATAATATGTGCAAAATGAATGCCTGTGAAGCCATACAATGTTGTTGCATAAGCTGTCGCATCATCACCCAAGACATTACCCAAAGAAGCAGCATGGCCCCAATCAGTAATCATGCTATAACCAAAAACAACCCACATTACTAAGGTAACGATTGTAAAATTTGCAAAACCTTTTGCATTGCCTGCCAAGCCTTGTTTACGAGCAAAGCCAATCACAAGACTTGAAGCCAATAGGAATATTGTCATCATTAACGGTGCATCAACGGGTGTCACACCTTCAGGTGGCCAGATAGGAGCTTGTGCACGAAGAACCCAATAAGAGGCCATTACGCCACCGATAGTCATGACTTCTGTGCCGATAAACATCAACATTGCAGATGGAGCCCAGCCCTCATCATTAACGATACCGATAGTTTGACCAGCCCAACCTAGACCACCAACAACAAGTAACAATAAACCAACAACAAGTGTTACAATTGCTGCCAACCCTTGTTCGTAGTTAAATTGAAGCATAAAAGCCCAAGGCAAAAATAGACCCGCACCGAAACCAACCATCAACGGATAAGGACAAGTGTGCCAGTGAGCAGTGTAGTGTTTTATCTCACTCATTTATATTCCTCCTAATTATTAAAGATCAAAGATTAGATTACAGATCATAGACTGTAGCCCTCTTTGTGCTTTTGATCGTCAACCTAGGTCGGCATATAGTGATGTCAAGAATGATAAAAGTGGCTTTAAACGCTAAAATAAGCTGTAGCCATATTTAAACTAAGTGTAATTTTATAAAATAAACCCTTATTATTTAATCACTTACAAGTTAGGAAAACATCACTATGACTAAGTGTTTCATTTCTGAACAGTTCCTTAAAATAAAATAGTCTGCACAATTATTTTTTATTGAAGTGTCTTTTTGGTGGGCTCATATTGGATGCCATCACCAACCAAGCAAGTGCAACCACGGCACAAATAAGAAATAAAGCTTGCGCGCCCCAAGCCCCATAGCAAAGGCCACCCAAAGCTCCGCCAAGAAAAGCGCCAAAAAATTGAGAGGAAGAATACACTCCCATCGCAGCTCCTTTGCTTTCACTGGGTGCAATGCGAGAAATCAAAGAAGGTAAACAAGCTTCAAGCACATTAAAGCCGATAAAAAAGAGCAGTAGGCCAAACCCCACTATATACATAGAGCTTTGAAAAAAACCTAAGACAAGCTCTCCAGTGATCAGCAAGGCGATGGAACCTAAGAAGATTATTTTCATCTTACCTTTTCTTTCTGCGGCCATGACCATTGGCCCCATAAATAACACTGAGCTCATCAAAACGATGACATAAAACCATGCCTGCTCACTCTTACTTAAATGCAATACATCCAATAAAATAAAAGGGAGGGCTGTAAACATGGCCATCATCATGGCGTGTTGCACCATAATACCAATATCAAGGCGCAATAACTCAGGGTTTGCAGCAATGCGATATAAATCTTTCAAAATAGAAGGTGATTTTTGTGGGCGCATATGCCCTTGAGGATTAGGAACCAAGCTAAAAAGTATCACCAACCCCACCACCGCTAAGGCTGCCGTAAGCCAAAACAAACCCGAAACACCGATCCAAGCCTCAAACACAGGACCAATCATCAAAGCCAACACAAAAGATGCGCCAATCGATACACCTAAAATAGCCATCGATTTGGTACGCTCTTCTTCGCGGGTAAAGTCCGTCAACAAAGCCATGACCACAGCGGCAATCGCACCCGAACCTTGCAGAGCGCGACCAATGATCACACCCCAGATATCATCTGACATCGCAGCAACCACACTACCGATAGCAAAAAGAACCAAGCCAAAAGCAATCACAGGTTTACGACCAAGCCGATCCGACAAGATGCCAAAAGGGATCTGTAGCACAGCCATCGTCAAACCATAAGCACCCAGTGCCAGCCCCATCAAGGCAGGTGTCACATGTTTCAGGTCTTGAGCATAAATGGCAAAAACAGGTAAAATCATAAACAAGCCCAACATGCGAAAGGCATAAATACCTGCTAACGAAAAAGTTCCTCGTTTTTCAAGTGCATTCATCATGATGACACAGCACTTTCTTCACTTTCGCCATAGCGCAAGGCGTGACCAACAAACAAAGCAAAAGAGAATAAAATCATCGCACCCGCTTGATGCGCCACACCTAAAACAACAGGCACAGCCATCACCAAAGTACTAATACCTAGAATTACTTGTAAAACAGCCATTCCCATCAAGGCATGAAAAGCTTTTTCAGCGCGTCGTGACAACTGATGTCTTTTTGAAAAAACAAACAGAGCAATCACAAAGATCAGTGTACTTTCAGCTAAAATACGATGATCAAACTGCACTGAAGCAATGGCATCAAAAAAGTTTAAATACCAAGGCTCTAGCAACCAGTAATGATCAGGCACAAACGAACCATCCATTAAGGGGAAAGTATTAAAGGCAAAACCAGCCTTCAAGCCCGCCACAAAGCCACCTGAGGCAATGGTCAAGACAATCCACGCGCTTAAACATAAAGTGAGTTTTTTCAACAAAGAATAAGTTTTATTTTGCTGGCAAACATGAGGATAACGCAAACTCATCGCGATCCAAAAAATATAACCATAAACTAAAAAGGCGAGTAACAAGTGAGCGGTTAAACGGTATTGACTCACATAAGGGTTATCTGCCAAACCACTTTTAACCATATACCAGCCCATCACACCTTGCAGTCCACCGAAAATAAACATCATCATGAGTTTTGGACGCAGAGATCTCTTCACACGACCAGCAAATAAAAAGAATAGCATTGGTAATAAAAAAACCATACCGATTAAACGTCCCCAAACACGGTGTACATACTCAAACATAAAAATGCTTTTAAAGCCTTCAACATTCATATCTGCATTCAATTTTTGATATTCTGGTGACTGTTGATATTTCTCAAAGGTTTCATTCCACTCAGTATCATTGACTGGCGGTATCCACCCCATGAGAGGATCCCACTCCACCATCGATAAACCAGAGTGAGTGAGGCGTGTTGCCCCACCAATAATCAACATAATAAAAATAGCAGCACAAACGCATAGAAGCCAATTTGAAATTTGACGGTCATATTGACTCATTGACTGATCTCCTGACGACCCTTAAGCATGATGGGCAATACTACTGCCGCAAATAGAATACCACTTAACACCGCAATCACGCCGCCAGCACCGACAAGATCTTGAGGTGTTATCCATGACTGAATACCAATATCTTGCGTGGTTCCAACCACTTTACGTTTCATGCCGTGACCACCGCCCCAAGCCAAGCCAATCACATGTAAGAATTGGCCTAAAGCATAAGCAAAGACTTGAATAGTCGCTAAGCGACGACTTGGCTCAGAAAAACCAAATTGAGGCAACCAATGATAAGTCATGGCCATAAAAGCCATCGTCACAGCCACGATAGAGCCATGATAATGAGCAGTAATTAAGGTACTACTTTCAGAAACAAACAATCCCAGGGCTCCACCTGTTGCAAAAAGCAGAATAGAAAAAACAAGTGCCGCCTTTAAATAGGGCTTATCTATTTTATTTGATGTGAATAATCCCCAAAGAACAAGCATACCCACCAACATCGGTGCGATACCGTTACCATCACGCATCAGCCACACAAACCACATCGAAAACTTAGGATCGGTCAATTCATACAAGGCAAAGGCAAGCGGTGCCAACAGCACCATACATAACGATAAGGCAAAAAAGAACCATAAGACACGTGAAGAAACCGCTATTTTAGCACCACAAATAGAAGCAAGGCACAACCAAGCCACCATCAGCAACGCCGTATGTGTGAATTGTAAAACATGCCCACCAGCCCAAAATAAGGTTTCGTAATAAGAACGACCAAGCTCCATATCTGCGGGCATATTTAAAAAAGTCCAAAGCACACTCAGAATGGCTACCAACGTAATCACAGCAGAAGTTGTGATACCAAAATGCAAAGCACCAAGTTCACCTTGATCACCCCAAGTTTTTAGGTTTGAAAGCAATGATAAAAGTGCCATTAAAAACACACCTGCGCCAAACATCGTTAAACCTTTAATAAAATAACGATTCTCTAACATAGGAACATAGTTATTGGTCAACGGCTTTGCAGCATCCAGTAAGGGCGCAATGGCTACCACCACACCACCAATGATCACCAAGGCCATCGCTAATTTATTGAGTTGCGGCCACCGTATCGCACTATTTAATGTCCAAAAAACCGCAGCAATACCCAGTAACCACCACAAAACAGTAAAATCAACATGCAAAACAAGTGCAGTGTAAAAGAAGTCTTTCCATGGCATTTCATAGGTGGTTCGCGCCAATGCCAGTAGTAATGGATATATACCTGAAGCAAGTAAAAATCCTACAGCAATATATAACCAAGCAACCGCTGATGAGCGTTGTTGCTTGTTAACACAAGATAAAAAATATTGAGACACGATAACCTCTCACGAATTGATCCACTTGATAAATAAAGGGAATAATCACAAAAAACATGATAATACCATGCAACATCACACAGTATTTTTGGCGCAAGCTAACGCCATACTTATTTTATGTCACATGCTGATGAAGCAAACCTTTTAATCATCACATGCTTTTTAGCAGGCAACAACATAGACACATTGTTCGAGCATCAGGTGGTCAAGAAAGCACGATAATGCCAACTTTTACCCAGCATTAATTACACTAACCCACTATTCCTACTTGCTACCTTGTGAGTGCCTCGCTAATATTTCGCGCCTTCAAATAGGAAATAGATAAAAAAGAGGTACACAGACATATGTCTTTGAGTTTGGAAGAAAAAAACGATATTATTAAAGCATATGCCATGAGTGAAGGCGACACAGGTTCACCTGAAGTGCAAGTTGCCTTACTAACTGGACGCATAAACGGATTAAGTGGTCACTTTAGTGATCATCATAAAGATCATCATTCTCGTCGTGGTCTTTTAAAAATGGTCGGCAGCCGCCGTAACCTTTTAAAATATCTTAAAAACAAAGATTTCGGGCGTTATCGTAACCTGATTGAACGTCTTGGCCTAAGACGCTAAAAACCCTTTGAAAAAGCGACGCTGTTACAACAGCGTCGCTTTTTTTTTGCTAAAAAAATCTCCTCACATGACCATATTATAAGATCATCTGTTATGATCACAATGTGTTGGCGATAGATATTCGGTATTATTATGGATGATATTGAAAGGTAGGATAGGATATATGTTCGATATAAAAACACAAACAGCCGTTGTCGGCGATCAAAGTATTACATTTGAAACAGGCTTAATTGCCCGCCAAGCTGCTGGTGCAGTGCGCGTTCAATTTGGTGATGTTGAATTATTAGTAGCTGCAACCATTTCAGCAAAACCTTTACAAAATGTTGATTTTTTACCTATGGCTGTGCATTACCAAGAAAAAACTTATGCAGCTGGACGCTTTTTAGGAGGCTTCCTGAAACGTGAAGGCCGCCCAAGTGAAAAGGAAATTTTAACTTCACGCTTGATTGACCGCCCTATTCGCCCATTGTTTCCTAAAGGTTATTTTTACGACACCCAAATCATTGCCACTGTGATTTCTGCTGATGCAGAGAACAACCCTGACATCATGGCAATCAACGGTGCTTCTGCGGCTCTAAGTATTTCAGGCATTCCTTTCCAAGGCCCAATCGCTGCGGCTCGTGTTGCTTATATTAATGATGAATTTGTATTAAACCCAACCTACGCACAAGTTGCTGAGTCTAAATTAGACTTAATCGTTGCAGGCACACGTGAAGCTGTATTGATGGTTGAATCTGAAGCACAAGAACTTAGCGAAGAAACCATGCTTGATGCAATCATGTTTGGTCACGCAGGTATGCAACCAATTATTAATGCGATTGAAGCTCTTGCAAAAGATGTCAACAAAGCAGCACGTAAGATCACATTAGCAGGTAACAATGCAGATGTGGCTCAACAAGTTTCTGAAGTATTAAGCACACGCATTGCAGACGCTTATGCTCTCACAGATAAACAAGCACGCAGCAGCGCAATCGACGCTATTCGTTCTGATGCACAAGAACAGTTTGCTTCTGAAGATAGGAGCCTATCCAATGATGTCTCTCAAGCTGTTAAAGCTCTTGAGAAAAAAGTCGTTCGCCAAAACATTTTACAAGGCAAGCCTCGTATTGATGGCCGCAACACATCTGATGTTCGCCAAATTGATTGCCGCACGAATATTTTACCACGTACCCACGGTTCAGCCTTGTTTACGCGTGGTGAAACACAAGCTTTAGTTACCGTTACATTGGGTACTGATTCTGATATGCAGATGACTGAAGATCTTGAGTCTGTTCGCAAAAAACGCTTTATGCTTCATTACAACTTCCCACCTTATTCAGTGGGTGAAACAGGTCGCTTTGGCGCACCAGGTCGCCGTGAAATTGGTCATGGTCGTTTAGCGCAACGTGGTCTTGAATGCATGCTTCCTGATATGGAAAGCTTTGGTTATGCCATTCGTGTGGTTTCTGAAATCACAGAATCAAATGGTTCTTCTTCTATGGCTTCTGTTTGTGGTGCTTCTTTGGCCATGATGCAAGCGGGTGTTCCGATGAAACGTCCTGTATCTGGTATCGCTATGGGTCTTATCCTAGAAGGCGAAGACCATGCGGTTTTATCTGATATTATGGGTGATGAAGATCATCTAGGTGATATGGACTTTAAAGTTGCTGGTACATGCGAAGGTATCACAACCCTACAACTCGACATTAAAATCGCAGGTCTGACGCGCGATATTATGCAACAAGCTTTGGTTCAAGCCAACGAAGGTCGCATGCATATCCTTGCTGAAATGGCGAAGAGTCAAGAAGTTCCCAACGAAAGTATTGCAGAACACGCACCTCGCTTGTTTAGCATGAAAATCAAACCAACGAAAATTCGTGAACTTATTGGCCCTGGCGGCAAGACCATTCGTGGTATTGTGGATGCGACAGGTGCGAAAATTGATATTGACGATGATGGTATCGTTAAGATCTTCGCAGCCAACAGTGATAGCGGTGATGCTGCACGCAAAATGGTCGAAGAACTCACCAGCGATGTTGAAATTGGTACGATTTATGATGGAAAGATCGTTAAAATTGTTGATTTTGGTGCCTTTGTTCGCATCGCTCCTAATACCGATGGTTTATTACACATTTCGCAAATTGCACAAAAACGCATTGCAAAAGTAGATGATGAACTAAGTGAAGGACAAGAAGTACGTGTTAAAGTACTTGATGTTGATGCCAGAGGAAAAATTCGTCTATCCATGAAAGCCTTATTGGATGACTAAACGTCACCCAGCATCCATAACAGATGCGGATATACACATAACTCAGCTCTCTGATGGGCCGTTATGTGTATCTCATTGGATGCCTAATGTACAAACTGTTTCATTAGGCATCTTTATCGACACGGGAAGCCGTGACGAAACAGAACAAGAAGCGGGCATAGCCCATGCCCTTGAACACATGTTGTTCAAGGGCACTCAACACTTGTCCGCCCCTCAACTTAACCAAGCTTTTGATAATTTGGGTGGGCAAGTGAATGCTTTCACGGGTCGTGAGCGCACTTGCTATCATATACATGTACTCCATGAAGATTGGCCAGAAGCCTTACGACTCCTCACATCCATGATCATTGAACCTGAACTTGATGAACAAGAGTGGCAACGCGAACGCCAAGTCATTTTTTCTGAAATGGGTATGGTGGAAGATAGCCCCGAAGAATGGTTAGCAGACCAACACATGGAGCTATTATTCTCCAATAACCCTTTAGGTAAACCTACTTTAGGCACTAAAAAATCATTATTAAATATTGATAGCCAACAGCTTCGTCAATATTTATCACAACACTATTGTGCTGCTAATATCCTCATTGCAGCAGCAGGTCGCATTCAGCACGATACCTTATGTGAAAGCTTTGATAGCACCCAGTGGTCACAAGACAATCAACAACAAGTTCGCCATATACCCACACACCAACAAGGTTTGCATTTGCTGCCAAAAGATATGGAGCAAGCCCAATGCATCGCCAGCTGGACGGGACTTAATGCCACATCTACACAAAAGCCACAACTATGGTTAGCCAATCAAATGTTAGGTGGCAGCATGAGTTCCATGCTCTTTCAAGAGGTTCGTGAAAAACATGGCTTGGCCTACCAAGTTGCTTCTTATTATTCCACATACTCAGATATTGGCTGCTGGAGCATTGCATGTGGTACGGATAAAGATCGTTTATCCATGTGCCTTGATGTGATTAAGCAGTCGGTTCAAACATGGATGAAACAAGACATCCAAGCTGAACAATTAAAACAAGCAAAACGTCAACTACAAGTTCAGCTCCGCATGAGCATGGATTCTGTTGAAGGTAATATGTTACATTTAGCCCACTATATCGATGAGCCCATCTTATATAGCAATCAATATTGGGCTGACCAAATTAATAATGTCTCCAGTGAGAGCATTCACCAACTCATCCATGAACACTTTCAAAGAGAACCACTATGGAGCATCTTAGCTCCACAATCTTATTTAGATGCTTTTTCAGGTAATAACCACAAGCTTTGAATGTGCTCAAGTCGCTTTAAATTAACACCAAAATCATAGCGACCCGTTCGCGATGCAGAACGCATATGAATGGACTTATCTTCAAAATAAAACGCCACATCATCAACAAAATCAAACCATTTTGATGTAAAAGTCACATGGATATAGCGGCCATCATCTTTAAGCATTTGATAACGCGGCATTGTTTTTAATATGCCTAATAATTTCTTCTTTGCTTCCTTGGTATCACCAATAAAAAGCAATGCCTGCATCGGTGAGTCCTTGGCCAAGGTGGAAACACAGTTTGGCGAATCAGGACAAGGTTTTAATTTTTCTTCAGCACTCACATCATCTCCTATCAAAAAACATATCGAGCATACCAACACATAAAAATATCTCATCTTAGAGAATCGAAAGAACAGCTGCGATCACCACAATTACCGCCACAACAGCAATACCGATCATCATGTTTTTGGATGTATTGGGATCTTTAAGTGGTGCAATAATCGGTTTGATATTAATACTGGGATCAACAGGAACAGAAGCAGCATCAATGCTTGTCCAAATATCCCATTGGCTTCCCCAGTCGGCAAAAGGAAAAATGCAATAACCTTTATCTCCCCAGCCCGAACCCCAACTGTTTCTCAAAATGAAACCTTGTTCATTATACCCGACAACAGTCATTGCATGACCACCAATCATGCCTTGGCCTGGTCGTTTGGGCAGCCAAATATTTACACTTTGGTCATACATGGGAATATTCATCATACAAGGTCCATTTCTAAACAATGCTTTTTTTAAACCATCAATGGTATTGATCCTTGCATAGCCTTGCACTTTAAATTTAGCAGCTTCTTGAAATAGCTCTAAGGGAATGTCTTGAACCGCTTTGGCTTGACCGTAAGGATATAAAATCTCTGGGCAACACCCTTTTTTACTTAAAATGTCCATGACAAAACGCCCTGTCATACCATCACTCGTTGGATCCTGACGGTTATCATAAATAAACTGTGGCGACATATAGCCCTGAAAACCCACATCTTTGCGCTCTTGCCATTCTTTCATGGCTGAAGATACAAAAGCTGCGCAACTTTGTTGCACCCCTTGATGACGTACAGGTAACATTTCACCACGTAAATCAAGCGTAGCAGGTAAATTAACCGCATTTAAATCAATGCTTTCAGCAATGAAATCACGATTATCAAGCGATGAAGGCTGTAATGCGGTTGGTGATGTAATGATTTGATTGGGCATAAAAGAGCCTCCAGTTTTTTCTAAACATAGCTGTATGTTTTTATATGAAAAGAAATAACACAAGCTTTTTCATAAAGATTTTTATATTATTTTGCATCTGACAAAAAAATCACCTAAAAACAAGTTTTTTGCTAAGCTTACAACCTCCTATCATCATGTCTCATTAAGCTTAAACAATAAGGATTCAATCATGTTCAGTCGTATCATTGCGTTATTTTATTTTATAGTGGCTCTGTTGAGCCTATATTTTGCAAGCTCCGCACTGACGAACCTTTTTAACCCTGAAGAAACTGATTCAGAATTAGGCACAAATATTTCTCTTTTTATCATCTTTTCTATCATCACTGTCTTTAGCAGCTACAGAAGCTGGCAACGACGGCAACAAGCAATAAGCAACGATCAAGAAACCTTAGAAAAAGATATTCTCAGTGTCATTGAAGATCAACAAGGTCGCACAACACCCGAAGAAGTAGCTGTGGCCACACACTTAACCGTCAAACAGGCCACAGAACATTTAAATGATTTATGCCAACAAGGATCAGGCGGCAAACAAATCACCGATCAAGGCAACATCATCTATGTTTTCTCTGGTTTTATATCCGCAGAAGAAAAGAAAACCGCAAAAGATGCCATGTATGGCCGGTAGGATTCAAAAGCTGACCTGCACCTTTTAACTTTATTTATTCAGCATAATTTGTGAATGGTCGTCCGAAAACGGGTAGAATAGAGAACAGATAATTAGAGTAGAAGGCGTAACTTCTCATAAAGTACAGGTAATTTCGGATATTTTAGCTGAGAGTGTGCAGCCAAGCAATCGGCTGTTTATTGATGTAGCTATTGTGACTGCTCCATGCAAACAGATCGGGCGTGCTACAAACCTTAGCGCGTACTGGGTTGAGGTGGATGTAACGAATGAGCTCTAAAAGATAAGTGTCGGCATCAATGAGAATGGCTTTGTATCTACCTTGGAAAAGATGTCCCGTGGTTTGTTTGCAGCGGTTGATGTAGCGAGTATAACGAAAGCCGAGGTTTTGGATGATTTTGGAGAGTGGTACGTCAGACACTTGAATGAGTAAATGAACATGATTCTGCATCAAACAAAAAGCATGAATCCTGTGACCATATCGTTCAAGACCTTCTTGCATCAACAGTAGAAAGCGTGTGTGATCAGCAGAGGAAAAGAAAATAGGGCTACCGCCGTTACCACGCATCATTACATGATAGTAGCCTCCAGATAGGTGAACTCTTGGTTTACGCGACATACCCTAAAGATGGCAATGGACTCGAGTCATTCCACTGAGGTTATTTGAAGCATACTTTTCCAACTGATACTTGAATTTTTAAGTGATTCTAGGCTCTGTTGACATTTGGTGCGCCAGACTAATTTTTAGCTTATTTTTACGATAGCAAGGCGATTTTTGTAGAGAAATGCATGCCATTGGTCGCAAAAATCAACGTAGTTAGCGTAAAAATAAGCCAACAAGTTGGCGATGGACGAAATATCAACAGAGCCTAAGAGTCAGGATGTTTTCAAGAGACAATGCCTCCTTAATAACGCCCATCGCGACTGCTGGAACTTTGCCTGTTGTCCAATGAACACGCGTAAAATGATCAGCACTTCCCGCTAGCCTATAAATCCCTTTACTTGTAACGTTTCCAAAAAGATTCTTTCGCAGACTATTAAATTGATTGAGGTGTCCTATGAAGGAAAGCAGGTTTAGGAAAGACCTTTCGATTAAGGGCTTGCTAAAA
>JAUZRG010000103.1 GCA_030950585.1 Mariprofundaceae bacterium | reverse complement strand
TATAGATATAATCATCACCATTGCCAAAATCAAAATATAAGATGCTGATTGATATGATTTTAGTGACCTTAGCATAGGACTCGGCTTCTTTCATGTGTTCTACGATGGCTTTACTTGAGCCATAGAGTATGCGCTGCATATAATCCATTTCTCTATCGTACTGAATCTCGATCAGGATAATTTCTTCGTTTTGATTTCTTACTTTTATATCAAGCCTATTAAATTTATCATCTTTTTGTTCTTGATTGGGTTCACTTTCTAATATCTCTAAGATGGTGATATCTTCAAAAAGCAGTTCACTTAAAAAACCTTCTAAGATTTCAAAATTGGCTTTACTTATCAGGATTCTTTTGATTGCCCAATCGAAGCTGATTAGTTTTCTTGGCATTTTATTATTCCTTCATCATTGGAATCATTTCTGGAGAATTAAAATTAGCATTAACAATATCATCATTAATGCTAATTCGTAACGTCATAACGAACTCAGATAATAATGGCTAATGACTCATGCCCGCCCCACCAAAATTAAACCCCTGCTTCTCAATATTTTTATACTTTTCAATCCAAAGATAAACCAATTCCATAAAAAAACCTTCTACTCACTTTCTTCTGGCAACTTCATCATTCTAAATGATACATCATCTGAGTTAAAGTTACCTGTAATTCTCACTCTTTGGCTATTCAAACCACCACCAAGGGTACTTATTGTACATCCATTAGTAGTCATGTTCTTAAGTATTGCTAGATATCCACCTGTTTGACCTTTACGAGAATCATAATGCCCTAAAAGCAATAATTCATTGTTTGGTAAAATATCAAAAGATTCCAAGCTAAAAGAAGGCATACCTATATAAGACGATATAAAATATTTTACATTAGTTTTTTTCTCTACAAATACTGTAAACATATAAGTAACAAGAAAAGTAACTCCCGTAACTTTTTTCTCTTCATCCTCAGCACTACTAATTATAAATACTCCATCTTCAAACTCTATATCGCTATGATCCAAATCCATCAGGAGTTCTTTAGACTCACTCTCAACAATCTTACCATGACCATCAAACTCTATTTTATCATCCATAAAAAAAGCATTCAAAAATATACAAAACTGAGCATTCGATACAGGTTTTGTCATGATCTCTGCTGCACCATGCCCAAGTAAACCTTTTTCAAAAGTCGGTTTAAAAAACTCAAGGGTCAGTATCTTTTTTTCGTCTTCTTGTAGTTCATACGCCATATCTATTTTGTAGTAGTCCAACAGATATTGAAATAATTCTGGTTTGATAATGTGGATGGTATTCTTGTCTTTTTTGCCAAAATATCTAAAAAGTGCATTGCCATCTTGTTTATAAAACATCTCATAGATATACCTTAAATCTTTTGCTTCATCTACGGTGATTTTAAACATTTCAAAATACTGTTCTATGATGGCATTTTCAGCATCATCAAACACACCATCTATACTTGCGATCATCATGGCTTCTACCATGAAGTTGTATTTTATATCTTTTGTGGCAAAGGATTGCATCATATCCAAAATCATTTTTTCATCAGGGTTTTCTGCGAAGTTGATAAATGTTTCCAGCATATCTTCACTTAGCCCAAAGCTGTTGATGAGGATAGAAAGGTACTCCTTCTCTTTCTCACAGACGCTGTCATCTTCATT
>JAUZRG010000102.1 GCA_030950585.1 Mariprofundaceae bacterium | reverse complement strand
CCTCCCTGACCCCACACGCCATACCTTTGTGCAGGGTGATATTTGTGACCCTCAGCTTATTCACAGCCTTTT
This sequence comes from Mariprofundaceae bacterium, assembly GCA_030950585.1. Classification (GTDB taxonomy): domain Bacteria; phylum Pseudomonadota; class Zetaproteobacteria; order Mariprofundales; family Mariprofundaceae; genus JAUZRG01. Next base: position 11,672 of record JAUZRG010000102.1, on the reverse strand, counting down.
ACGTCAACACAACATTGATACCATTGTGCACTTTGCCGCAGAGTCACATGTCGACAACTCCATATCAGGCCCAGAAATTTTTATTCAAACCAATGTCATGGGTACGTTTCATTTACTTGAAGAGGCCAGAAAGTATTGGTTACATGAAAAATCATGGAATCAAGACCAATGTCGTTTTCATCATATTTCAACGGATGAGGTCTACGGTACACTGACAAAAGAAGACCCTGCTTTCACAGAAAGCACACCTTACGCCCCCAACTCACCTTACTCAGCCTCCAAAGCAGGCTCTGACCATTTGGCACGCGCTTACTTTCATACCTATCAACTACCTGTTGTCACCACCAATTGCTCGAATAATTATGGTTCCTATCAACACGGTGAAAAACTCATTCCAACCATCATTCGCTCCTGTGTGGAACAAACTGACATTCCTGTTTATGGCGATGGTTCCAATATTCGTGACTGGCTTTATGTCGAGGATCATTGCTCTGGCATCAATGCCGTTATTTGCAAAGGTCAGCTTGGCGAAGTTTATAATATTGGTGGCTGTAACGAATGGACAAATATCGATATTGTGCATCTTATTTGCCAATTAATGGATGAAGAAAGACCTAAAAACGCACCCCACAAAAAACTCATCAGCTTTGTCACCGACCGAGCTGGCCATGACTGGCGTTATGCCATTGATGCTAGTAAGATGGCTAATGAGCTTGAATGGAAACCCAAAGAAACATTTGAAACGGGGATTCAAAAAACTGTAGCCTGGTACTTACAAGACTAATGCAAACATTCTCTACTTCACCTATGGCAATGCTACAAAGTTTTATCAAAAACAAATCTCTCATCTATCAAATGAGCAAACGTGAAGTGGTTGGACGATACAAAGGCTCTATGATGGGTCTACTGTGGTCATTTTTCAATCCAATTCTAATGCTCATTGTTTACACTTTTGTCTTTAGCATGATTTTCAAAGCGCGCTGGCCAGGTGTGACGAATAATTTAGAGTTTGCAGGCATCTTATTTGCTGGCCTGATTGTTTACTCCTTATTTTCTGAATGTGTCTCACGCGCACCTTCATTAATACTTAGTAATGTCAATTATGTAAAAAAGGTGGTTTTCCCATTGGATATATTACCATGGGTTGCCATGGGCTCTAGCTTATTTCACGCCACGATTAGTATCATCGTTTTACTTGGATTTATGCTTATACTCAGTGGTAGCTTGCATTGGACCATCGTATTTTTTCCTATCATTATTTTGCCATTGCTTTTTTTAACGATGGGGATCTCATGGCTACTTGCTTCTTTAGGCACGTATATTCGAGATATTGGTCAAGGTATTGGGGTGATCGTCATGGCGATGATGTTTCTAAGCCCTATTTTTTACCCTGCCACATCTTTTCCAGAATCATACCGCATTCTCTTTTACCTGAACCCCCTCACCTTCATCATTGAGCAATCAAGAGCCGTGTTGTTGTGGGGTGAGTTACCCAACTGGCAAGGCCTTGGCATTTACTTCATCGTTAGCTTGGTGATTGCATGGTTAGGCTTTGCATGGTTTCAAAAAACACGCCGAGGTTTTGCCGATGTCCTCTGATATTGCTATTCGTATTAAAAACATCTGTAAATATTATCAAATATACGACAAGCCACAGGATAGGTTAAAACAAACCTTATGGCGTGGGCGTAAACAGTTTTATCGTGAGTTCAAAGCCTTAGACGATGTTTCTTTTGAAATCAAAAAAGGCGAAACCGTTGGTATTATTGGCCGTAATGGCTCAGGAAAATCAACCTTATTGCAAATCATCTGTGGCACATTAGCCCCGACATCAGGCACTGTTGAAGTTAATGGTCGTGTGGCTGCCTTACTAGAGCTTGGCGCAGGTTTTAACCCTGAATTTACGGGTAAAGAAAACGTCTACATGAATGCGACTATTCTTGGTTTATCCAAAGAAGAAATTGATGCCAAGTATGATGAGATTGTTGCTTTTGCTGATATTGGTGACTTTATTGACCAGCCTGTGAAAACTTACTCTAGTGGGATGTTAGTGCGACTTGCATTTGCTGTCGCTATTAATGTTGAACCAGATATTCTTATTATTGATGAGGCTTTGGCCGTAGGTGATGAGGTATTTCAGAGAAAGTGCTTTTCACGAATTGAAGCAATCAAAAAACGAGGGGCGACTATTCTTTTTGTCTCTCACAGTATTCAAACAGTTGTTGAGATTTGTGATCATGCAATGATGCTAGATTCAGGCTATGCCCTGTCTTCAGGAACTCCGAAACATGTAGCTTCACTTTATCATAAATTTATTTATGGGTCTGAAGAAGATAAAGAAGCCATAAGAAACTCTGAGAGCTCGAGTTATAAAGAAGAGGATGAAGCAGTAGAGATTGAATATGATAGAAATTCATTATCTCAAAGCATGATTGAGTATGGCGATAAGAGTCGATGTGTTATTTCTAACATCCGATTGGAAAATATGAGTGGTGACTTGGTTAACATTCTCTATATGGGGAGAAAATACCGTATATGCTATCATGTTAAGTTCTTGAAAGGTTCGCTTAGTGTGAAATGGGGGGCTATGATAAAGACAACTCGAGGCGTTGAAGTAAGCGGTTTAATGTCGCATTCTGCTTGGGATGTTGAGGGGGAAAAAGAAATCAGTTCAGGAACTAAGATTGATATCAGGTTTGATTTCGAGTGTTTGCTTTTACCAGGCCAATACTTTTTTAACGCCGGAGTTATGGGTGACATAAATGGAGAAAACACCTTCCTCCATAGGATTGTTGACGCTTTTTCTTTCAAAGTCGATGCACCACAGGAGCTATTTACAGCTGGTTTAGTAGATTTAAACTGGGCAAGACAGGATTCAGGATTAGAAAATGAGCATTAATGATTACCATAAGAAATTAACTGATGAAAAACTTGAAGGTAATGAACACAGGAATTTTGTAGGCAGCTATTGGGATGAAATAGGCTCACTGCAATTTAATTTCATGAAAGATTTTGGGTTAAAGCCAAGCATGCAATTTCTTGATGTTGGATGTGGCTGTATGCGCGGAGGACGTTTCTTTGTATCGTGGCTAGATGAGGGAAATTACTTTGGCATAGACATGAACGAATCATTGATAAAAGCTGGTTATGACCGTGAGTTATCACAAGAGTTAAAAGATAAGTTGCCCGTAAAAAATTTACTGATAGATGATCTTTTTCGAGTTAATAAATTTAATGTGAAGTTCAGCATGGCCCTAGCAATATCAGTTTTTACGCATTTACCTTTAGCTTACTTGAGACTTTGTCTTATTGAACTTGCTAGAGCAACAGAAGAAGGTGCCGTATTGTTCGCCACATTCTTTATCTGTCCTGAGGATAGGTCTGAGGATGATTCATTGATGCATGAGCAGGGGGGGGTTATTACTTTTCCATTTTCGGATCCTTATCATTTTAAGTTTTCTAAATTATCTAACTCTATAAAGGGATTGCCTTGGGATATCGAGCTAGTAGGTGATTGGAAACACCCACGTGGTCAATTGATGGTAAGGTTTGTTAGAAAATGAGGAGCGATGCATTAATTGTGCTAGGCATGCACCGCAGCGGGACATCTGCGCTTGCTGGGGTGTTAGAATTGTTGGGGGTTGATTTTGGAAAACACCTTCTTCCTGCGCAGTCGGATAATAAAAAAGGCTTTTGGGAGCATGCAGACATCATTGATTTGCATGATCAAATTTTTTCTTTTTTTGGTAGCAGTTGGAAAGATTCATCTTCACTACCTTTTGAATGGTGGCAGCATTCAGGGATGGATTTATTCAAAAAAAGACTTATCTCCATTGTTAGAAAGGAATTTATTGAAGTGCCACTATGGGGTTTGAAAGACCCAAGGATATGTCGTCTTTTACCTATATGGAATGAAGTTTTTTCATCTATAGATAGTGAGCCTAGATTTATAATAATTCTTCGCAATCCAGTCGAAGTGGCTGAATCTCTCCATAAACGAGATGGAATAACACATACTGAAGCTTATTCTCTTTGGTTACGATATATGATCGAAGCTGAAAGGTCTACTAGAGGTAAAGATAGGGTTTTCGTTTCATATCAATCATTGCTTACTAACTGGAGTGAGGTTGTTGAAAAAATATCAGGGAACTTGTCTATTCAACGACCATTAAGCATAAAAGGTTCGGATAGGTTAGTTGACGACTTTTTGTCTCCAAACCTTCGGCATTGTATAGTGAGTGATTTCACTATGGAAAAAGATGAGGCTATTAGTAGCTGGGTAAAAAGGCTATACCAAGCATTGAATGCTGATAAAGTAAACTTTGCTGAAATCCTTAATTTAGAGCGGTCTATTATGGAGTCAGATAGGCTCAATACCCACTCAAAAACACTCTCTGAACTCAAGCGTCAACACATCATTAACATCACTAACCTTGAATCCTCAGGTGCTGCTAAAGACTTACATATAACTAACCTTGAATCCTCGAGTGCTGCTAAAGACTTACATATCACTAACCTTGAATCCTCGAGTGCTGCTAAAGACTTACATATCACTAACCTTGAATTATCTCTTGCAACTAAAGATTCACACAATTCTCAGCTTCAAGATTTGACTAGAAACCTTATATCAAAACGCTTTGGCCCATTTATATGGCTGGGCTCACAAGATCGTAAAAACATAATTAAAAGTACTGTGAAGGATAGCAATGCTAATTAATCCTGTTCATGAATTAAAAAAAATAGAAAAACCTCAGTTTGAATGGGAAGCTACAAAAAATGACCCTCAGTTTAAGGTCGATTCCCAATTTCCAACTGGCTGGTGTGAGTTCGTCGTAGTGATGAACTCAGATACTGTAGGACAAGTCACTTTATACATAGGAACTCCATATAACTTTACTGAAAGTTCATCAGTTTCCCTAGGAATGTGTAAAGCTGGTGAAACCATTATTAAAAAATTCATTTATATTCCTAAAAAATGTAAGAGCTTGAGGTTTGATCCTATTGATACGACTGCAAAATTTTCGATAAATTGCTTCAACATTAGATCAATATATAATCCTATTATCTTTGCACATGCTATTAAGCGTACTTTTTCTCTTGCTAAGCTGGTTGGTGTTCACCAATTACGGTTAAGGCTTGCTGATTATTTGAGCAGAATGATGGGGGTAGAGAATAGCTGGTACCGCTCATTTTTTAAACTTACGCCAAACTCAGCCATTCATAACACTGCATTCTTCAGAGGTGACCTTCCACCATCTGAAAGTGACCGTCGTTATCACGAATATATCGAGCGAACCACACTCACTAAAGATCAAAGAACGACTATGCTATCCGATCTTCAAAAGTTTGCTTATACCCCCCTCTTTTCACTTGTCGTTCCAGTTTACAATGTCAAAGAGAATTGGCTAAGAGAAATGCTTGAGTCCGTTTTAAATCAAATTTACCCTCATTGGGAGCTTTGCTTAGCTGATGATGCTTCAACCGATCCACATGTACGGAAGGTGCTTGAGGAGTACCAAGAGCGAGATAAACGAATAAAGTTAATATTTAGAAAAGAAAATGGCCATATATCCAAGGCAACAAATAGTGCGCTAGAACTTTCATCTGGAGAGTTTTATTGCCTAATGGACAATGATGACCTAATTTCCCCAGAAGCACTTTTTGAATTTGCAAAGCTCCTCAACCATGACTCATCCATAGATATGATTTATAGTGATGAGGATAAAATTACTGTTGATGGCAAACGATATGAGCCTTTTTTCAAGCCAGACTGGTCTCCTGAATACCTTGAGTCTTGTATGTATACAGCTCACTTTGCTTGCTACCGTAAAAGCATAGCAGACCAAACAGGATGGTTTCGACCCGAGTGTAATGGCGCACAGGACTATGATTTCGTTTTAAGGTTCGTTGAAAAAGCCAAAAACATTCAGCATGTACCAAAGATACTATACCATTGGCGCGCAATTCCAGGATCAACGGCAACAAGTATGGATAGTAAAGACTATGTTCTTGGTTCTGCAGTCAAAGGGCTTAAGGACATGACCCTAAGGCAAGGGAAAAGAGCTGATGTCAAAGTAAGTGCTTACCCTGGTTGTTTTAATATTCGATATCATTTAGATAAGTCACCATTAATATCCATTATTATTCCTACAGCTGGTAAAAAAGTTAAGCTTCGAGGGAAGGATGTTTTTCTTCTGGAAAATTGTATTTTATCAGTTTTAAATAATTCAAGTTATCAAAACATCGAATTTGTAGTCATTGACAATGGTGATCTCGACAGCTCCCTGATTAATTTTCTTCAGACAATAGATTGCAAGTTAATCACATATTTTGGAGATGTAAATATCGCCAAAAAAATTAATATGGGCGCGAAAGAAGCCTCTGGAGAATACTTACTCATTCTCAATGATGATATAGAAGTTATTGCACAAGACTGGTTGGAAGCCTTACTTGAACAGGGGCAGAAAGAAGGGGTTGGCGTTGTCGGGGCTAAGCTTCTTTTTGAACATGGTGGCCTCCAGCATGTTGGAGTATCCTTCTGTGATGGTCTTCCTGATCATGTACGTAAAAACTTTCCAAGGCATGACCCTGGTTACCTCTTTAGTACTGTCGCTGTCAGGAACTGGATGGCTGTCACTGGCGCATGCATGTTGACTCCTACAGAGGTTTTCAAAAAGGTTGGGGGCTATGGGGAAGAGTTTCGCATAAATTATAACGACATTGATTACTGTCTTAAAGTATACTCATCTGGGTTTAGAATTGTTTACACGCCTCATGCTGAACTTTTACATTTTGAGTCCGTATCAAGAGAAGCATTTGTTCCAAATGATGAAATTGACATGTTTTTAAAAAAATGGGGAAAATTAACTGTCAATGACCCGTATTATAATGAAGATGCACTAGATAGCAGGCCACCTGACTTTTTTATGCGGTCAAAATAAAAGCTGAAAGATGTGTCAAAAGTCGTTGCTCATCATCCATAGTAAACTAAAAACTTTATAGACTTGGAGAAAAACACATGAAAGTTGTTTTATTGGCTGGTGGCCTTGGAACTCGGATAAGTGAAGAGACTAGCTCAAAACCAAAGCCCATGGTGGAGGTGGGTGGTATGCCAATACTATGGCATATTATGAAAACCTACAGCTCATATGGCTTCAATGATTTTATTATCTGCTTGGGTTATAAAGGCTATTTAATAAAGGAATATTTTGCGAATTATTTCCTCCACACTTCTGACGTAACTTTTGACTTTACAAATAAAAACTCCATGGAAATTCATCAGAATATGTCAGAACCATGGAAGGTTACTTTAGTTGACACTGGTGCTAAAACCATGACAGGTGGAAGACTAAAGCGTATTTCTAAATATCTAGGCGATAAAGACTTTTGTTTCACATATGGCGATGGGGTTGGAAATGTCAACATCAAGGAACTTGTGGCATTTCATCAGTCAAACCAGTCACTGGCGACACTCACAGCTGCACAACCACCCGGACGTTTTGGGTCACTAACCTTAAAAGGTGACTCTATACAGGGTTTCCAAGAGAAGCCCGAGGGTGACGGTGGTTGGATAAATGCTGGTTTTTTTGTTCTCTCCCCTAAAGTTTTAAACTATATTTCTGATGATGACACCTCTTGGGAAGCCGAACCCCTTCAGAACTTAGCTAGTGAAGGTCTGTTAAACTCTTACAAACATAGAGGTTTTTGGCAACCCATGGATACCCTCCGAGATAAGAATTATTTAGAGGAACTCTGGGCAACAGGAAAAGCACCATGGAAATCATGGCCATGAACCCTAATTTTTGGAAAGGAAAGAAAGTTCTTCTGACAGGGCATACTGGCTTCAAAGGTAGCTGGCTTTCACTTTGGTTACAGCGTGTCGGAGCCGACCTAACAGGGTATGCCTTATCTCCACCAACAACACCTAGCCTTTTTGAAGCAGCTTCTGTTGCCACAGACATGAGGTCTATTATTGGAGATATCCGCGATCTTGAGAAAATGAAGTGTGTGATTCAGGAAGTTCAGCCTGAAATTGTATTTCACTTAGCTGCTCAAGCATTGGTACGTCCATCATATGAAAACCCAGTTGAAACATACTCAAGCAATGTTATGGGAACAGTCAATGTATTAGAAGCAATTCGCCTTTCAACATGCGTAAAAAGTGCCGTGATCATCACGAGTGATAAATGTTATGAAAATCAGGAGTGGGCTTGGGGTTACCGTGAAACAGAGCCCATGGGAGGCTATGACCCCTACTCAAACAGCAAGGGCTGTTCCGAGTTAATTGTATCAGCATATCGCCAGTCATTTTTTACTAATGATTCCTGCCAAACAAATATTGCGACAGCAAGAGCAGGCAATGTAATAGGTGGCGGTGACTGGGCATTGGATCGTTTAATTCCTGATATGATTAGGTCATTTGAAGAAGAAAGGCCTGTTGAAATAAGGAACCCTAACGCAATTCGACCTTGGCAACATGTTCTTGAGCCATTGTCAGGATACCTGCGTCTTGCGGAGAAGCTCTACGAAGAAAAAGCATTTTCTGAGGGGTGGAACTTTGGTCCTAACGACGCTGATGCAAAACCAGTATCATGGATTGTGAATACGTTAACTAAAAAATGGGGAAACGGAGCAACATGGACTCATGATAGTGGTGTTCAACCTCACGAAGCGCACCACCTAAAGCTCGACTGCTCTAAAGCAAAATATAAATTACAGTGGGAACCTACACTCGACCTAGAAACAGCACTATGTTGGATAGTTGAATGGCATAGGAGTCAGGCACAGGGATCTAATATGAAGGAAATAACGATGAAACAAATTATTCGCTTTATGGCAAAAGGAAAAGATAATGAGTAACGCCTGTCGTTTTTGTGATGAAAAACTGAGTAGTACCTTTTGTGATTTAGGTATGTCTCCAATTTCAAATGCAAACCTGAAAAAAAAAGACCTTTTGGATATGGAGCCTTTTTACCCATTACATGCTCAAGTTTGCCCATCCTGCTTTTTGGTTCAATTACAAGAGTGCGAGAGCCCTGAAAACATTTTCAATGACGAGTATGCTTACTTTTCCTCATATTCCGAGAGTTGGTTAAAACATTCAAAAAAATATACAGAAATGATGATTGAACGATTTGACTTTAATGCGTCCAGTCAGGTTATTGAAGTAGCCAGTAATGATGGTTACTTACTACAGTACTTTTTAAATGCTGATGTGCCTGTTCTTGGTATTGAGCCTTCAGCTAATGTGGCACAAGTTGCTGAAGAGAAGGGCGTTCCTTCTTGGGTGAAATTTTTTGGTATTCAAACTGCTAAAGCACTTGTTTCAAAGGGTAAAAAAGCTGACTTGTTATTAGGGAATAATGTATTAGCCCATGTTCCTGACCTGAACGATTTTGTCGAAGGGTTGAAAATTGCACTAAAATCGAATGGCGTCATCACTATGGAGTTCCCTCACCTTCTGCGCCAAATAGAAAATGGTCAATTTGATCAGGTTTACCATGAACATTTCTCCTACCTATCGCTTATCACTGTAGAAAAGGTCTTTGCTTACCACGGGTTGACACTTTTTGATGTTGAAGAGCTTCCAACACATGGTGGTTCTCTTCGTATTTTTGCCAAACATACGGAAGATACTTCAAAATTGATTGAAAAAAGCATTGCTAACCTTAGGGAAACTGAAATCAATGGTGGGCTAACTAATATATCAACATATGAAGCATTCTCTGATCGCGTTGTGGAAACCAAATTGAAACTATTAGAGTTTCTTATCGATGTAAAACAAAGAGGTAAAAGAGTGGCTGGATATGGTGCACCTGCAAAAGGAAACACTCTACTTAACTACTGTGGCATAGGTTCAGAATTACTCGAATTCACAGTAGATCTAAGCCCCCACAAACAAGGTAAATACTTACCAGGAACCCATATCCCAATCTTTTCTCCAGAAAAAATAATCGAAGAAAAACCCGATTATATATTAATTCTCCCATGGAATTTAAAAAATGAAATCATGGATCAAATGGCTATAGTTAGGGACTGGGGCGGAAAATTTATCGTTCCAATCCCAGAAGTAAAGGTGTTTTAGTGATTATTGAAGGAACATCCTTGTCTGGTTCATATGTTGTTATGCCTGAAAAGATAAAGGATGAACGCGGTTTTTTTGCTAGAAATTTTTGTCAAAAAGAATTTGATAAAATTGATCTAAATACAGATTGGGTTCAATCTAATATTTCTTTTAACTCTAAGGAGGGTACAGTGCGTGGCATGCATTATCAAAAAGACCCGTATAGTGAGGTGAAACTTGTTCGCTGTACCATGGGTGCGATCTACGATGTAATCATAGACTTGCGATGCAACTCTGCCACCTACAAACAATCCTTTGGTATCAAATTATCTTCTGATAATAGGAAAGCTCTATATATTCCTAAAGGCTTTGCTCATGGGTTTCAAACTCTTGCCAATAACACTGAAGTGCTTTATCAAATGTCTACCTACTATGCTCCTGAGGCTGCTAGAGGAATAAGATGGAATGACCCTTTATTTAATATTTCTTGGCCTTTACCTATCAGCAGTATCACTGAAAAAGATGAGCTTTATGAGAGCTACTGATCAATGAAACGAGTCATTGTAACAGGAGGCACTGGTTTTATCGGCAATCATACGGTTCTTGCCTTACTTAAATTAGGTTATGAGGTTCATCTCACTTCATCAAGACATGATGCTTTTCCTCTTCAGAAAAGTAATCTTTTTTTTCATACTTGTGATCTTTTAGATGAAGCACAGCAAAAAAAACTGTTTTCAGACGTACGCCCATCACACCTCCTTCATCTTGCATGGGATGTCACACATGGAGAATTTTGGACGACTGAAAACAACTTACGATGGGTACAAGCTAGCCTCAGCCTTCTAAAATATTTTCATCAATTTGGTGGAAAGCGAACGGTCTTTGCTGGAACATGTGCTGAATATGACTGGAAGCATGGTTATTGCGTCGAGGGATTGACGCCACTTATTCCAAATACTTTATACGGTACGTGTAAAAACAGTTTAAATAGTATTGTTCAATGTTACTGTGATCTAAATAACATTAGTCATGCTTGGGGAAGAGTATTTCACCTATATGGACCCCAAGAGGGCTCTAGTCGTTTTGTCCCAAGTATTATCTGCTCTATGCTGCGTCAAAAGACGGTAAAATGTTCACAGGGTACACAGATTCGTGACTTTATGCATGTGGAAGATGTCTCTAGTGCTTTTGTTCATTTATTAAACAGTGAAGTTCAGGGTGATATAAATATCGCTAGCGGTTTAGCTGTCAGTCTTAAGAGTGTAATAAAACTCATCGCAAAAGGTACAAATTATTCAGGAGGAATTGATTTTGGAGCTATTCCCATGCCTCAGTCAGAACCCTCGCTACTGGTGGGTGCTGTAAAGCGCTTGCAAAATGAAGTGGTGTTTTTTCCTAAATACAACTTAAGACAAGGTCTTAAGTCTTCAATTCAGTATTGGGAAAGAAATCAGGTGTAGTAAAAATATTTGGTACTGGGCTTCAGTGATTCCCCGTATTCACCAAAGGCTCATGCTTGTTAGAGTGTGGGCATGACATCTTCCCAAAAATTAAGTTGCCCCTGCTGTTTAGGCTTGAAGCTTAAAACACACAAAATTTATACGACGAA
>JAUZRG010000101.1 GCA_030950585.1 Mariprofundaceae bacterium | reverse complement strand
TACTGCGTAAAAGCGGATATTGGCCGTATTTCCACCCCATTATCGTTAAATAGTCCCTGCTATTCGCTTCAAATGGGGCGAAAATCCAACTCAATCTCACTTTCCCTCGCTACGATCTTCATTATTGGACAGCCTCCTAGGCTGTTTTTCAGGCGAATGGTGAATATCTTTATTGAAAAAACTTAGAAAATTGAAAGCTATTTGATGTTAAAGAGCGCGAATTAAATCAACCGCTTCATCGGTTAATTGTTTAATCTTGATGTTCATGGCACGACGCATGCGCTCGACTGACTCTCTAGGCATACCTGCACGTTCTAATTCATCAAAATCTTTGGTGCTACTCATAGCTGTACGTAGCTTTTGTAAAATAAGTGATACACTAGACATTTCTCCTGCACTGGCTTGCATTGGCATCACAAGGCCGATGGCGAGTACACTTGCTAAAAGTAATTTAGACATAAATTATTCTCCTATGAGTTAAAAAAAGATTCCCTTCTTGTTGAGAAGAATTTAAGCATGAGAAATTTTAATTGCAATGTTTTTAATAATATTTGATTTCTTTAGACTGGGTATTGGTCTTCTGCATACACTTTTTCAAAGTTTTCAGGGTGTCGCCAATCGAGTTGTTCGAGCATGGGTCGATCATAAAATTGTTGCACAGGGCCAAGGCATAATAAGGCAATGGGCTTAGACCCTTGCGGGCATGCTAACAGTTCTGCGATGTCTTGGGGTTGAAAGAAAGAGACCCAGCCCATACCAAGATTTTCTGCACGAGCGGCCAGCCACATATTTTGAATAGCGCATGAGGCAGAGCATAAAGCCATGGTTTGGGGCATGGTGCGTCGGCCTAACACGGTGCCATCATCAGGAGCCAGTACCACAGCAATCAGTTCGGCACAGTCTTCAATCCCTGAAATTTTTAATTGTAAAAATTCAGCTTGCCGATGATCCATGAGTGCGGCTGTTTTTTGTCTTTCTTCTTCAACAAGATGAATGACCTCTTGGCGAATTTTCGCGCTTTGGATGCGAATAAAGCGCCAAGGTTGCATGAGGCCAACAGAAGGGGCTTGATGTGCAGCCATTAAGATGCGTTTTAAAACATCAGGATCGACTTGACTGTTTTTACAAAAATGACGCATATCGCGGCGTTGTTGAATGACACTGTAAATGGCTTGGCGTTGATCTTCATTAAATTCAATAGATGGCATGCACTCAAGGATAACTTGAAATATTCTGAAGGAAAGCATCTTGAATCTTTTTTAATCACTTTTCATCAAATGCACCATCAGTCATGATTTGCGCTTATGCCAAAATATATTTTAAAACGTTTGTTGGGAATGCTGCCTTTACTGTTGGGTATTAGTCTTCTTTCTTTTGCCATGATTCACCTTGCTCCCGGTCATGCAGGGATACCGGGTCAAGAATTTAACCCGCGTATTTCTGCCGATGATATTGAGCGAATGCGTATTTATTACGGCTTAGATAAACCCCTTCACATTCAATATTGGGAATGGTTGCAGCGTTTGGTGCAATTGGATTTTGGCGATAGCTTTGCAGCAGATCATCGGTCTGTGTTGGATAAAGTCTTAGAACGCTTGCCGATCACCTTGTGGATGAATGTATTGGCGATGTTGTTTGTGCTTCTATTAGCCATTCCTATTGGGGTCTTTTCGGCTGTGCATCAAAAAAGATTTTTTGATCGAGCCATGACGGTTTGTGTGTTTGTTGCCTTTGCCATGCCTTCATTTTGGCTGGGATTGTTATTGATGATTTGGTTGGGGGTGGAGTGGCAATGGTTACCTATTTCTGGTTTGCATGCCCATAACTACGAGACAATGGGTTTTTGGCAAGCACAATGGGATTTAATGCAGCATTTACTATTGCCTGTTTTTGTTTCTGCTGTGGGTGGGTTGGCAGGCATGAGTCGTTTTATGCGTTCAGGGATGCTGGATGTCATTCATAGCGATTATATCACCTGTGCGAGAGCGATGGGCGTACCTGAAAGGCGGGTTCATTATCGTTATGCTTTGAAGAATGCCTTGTTGCCTGTGATTACACTGTTGGGCTTGTCTATTCCGGGTTTGATCGGTGGTTCTGTGATTATTGAGCAATTATTTTCAATTCCAGGTTTGGGATTGTTGTTTTATGAATCGGTGTTGATGCGAGATTATCCTTTGGTGATGGGCTTAACGGTGATCGGGGCGGTTCTCACTTTGATTGGAAATCTTGTGGCTGATTTAAGTTATGCTTGGGTTGATCCTCGTATTCGCATGAGTTCATCATCATGAATGATTGGGCTTTAAAAAGTAGTGCCAGTGTGGTGTGTCTTATCGTGGTACTTGCTGTTTTTGCACCTTGGCTTTCGCCTTATGATCCACAGGATATTGATGTGGCGATGATTTTAAAGCCACCTTCTTGGCAACATTGGTGTGGTACGGATTCATTGGGTCGAGATTTATTGAGTCGGATGCTTTACGGAGCGCGGGTCTCACTGGCAGTTGGTTTTGTGGCTGTGGGTATTTCATTGTTTGTGGGTGTTTGTATTGGAGCCGTAGCGGGTTATATGCGTGGCACAGTTGATATGATTTTAATGCGCTTAACCGATATGATGCTGTGCTTTCCAACCTTCTTTTTGATTTTGGCAGTCATTGCTTTTCTGGAACCTTCGATTTGGAATATCATGATTATCATTGGTTTAACATCATGGATGGGGGTGGCGCGTTTGTTGCGGGCAGAATTTTTATCCTTGCGTGACCGTGAATTTATTCAAGCGGCAGAGAGCTTGGGTGTGAAGCCATTGCGCTTAATTTATGCTTATTTATTACCCAATGCGATTGGCCCTGTATTGGTCTCAGCTATTTTAGGCATTGCAGGTGCGGTGTTGTTGGAGTCGGGCTTAAGCTTTCTTGGTTTGGGTGTGCAGCCGCCAGATCCATCATGGGGAAATATTTTAACAGAAAGCAAAGACTATCTTGAATTTGCTTGGTGGTTATCTTTTTACCCAGGTATGGCTATTTTAATCACGGTGTTGGCTTATAATATGCTCGGTGAAAGTTTGCGTGACTTGGTGGATGCTCGGAAGTGAAGGATCATTCTTCTTATATGCAACTTGCCTTGGAAGAAGCCAAACAAGCGGCTTTGGCTGGGGAAGTGCCTGTGGGTGCGGTGTTGGTTTTAGAGGATGGTCAGGTTTTTAAAGCACGCAATGCACCGATTACGTTGTCTGATCCTTCGGCACATGCTGAAATGTTGGTGATTCGAGAAGCTACCAAACATGTCGGAAACTATCGTTTAACAGGAAGCACGCTGTATGTGAGTTTAGAACCATGTTTGATGTGCGCAGGCTTGCTGTTGCAAGCAAGGGTTCAAACCTTGGTGTATGCTGCACCTGAACCCAAAACAGGTGCAGTGCATTCTTTGTATCAGGTTCTTGATGATACACGCTTGAATCATCAAGTGGAGGTGATCACACCGCTGTTAGCAGAGCAATCATCCTCGTTATTGCGCTGTTTTTTTAAAGAAAGGCGAGCAAAGCATAAAAAAGATAAATTATTGCGTCACCTTAAATAAAGTTGCGGCATTTTTTGTGCTGATTGCACCGACATCTTCTAAAGTCATTTGACGTGTTTCAGCCACACATTGCGCCACATACTGCACATAACTGGGTTCATTGCGTTTACCTCGCTTGGGTACGGGAGCTAAAAAAGGTGAGTCAGTTTCAATCATAAAACGATCTTGGGGCGCAAATTTAACGACTTCGCGTAGTTCTACGCTATTCTTAAAGGTGATATTGCCTGAAAAAGAAATATACATACCCATATCTAGGGCGCGTCTGGCAACATCCACAGTGGAAGAAAAACAGTGCATCACACCACCGCAAGCTTGCACATTTTCTTCTGCTAATATTTGCAAGGTCGGTTCATCGGCTTGGCGCATATGCACAATCACAGGTTTATGGGCTTTATTGGCCGCTTGCAGGTGGGTGCGAAAGCGTGCTGTTTGTAAGTCCTGGCTGACGTGATCACGAAAAAAATCCATACCTGTTTCACCCATCGCCACACAGCGTGGATGTTGTGCCAATTGAACGAGTTTCTCTGCACTGGCTTCGTGTGTGACTTCATGGTTGGGGTGAATGCCAACACTGCAATATAATTTTTTATTGTTTTCTATGAGTTTGGTGATGCGTGGAAAGTGTTCGAGATCGACACCCACCACCACAGCCCAGTGCAAATCTTTTTCCACACGGGCTAAAACTTCTTCTCTATCACGGTCAAACTGTTCAAAGTCTAAATGACAATGGCTATCTACGAACATGGAGTGGCTCCGACTAGGGGGAGAAACGCTCCCCCTTTTTTAATGACGATTTGGGTGATTATTTTTGAAACAGGGCGTGGCAGTCTTGCAGGCTGATGTGGTGTGCTTTGAGCTGATGTGGATTGTGATAAATAGTGATGGCTTTACGGTCTGGTTCGCCCAATTCTGAAACCACAAGTTCAGCGGTAGAAAAGTCTTGCTTGGCTGTGTAGTCATTGATGGTGATCAAGGTTTTAATGCCTGCTTGGGTTGCGGACATCACACCGTTGTAAGAGTCTTCAATGGCCAAGCAATCGGATGCATTCAGTCCCAACGCATTTAAAGCATAATCATAAATATCAGGTGCTGGCTTCTTCGCAGGGACAATATCGCCCGCAGCCATCACCGCAAAGGTCTTTAACCATGCTTCGCCTAAAGTATGCACAACCAAAGCTTCCAATGCTGAAGGGGTGGTGGTGGTGACCACACCCAGTATGAGGCCAGCGTCTTTAGCTTCTTCTAATAAACGCTGTACACCTGCACGCAAAGGAATGTGACCATGTTGGATCAGTTCTTGGTAAAAAAAAGTTTTGCGTGCGTGTAGCTGGGCAATCTCTTGTGTCGAAAGCTTGTCGCCAAAGTCTGTTTTAATGCGCTCTTTACCACCAGTGACTTCCAGTAATTTTCCATAGGTGGGAATATCCCAGTGACGTTCAATAGCCGCTTCATCAAAAGCTTTGTTGAAAGCGACACGGTGACCATCACGCTCAGTATCTGCGAGTGTGCCATCGACATCCCATAATAAACATTTCAACATGTGTTTCTCCTAAATATAGTGATGGTTAACTGATGTTATGATGAAAGCCCGTCATCTTTGCAAATGACGAGCTGATTAAATATCTAAAATCATTTTGGCAGGGTATTCGATCATTTCTTTGACTTCAGAAAGAAACTGGACGGCATCTTTGCCATCAATGAGGCGATGATCATACGATAAGGCCAAATACATCATGGGGCGAATGACCATTTCATCATTTTCAACGATCACACGTTTTTGAATGTTGTGCATGCCTAAAATAGCACTTTGGGGTGGGTTGAGAATTGGCGTGGACATGAGTGAGCCAAAAATACCACCATTACTAATTGAGAAAGTTCCACCCTTGAGATCATCGGGCATGAGATGATTGGTTTTGGCTTTTTCACTAAAAGCTTGAATACCGCGTTCAATATCGGAAAAACCCATGTTTTGGGCATGACGTAGCACAGGGACAACCAATCCTTTTTTAGAGGCAACGGCAATACCTATATCATTGTAGTGATGATAAACAATGTCTTGGCCTTCAATACTGGCATTGATAATGGGGTGATGTTTGAGAGCTTCCACACAGGCTTTAACAAAGAAAGACATCAAACCAAGGTCAACACCGTGATGGTCTTTAAATTGCTCACGGTATTTACTGCGTAGTTCCATTACGCCTTGCATATTCACTTCATTAAAAGTGGTTAAAATGGCAGCTGTGTGTTGGGCATCCTTGAGGCGTTGGGCAATGTTTTGGCGCAAGCGGCTCATGCGTACCCGTTCGGTGGGCGCGCTGTTCTCTTGTCTGTCGATGGGTTCGTCTTGAGGTAAAGAAGCTTCTTCTTGTACGGCCACTTCACGTTTTTTGATCGGCAGTGCTTTCTTTACCGTTTGCATAATACTGCGTCGGTTTTGGTCGGTTTCGATGATGGCAAGGATTTCACCCGGTGTGACCGTATCATTGGCATAAAAATGCCATGCCTTGAGGATACCCGATTCAGCGGCAGTGACTTCCATGGTGATTTTATCACTTTCTATTTCAGCAATGATATCATCAACCTCAATATGATCTCCGACTTTTTTGAGGCAGGAAACCAGCGTTGCTTCAGTTTCAGATTCACCTAAAGTGGGTACTTTAACTTCAATTTCCATGCAAATTTCTCCTTGTTCTAAGCGCGCGGTCTAATAAATCTTGCTGTTGTTGTTGGTGGCGTTTCATCGTACCCACTGCGGGAGCTGCTGAGGCAGGACGCGCAATATGACTAATTTTGTGTTGAGGTAATAAAGTTCGGGTCAAGATGTGTTTGATTTGATCCCATGCCCCTTGGTTTTCAGGTTCTTCTTGTACCCAAATGACTTCAGATGCGGCATGATAATTCTTTAAAATATCTTGTAACTGTTGATCTGGAAATGGGTATAAGCGTTCAATGCGTAAGATAGCAATATCTTTAATCTGTTGCTCTTCTCTGGCGGCCAAGAGGTCATAATACACTTTACCACTGCATATGAGCACACGACGAACACGGCCAAAGTCAACACCATGATCTTGAAACAAAGGCTCGAACTGACCTTTTGATAATTCATCTAAGCTTGAAAAGGATAGCTTCTGACGCAACATGCTTTTAGGCCCCATGATGATCAATGGTTTGCGTACTTTGCTGTGGTATTGACGACGAAGTAGATGAAATAATTGGGCTGGAGTGGTGGGATAACAGACTTGCATGTTGTTTTCTGCACATAATTGTAAGAAACGTTCTAAACGTGCTGAAGAATGTTCAGCACCTTGGCCTTCGTAACCGTGAGGCAACCAAAGCACCAAGCCAGACATGCGATCCCATTTCGATTCCCCTGAACAAATAAATTGATCAATGACCACTTGGGCATTGTTGGCAAAATCACCATATTGCGCTTCCCAAATGGTTAAAGCTTTAGGCTCAGCTACAGAGTAACCATATTCATAAGCCATGACCGCTTCTTCGCTGAGGATACTATCGACAATAATGAAGCGTGAAGATGCTTCGCGTTTGCTTGCCGAGAGGGTATGAATTTTTTGACCTGTTAAACGATCATAAACACTGGCATGACGGTGAAAAAAAGTACCACGTCCTGAATCTTGACCCGATAAGCGAACCCATCCACCTTCATCAAGTAAGGTAGCATAAGCCAACATCTCAGCACATCCCCAATCAATATCTTGCTTGGTTTCGATCATCGCTAAGCGGGCTTCATAGACTTTTTGAATCTTTTCATGAGGATTAAAGTCTTTGGGGAATTGAAAAATACGTCGTGCAATCGAACGTAGTTTTGTTGCTTTCACAGCGGTGATTACTTCAGATATTTCTTGGCGTTGATAGCTCGACCATTGACCATTCAGGCTTTTGTTTTCTCCTGTTGGTGATTGGTGTTGTCGGCGAATATCATCAAGGTTATCGCGGTATTCTTTGATTTTATGGCTGACTTTATCTTCGCTTAAAATTCCTTGTTCAATCAAGACTTGGGCATAGCTTCTATCAAGGGGAGGGATGTCTTTGATGCGGTCATACATCAAAGGCTGGGTCACTGTGGGGGTATCGTTTTCATTGTGGCCATGACGGCGAAAACAGACAATATCAATGACCACATCTTTTTGAAATCGTTGCCTAAACTCGACAGCCAAATGACAAACATAAGCCACAGCCTCAGGGTCGTTTCCATTCACATGGAAGATGGGAGCTTCGACCATTTTAGCAATATCGGTGCAGTAGGATGAAGAACGTGCATCAAAGGGGTTGGTTGTGAAGCCAATTTGATTGTTGACCACGATATGAATGGAACCACCTGTGCGAAAGCCTTCGAGTTGCGATAAATTAAAGGACTCAGCGACCACACCTTGACCTGCAAAAGCAGCATCACCATGTACAAGGACAGCCATGATTTGTTTTTTCTCTGTGTCGTTGTGTCGACATTGACGTGCGCGCACTGAACCGAGCACCACAGGGCTAATGATTTCTAAATGAGATGGGTTAAAGGCCAAAGATAAATGCAGGTTGTGCCCGTCAATATCAATATCTGAAGAGAAGCCTTGATGGTATTTTACATCACCAGAGCCAGCGCACTCTTCAAACTGATTACCTTCAAACTCTGCAAAAATATCATGCATAGATTTGCCTAAGATGTTGGCCAATACATTTAAGCGGCCACGATGAGCCATGCCCAGCACCACTTCTTTCATCTCAAAACCAGCAGAACTTTGGTTGATTTGGTCAAGCGCAACAATAAGGCTTTCGCAACCTTCCAATGAAAACCTTTTTTGACCTGTATAGCGACTACCTAAAAAGCTTTCAAACTCACTGGATTGCATCACCTTGTTAAAAATGTGCAGCCTTTTTTCAGTATTAATAGCAGGGCGATCTTGCTCAAGGTGTTGCTGTAGCCAATTGCGCTGAAGTGAGTTGGTGATGTGCATAAACTCAGGGCCGATGGTACCGCAGTAACTGCTCTTTAAGCGTTGTAAAATATGATTGAGGGATTGCCGCTTGGTACCCTGCATATCCCC
Source organism: Mariprofundaceae bacterium (assembly GCA_030950585.1). Taxonomy (GTDB): domain Bacteria; phylum Pseudomonadota; class Zetaproteobacteria; order Mariprofundales; family Mariprofundaceae; genus JAUZRG01. The sequence continues at coordinate 8,569 of JAUZRG010000101.1, read as the reverse complement.
AACGGGAAACATTCGGCTTAAATCTTGATTACTCAAACCGTAATAAGCGAGCTCTAACTCTGGGTTAATGGTGGGCTGATGTAGACCCAGTGGGTCTAACCGTGCATGTAAATGCCCATGCCGACGATAAGCTTGAATTAAATAGATCGCCCGTGATGGATATTCCACCTCACCAAGGTTAAAGCATGAATCCTCTTGGTGCTGTTGAATGGCTTGGGTGGGAACTTCTTGTTGTAATAATTGCTCAAATCGTTTGGCCCAGATACTGGGAACAGAATCAGCTTGGGCTAAATAATCTGTAAACAAATTTTCAATATATGCTGCGTTTTCTGCAAATAAATCAGCGTTTTGATCCATAAATTGCATTAATGCATCATGTTGTAACGAATCACTCATTCACCTACCTCCAAAGGATAGATATTTTATGCTTAGACTGATTAAAAATAAGTTTTATGCTTAGTCATCTTCTAAGATGGGCTTATCATAATGGATTTGATACCATATTAAACCAAAGTATTCATGCAATGCTTGCGTGGATGCTTGAAGAATGCTGGCATTAGGTAAAAAGTCACGAAATTGATAAGAGTCATGCTTGGTGCGATAAGCACAAGGTGCGGCTGTAGTGTCTAAACCATGACGACGAAAACTATCAATCGCACGTGCCATATGGGTAGCCGAGGTCACCAAAATGATGTGTTTGATGCGTTCATGTTTGAAGGCTGCTTTGATATTGCGTGCATTTTCCCAAGTGTTTTTAGATAGTATTTCTGCAAATACTTTTTTGGGGTGCACACCCATCTTGATGAGAACTCGCTGCATGACCACGCCTTCAGCTTCATGCATTTGGCCAACTTTACCACCTGTTGTATAAACGCTCAAACCTGTTTTTTTGGCAAGATCTGCGGCATATATCGTGCGCATCAAGGCATCACCTTGGAGTGCATGCTGACCTTCAAACTCAGGTGCTTTGGCATAAATACCACCACCAAGAACAACAATGGCGGTATCGTGACGGCCAGTAAAACGTTGTGCTTTTAAACTACTGGCAGGCAGAGGTGAAAATTGAGATTCAAGGCTGTGGGTTAAGAAATTTTGCACGGGCAAAGTGCTCATCAACCAGAGGCAACTAAAGCTACCGATGATCAGTAAACGTCCTAGTTTTCGTCGGTAAAAGAGGCAGCCCAGTAGGCCAACAACAATGAAGAGTCCCGGTGGTATCATTAGTATAGATAAACTTTGCATCATGATTCAAATCCTTGGTAAATACGTTGCACAGCAATACAAGCTTCAATAATCACCCAGATGGCCAGTAAGAAAATGAGACTGGCCACGCTTGCAAGAAGCCATTGCTGTTGACTAAAAGCATCAATCATACCCATCACCATTGCTGAAATAGTTGCACCCATCACGAGTAGCATGGGTAATAAGGTGTACCAAATAGGCTTCTTCTTGCGATAAAGGTAAATGGTGACGGTTAATAAGGTTAAGCCTGCTAAAATTTGGTTGGTGGTGCCGAACAATGTCCATAAGAAAAGACCAGCAGGCTTGCCGTTCATTTCAAAAAAGGCAAAAAAGCCAATGGCTGCGACAGCAATAGCGGTGGCAAGGTAACGGTTATTGAGTGCTTTCAGGCCAAGGGTTTGGCCTATTTCTTGTACATTGAAGCGCAGTAGGCGCGCGCCTGTATCGACAGAAGTCATGGCAAAACCCACCACAATGACGCTGATAAAGGCCATCGCCATATCAAGGGGAATGCCAAGTTGACTTAAAAAGTGGCCATTGCCTTGAATAAACACCCCTAGTTTTTGATGTAAACCAGCGGCTTGATCCCATGAAATATAGAATTGTTCCCATTCTGCCCGACTACCAAATGCGCCTGCGGTGGTGGCAAGTACGGCTAAAAGGGCGAGCAGTGATTCACCAATCATCCCCACATAACCAATAAAAGGCGCATCACTTTCTTTATCGAGCTGTTTGGAGCTTGTACCAGAGGCCACTAAGCCATGAAAACCTGAGACAGCACCGCAAGCGATGATGATAAACAAAAAGGGTAAAATCGGTGGAGCACCTATGGGTTCAGGGTTAAAGGCAGGTGCAGCCCAATCAGGTGAAAGTAAAAAGAAACCAATCAACATGGCAAAGAGAGCCAAGTATAGAAGTAGGGAGTTTAAAAAATCACGGGGCTGTAGCAACAACCAAACGGGTAACACACTGGCGACAAAGGCATAAGCCAACAATGTCCAAATCCATGTGGAGGCAGTCACGCCTGCGACTGGATGGGAGAGACCAAACCATGTGCTTAAAATCATGAGCACAAAACCAATGGCAATCAAAGGCCACATGGGCAGGTTCTTTTTATAAATAAGGAAGCCAATCATCATGGCAATCACCATGAGGCTAAAGGTGGGTAAGACGGCTTCGGGATGAGAGGTTGGGGCAATGTTATTGGGGTCTGGTGCCGCCATTAAACCTGCAATCACCAAGATAAAAACGCCCATAGCCAAAGCCACAAGAAAAGAAATGACCAATAAGAACAAAATACGAGCGCGTGGGTGAATCACATCTTTGGCAATGCTGCCCACACTTTGACCTTGATGGCGAATGGAAAGGACAAGGGCAGAAAAATCATGCACAGCACCAACCAATAAAGTGCCAAGAACGACCCAACATAAGGCAGGTGCCCAACCCCAAATCACGGCAATGGCAGGGCCAAGCATGGGGGCGAGACCTGCAATGGATGCATAGTGATGGCCAAATAAAACGTATTTATTACTGGGCATGTAGTCAACATCATCACGAAGGGTGTGGGCTGGTGTCGGGTTATCATCATTTAGTTCAAAGACTTTTCGGGCTAAAATACGTTTGGCATAAAAACGATAAAAAAGAAAATAAAGAACCAAAACGATGGTGGTCATTGTAATCGGTGACATGTGTTTGGGGGTGCTCCATGAATCTGTGACCAATGGCGAAAGGCCAATTTTATGAAAAATGCATTTTGTATGTTGTATCTCGCTTGTCAAATAGATGTCTTATTTGCTGACAGACATTTTTTTTTTATTTAGTTTTGCCCGTTCTTATCTCCATGTGACAAGCTGCTTAGCCGTTTGCTTTTTATCGGTATAAGTAAATAGGTTACTCATAGGTGTGTTATTGATGCGTTTGATATTTTTATTATTGATTTTATCTCTGCTTACGGCTTGCCCTCAAAATGAACAAACACAAAAGACTCAGTCTGAGCAGCCACCTGAAGAATTGGGTGTGATCATTGCCCGTGCGGGTAAAAAGTTTTTTTATGAATCAGATATTGACAATGTTTTTGCTTCATTACCTGAAAATATGCAAAGCTTACGCGATGATCTGGATGCTCGTTCACAAATTTTACACACCTTGCTGCGTCGTCATGTCCTGATACAAGAAGCAATCAGTATGAAGCTAGATAAAGACAAAATATTGCAATATCAAATGCAAGAATCACGCCATGATATTTTAATTGATGCTTTGCAAGGATGGAAAAAGAAAGAGCTCAAAGAGTCCAAAGAATTGGATTTGGCAAAATTTTATACCACGCATAGATCTGATTATAGTTTACCTGAACAAATACACCTTCGCCATATTATTGTAGCGACCCATGATGAAGCAGAGGCTTTGATTAAGCGGCTGAAAGATGGTGAGGATTTTACCGAGTTGGCCAATACGCTTTCCTTGGATGATAACTCAAAGGATCGTGGAGGTGAATTAGATTGGTTTGGGCGTGGTATGATGAATCATTCCTTTGAAAACGCAGTGTTTTCTATGGATGAAGAAGGGCAACTGAGTGAGCCTTTTCAAACCCAGTTTGGCTGGCATGTGGCACAGCTCATGGGTAAAAAAGAAATGCAGCAAAAAAGCTTTGAAGAAGCCAAAGAAGAGGTTGGTTTGCAATTACAACATGAGCAATTACAGGCATGGTTGAAAAAGTTGGTGGATGAGAGTCAGGTGCAAGTGATTCGGAGTGAATACCTAAGTAAACCTTTGCAGAGAGAGCAGTCTGGTCAAAATATGGATTGAGTTTTTTTGGCTTGAAAAGCTGTCATTATTTGATGCCAAGCATTCACCATGATTGCTATTCTGCACATAGATCCTACTATTCGTCGCCCTTTTTGCTTGATCTGGATCTTTAGGTTTAGGACACAAGAAAGGTCACTAATCTAAGATTTTAAACAATCATTGAGGTATCTATATGTCTTTGCCTTTGCGCAATATCGCTATCATTGCCCACGTGGATCATGGTAAAACCACATTGGTGGATGAACTCCTGAAGCAATCAGGTTCTTTGTCTACACATAAAAACTACGACACACGGATAATGGATTCTAACGATCTTGAGCGCGAACGTGGTATCACCATTTTAGCGAAAAACACCGCTGTGGACTACAAAGGCGTGCGTATCAACATTGTTGATACACCGGGTCATGCTGATTTCGGTGGTGAAGTTGAACGTATCATGAACATGGTTGATGGTGTTCTTTTACTTGTTGATGCTTATGAAGGCCCAATGCCACAAACCAAGTTTGTGACTTCAAAAGCCTTGGCTCTTGGTTTAAAACCAATTGTTGTGATCAATAAAGTTGATCGTCCGCATTCTGAGCCAGAAAAAGCCATCGATTTAACCTTTGATTTATTCGCTAGCCTTGGTGCTAACGATGAACAGTTGGACTTCCCAGTTGTTTATGCATCGGCTAAAAATGGTTATGCGATGATGGATATGTCTGAAAAATCAGACAACATGGAATGTTTGTTTGAAACCGTTCTTGAAAACATTGCACCGCCAGAAGGCGATGCTGATGCACCATTGCAAATGTTGAGCACCACATTGGATTGGGATGATTATCTGGGTCGTATCGTTGTGGGTCGTGTGGCCAACGGTCGTGTCGCACCAGGTCAAGCTGTTGTTGTTGCCCATAAAGATGGCACAAGCAGTAAAGCAACCATCAGTAAATTGCTTGGTTTTGAAGGTCTTGCACGTGTTCCTGTTGAATCTGCACAAGCAGGCGAAATTGTTTGTATTGCTGGTATTGAGAAAATCGATATTGGCGAAACCATTTGTGATCCTGATCATGTGGCGGCATTGCCATCCATTGAAGTGGACAAACCAACCTTGAACATGGAAATGCACATTAACAACTCACCTTTGGCAGGTAAAGAAGGTAAGTTTATCACGACACGTCAAGTGCGTGATCGTTTGTTTAAAGAAGTGCGTACCAACGTATCCATGCAAGTAGAAGATACTGAAGCCGCAGATGTATTCAAGATTTCGGCTCGTGGTGAATTACAAGTTTGTATTCTTTTAGAAAACATGCGTCGTGAAGGCTTTGAAATGGCTGTATCTCGTCCACAAGTGATTGTGCGTCGTGATGAAAACGGTAAACGTCAAGAACCTTATGAAAATGTGACCATTGATGTGGACTCAGGCCATGAAGGCAGTGTCATTGAGAAGTTAGGCAAGCGTGGCGGTGAAATGCAAAGCATGGATACCACATCTGATGGCCGCATACGTTTGGAATTCTTATGCCCAACCCGTGGTTTGATTGGTTATGGTTCTGAATTCTTAACCGATACACGCGGTACTGGTATCATGAACCATGTCTTCCATGCTTATGGTGAATGGATTGTGAATTTACCAGAACGCAACCAAGGTGTTTTGATCTCCATGGGTGATGGCGAAAGTGTTGCTTATGCCTTATGGAAAGTTCAAGAGCGTGGTCGTTTATTCATTGGTTCAGGCCAACCTTTGTATGAAGGTATGATCATTGGTACCAATAGCCGCGATAGCGACATGGTTGTGAATGCTGTGCGTGAGAAGAAACTCACCAACGTGCGTTCATCAGGTAAAGATGATGCCATTCGTTTGGTACCAGCGATGCCATTAACCCTTGAACGTGCTGTTGAATTTATTGGTGATGATGAGCTTGTTGAAATCACACCAACCAGTATTCGTTTGCGTAAGCGTTTGCTTAAAGAACATGAGCGTAAACGTGCGTCATCTTCTAAGAAGAAAGGTCTGTAGTCATAGCCTTTTAGCAGTTTTAGCAATGCGCTAACAAAAAAAGCGATTCAGCCCTTGGCTTGAATCGCTTTTTTTATTTTGAAGAATAAAAGGTTGAGTTATGGCTTTAAAATCAACGATTTATAAAATAAATTTATCAGTATCAGATATGGATCGTTATTATTTTAACGATTTTAACCTCACCGTGGCACGTCATCCTTCAGAAACTGAAGGAAGGATGATGATTCGGATCTTAGCCTTTGCCTTACATGCCCAAGAGAAGCTTTGTTTTACACGCGGTTTATTCGCAGAAGAAGAGCCTGAAGTTTGGGTGAAAAATTATTCAGGTGATATTGAGCTTTGGGTGGAGCTTGGCTTACCCGATGAAAAGCGCATTAAAAAAGCCTGCGTGCAATCTGAAGAAGTAGTGCTCTATGCTTATGGTGATCGTACCCTGAATTTGTGGTGGGAAAAAAATAAGCATTATTGCCAACGCTTTGATCATTTGAAAGTTTTAGCCTTGTCAGATGACATGACATCACAGCTAGTCACGATGGCACAAAAAAACATGGATGTGCAATGTCATATCGAAGATCATCAAGTATGGTTCAGCGATGGTGAGAATCGTTTCTTAGTGGAGATTGAGTATTTAAAACGATAAATATACCCATCGCACTTCAAGATGCAGGATTTCAGAAAATCGAGAATCGTTCATTGTTCGAGGCTTAAAAGCGCAGTGTTAGTCGCTCTAAGCCAAGCTTTTGTAACGAAGAAGATGGATGCTTCTCAATTTGCCCTACGGGAACTTAGGAGGAAACCTGCATCTTGAGGTGTGATGGGTATAGATGAAGATATCATGCGAAAGACTATAGGAGAGCCAGCCATTGATATGCGTTTGACTGGCATTGATGATCAAAGGTTCGACACCAGAATCTTGAAAGGAAAGCGTTATATGCTTTCCTTTTTTCGTTTTGCATCCTGTCCTTTTTGTCATATGCGTATGCATCAATTGGTGGGTTGTTATGCAGAGCTTGGTGATGATTTTGAAATTGTCGCGGTGTTTGATTCACCCCTGAAAAACTTACAAAGCAATATTGAAAAGCATCATGTTTCACCTTTTGCAGTGTTAGCCGATCAAGACAAGCATTATTACCAAGTCTACGGCATTGAATATTCATGGTTAGGAGTCTTTAAAGGTATGTTCACGCGCATTTTTGATTGATGAACAGGGTGTGATTCGACTTGCTTACTATGGCAAAGACGAAGCTGATCACCTTGATTTTGAGACAATACGTGAATTTGCATTAACAGGAAAAATGTTACATTAAACAAAGATTATCATGCGAAGTATAGTTGCCCACTATTATAAAAAAAGTTTCAATGCAGTCATCCACAATCACGAACGAAACACCTCCCACTTTAAAAAAAAGAGACCAAGGGCGATTTATCAAACCAATTTTATCCTTTATTTGGTATGAATTACCACACGATTGATACTGTAGTGGTCTAATCTTCTTGTAGTTAAATTTAGTTTATATTTAGCCTACTGCAAAAAATGATTGAATATCATATTTTCATCACGATGTGAGCAATAAGCCATGAGCAACAACGAGACCAGCACCTATTGGCATGGCTAAATGAGCGCATGCATCTTAGTTCTTTTCAACAGCAAGTCCATTTGCCAAGCCGTCGATCAATTCTTTGGTTCGACGGCAGATATGCACCTGTTTGGTTCACGTACTGATGATCAAAAGCGTGGGGGCGATATTGATTTGTAATTAGAAGTTGATGCTTGCAGCGATTGGGTTATGAAAAAATTTGGTAACGACTCAGCCATACAAAAAAACAAAAAGTTTCTTTAATATCAATAAGATAAGTAAAAACCATTATTTTGATGGTCAAGCTAAGAGAAAAGCTAAGTTATTAAAATATATAGCGATTAATTTTAACCGTGAATCTTTAATGTGTTTTTAAAAAGGATTATTTCCTTTAAAAACAATAATTTAGTATGGCTGAGTAGTTACACAGCTTTATCGCAGACTTAGTGTCGTAATCCCTTATTTATCAGGTCTTTGTTCAATCATGGGACCCTCATTAGTCCCAATTTGGTGGGAGTCGTCGTAATCCCTTATTTATCAGGTCTTTGTTCAATCGACAAAGCTCCAGCGTGGAGAGGTAGGAGCAGGAGTCGTAATCCCTTATTTATCAGGTCTTTGTTCAATCCAGTCGCATAAGGACGACGGTCATTCGTGGACGTGTCGTAATCCCTTATTTATCAGGTCTTTGTTCAATCAATATCACCTACTGATGAAACTCTACAATTAGAGAAGTCGTAATCCCTTATTTATCAGGTCTTTGTTCAATCGGACGATCGAAAAGTGTGATAAAGGTTTCTATCTAGGTCGTAATCCCTTATTTATCAGGTCTTTGTTCAATCCATGACGCCGTGGAGTTGACGGTAGCTAAGGCACTGTCGTAATCCCTTATTTATCAGGTCTTTGTTCAATCTAAAAAGTGATATTGAGTTGAGCGTTGGCAAGAGAT
>JAUZRG010000100.1 GCA_030950585.1 Mariprofundaceae bacterium | reverse complement strand
GTTCGAGTCCCGTCCGCTCCGCCATATTAACTGCTTATGCAGTTTGACATAAAAAGATCCCCTCATTGAGGGGATCTTTTTATATTTAATAATCAACCAAGTTTTATCAAAGCATCTCAGCATAGCTAAACATCATATAAAAACCATAGAATCACCTTTCTTGCTTTAATCTACGCGCTGATATGGCTAGCTTGCCCTCCAGTCACTTTTTTGGAGGTTCGATCATGGAAACATTAAATCGCATTGCAAGTCAGGGAGAGCATGGTGCTACCATGATGCCTATTATTCAGGGCGTAGGTCGTGCTGCTGTTGAAATCGCTGCATTATTAAGAGGCGCTGTCTTTCGGGGTGCGCTTGGTGCTGCTGGTTCAGAAAATGTACAAGGCGAAACACAACAAAAGCTAGATATTTTATCTGATGAGATTTTTCTTGAAGAAATGCGCTCAACAGGTTTTGTTTGTGCGGTAGGCTCTGAAGAACAAGAAGATTTATGCTTAATCAAAGAATATAGTTCAGCGGATTGGCTGGTGTTAGTTGATCCCCTAGATGGCTCTTCCAACCTTGATGTTGACGGCCCTGTGGGCACGATTTTTTCCATTATTAAACGCAAAACTGCCAATTCAGAAACACCTTTAGAATCTGATACACTACAGTCTGGCCGTGAAGTTATTGCTGCTGGTTATGTTCTATATGGCCCATCAACCATGCTTGTTTGTTCTGTTGGTGAAGGTGTAGATGGCTTTACTTTCAACCCAAGTACAGCACGTTTTGAACTCAGTCATCCTGCAATGACCATTCCTCAACAGGGTGGTTATTACTCAGTAAATGAGTCCAATGCTGATAAATGGTTGGATAATAAAGGCGAAGCACTACAAAAACTTAAAGATGAAACAGGCTTAGGTATGCGCTATGTCGGTGCTATGGTTGCTGATATGCATCGCACCTTATTAAAAGGTGGTTTATTTTTATACCCAGCCGATGAAGTAAACACCAATGGCAAGCTTCGCTTATTATATGAAGCAATTCCTATGGGCTACTTGATGGTTCAAGCTGGTGGCAGTGCGCACACTGGCATCGAAGAAGTCTTAGATGTACAACCTAAAAGCTTACATCAACGTGTACCTGTTTACCTAGGTGCCAACAAAGCTGTCGATACACTCGTTCGCTAAACCCTAAAGAGTGAGTAATGCAATTACTCACTCTTTCTCAAGGCTTGAGCAGCTTTAAAAGGCTCATTAGCCAAGAGTAAAGCTCGAATCGTTGCCACAGAGAAACCTGCCAATAACGTCCTATTATCTTCATCAACACCACCCAAGGCGATCACTGGCAAGGGTGACTTCCCCGCGATCTCTTTAAATGCTTGAATACCCATTCCTTTTACATCCAGATGACTCTCAGTTGCAAAGACTGGGGATAAAAAAGCATAATCAGCCCCCTGTTTTTTCGCTTCTGCCAACTCTGATAAATCATGGCAAGATGCAGAAAAAAGCATATCATCCTGCAACCATGCTTTCATGGCCCTAATTTCATGCATATCAGAAGCACGCACATGCACACCATCCGCCGCCACAGCCTGAGCCACATCGGCATGGCTATGAATCATTAATTTTGCATGGTATTTCTGCGTTAACACACGTAATTGAGATGCAAGCGCCAATAGCTTAGAGGATACTAACTCAGGCTCACGCAATAGAATGGCATCAACACCACCATCCAAAGCTTGCTCAAAAACATCTAACACCTTTTGGCTATCTTTGAGCGGATTATGCGTCACAAACACCAACTTAGGTAAAGTAAATACTTTCTGTTTCATCATCATAACCTAAATAGATTCATACGATTGTCACTGCTAGACTTCAACCCATAATGAACCAAAGCCTTTATTCACTGGAGAAAACCAATGTGCAAAAATATAAAACTCATGATCGCTTCCTCTGAACATGATTCAGATATGCTCTATATCAGCGGTCTTTTTGTGCCTGACCCCTTTATTGCGATTGAAATAGATGGTGAATGGCATGGCCTTTTTTCCACACTAGAAGTTGATAGAGCACGTCAAGATAGCCAGTTTAAACATGTTCATTTAGACAGCGAATGGCGCGATAAAGCAGAGAAGAAAGGACTTGAACGGTCGATAGTCTCAACCGCTATAAGCTTCTTAGCCGACAACAATAAGCAAAATATCACCGTGCCACCTCAGTTTTCAGCCCTACATATGGAGCAACTACGCGCAGCTGGCTTGCAAGTAAACGTCCACCCCACTTCTTTTTTTCCACAACGCCAACAAAAAACCAAAAAAGAAATCGAACAACTGTGCATCGTTGAAAAACTAACAGCCCAAGCCATGCACCATGCATATGAAGTCTTAGCAGCAGCTAGAATTTCTGACAACATGATTTATGTCGGCACAGAAGCCATGAGTGCGCAGTATCTACGTGGTGAAATTGAAAGCTTCTTGATTCGTCAGGGTGCTGTTCCCTCCCATACCATCGTGGCTTGTGGCACACAAAGTGCCGACCCTCACCAAGAAGGTAATGGCCTGCTTTATGCCCATCAACCGATCATTATTGATATTTTCCCAAGACTGACCAGCACAGGTTACTGGGGTGATATGACACGAACTTTTGTCAAAGGCAAAGCATCACAAGACTTGAAAAAGATGTATCAAACCGTCGCAGAAGGCCAAGATATTGGTTTAAATATGTTGGGTCATGGCATCGAACCCAAAGATATTCATCAAGCGATTGTCTCTCATTTTGAAAAATGTGGCTTTTACACTGGAGAGAGAGATGGCAAGCAAGTCGGCTTCATTCACTCCACGGGTCATGGTGTTGGCCTAGATATTCATGAATTACCAAGTGTGTCTATGAGAGGCAGCACATTAAAAAGCGGACATATCGTTACTGTAGAACCTGGTTTATACTACCCTGATATAGGTGGGGTTCGACTTGAAGATATGGCTCTAGTCTGTGACTCAGGTCACAAAAATTTAACAAATTACCGACGAGAGCTTGAAATTGTGTAGGATACGCTGCCCCTCAAAGGCATTGGCTTGGAGTAAAACATGATCGACGACAACGGTGTACACTTTTTAGATGTAACAGGTATTCAAAGTGCCAATGATAGTTATGGCCTATTAGACCCTGAGTTTTTCACCATTTTAAAAACATTATCACCCGTGCAAATACGCATACTCAATGCCTCTAGTCATGCTATTCGTGTATCTGGTAATGTCGAAATGCTACATGAAGGTGATGCTGCTTATGACTTGTATTTTGTACGCAGCGGCAAACTTGCCATCATCAAAGAAGTAAACCAACAACGAAAGGCCTTAGCACACCTTTACCCTGGTGATATTTATGGTGAGTTTGGTGCTTTGCGCAAAAAGGTTCGCTATGCCTCTGTTGTCACGACTGAACGAAGTGAAGTTATTCGCATTGAACAAGAAGCTGTGAGTCAAATTCTTGAGGTCAATCCGACTTTTCACAAAGCACTTAACCATGTTTTAAAACGTCGGATTTTAGATAGTTTCTTCTTTAGTCATACCGCACTTAACAAATTACCACCTGAAGCACGCATCGACCTTTCTGAGAAATTAAACCCAACATTTATTCAAAGAGGTCACTCCGTCTTTTCCCAAGGCGATAAATCCCAAGGCCCTTTTCTCATTCTTTCTGGTAATGTTGATATTCGTTACGAAAATAAAGAAAAAGAAGAAACGTTGCTGGAAATTCGTCGCAATGGCGATGTCATTGGCGAAGTGGCGCATAAAGCAGGCAACCGCTTGGCGTACACAGCCATTGCCAATACCGATGTAGATGTCTTGCTCTTAACCAAAAATACCATGCGTCTATTGCTAAATTATCACAAACCTAGTTTTCTGGCTATGGAACAATACATCAACAAACGTGCAGCTGTCACCGTATCGCGCATGAAAGAACAGCTAAGCTGATTTTTCAATCGCCTTACTACCGCCCAGTCGCCATAAAATAATACTACCCGGTAATGCTGTTAACACGAGAACCACAATCCATAAGGCCGACATGGCAGCAGCAGCATCGCTGCTGCCACCAAAGTACACGGCAAAACTGACATAACCCGCTTCACGAATGCCAAAACCATTCAGAGATACAGGTAAAATAGCCGCCAATGCAATCAAGCAAACCATGACTGCATAAGCTTCCCAACTCATCTCAAGCCCAACAGCTATACCCAAAAAGACATGTGCTTGCACAATTAAGCATTGCAACATGAAAGAGATAGGTAAACTTCTCCACCACATCAGACGAAATTGTGGGGTGTTTAAAGGTAAACCCTTCCAAGCAGAAACGAATGCTGGCAAGCGAGTATGCAACCAAGGATAGAGCAGCATCGCAGACCACAAAGCGATAAAGAATAAAAACCATGCCCAAAGCGCGCTTTCTGGAAAACTCACCATTAAAAGACAAATACTGGTTAAGAGACTCAATGCGTAGACACCATTCACACGGTCAAGAATCACACTTGCCGTTGCAGCCCAACCTTTTCCTTTGCGACCCTTGGCCAAAAGTACAGCTCTTGCCACGTCACCACCAATGGTCGAAGGTAAAAACAAACTAGCAAACACCCCTAAGTAATAAAGGCGAATTTTACGTCGTTTAGACACATCAATGCCCAAGCCTTTGGCAATCCATGCCCAACGCAACCCAGATAATAAATGCACAGAAATCAAACAAAAGACTGAGTAGATAAAAAGTGATAACTCAATATTGCGAATGCGTTGCCAAACCGATTCAATATCCACATATAACCAAACCCATGCCAAAAGAGACAAGGTAATGATTAACTTAAGTGCAAAAAACAAATGTTTTTTCATATATAATTCCCAAGGCACAGAAAGGACATACTAAACCTCTAAGTCATACGCTGAGCAAATTCATGGAGCACATCACCAAGAAAACTACCTAAAAAAAGCATGATAATAATCACGACAATAGGCGAAAGATCCATACCACCCAGATAAGGTAGGCGACTACGAATCGGAAATAAAATTGGCTCTGTTATTTGATAGATAGCTCTAACGATTGGATTATTAGGATCAGCTGAAACCCATGAAATCACAGCTCTTGCCACCACAATCCATGTAATCAACATTGTCACCATTTCTATGACTGTAGCGATGGCTTCTAAAAAATAGCCAAGAACAAACATCGTTCACCTCGTTAATATCGTTGAGCTTTAGCCTAGCTCTTTAGAACGTTGATTGGCTGCTAAAACACCTTTACGAACGGCCGCAGGCAAGCCCTCTTCATACATAATGTCAATGGCAGCTTGGGTTGTTCCACCAGGGCTTGTCACACGTTGGCGCAACTCAATCGCGGAACAACCAGATTCTTTTAACATTCGACTTGCACCAAGAGCTGTCTGATTGACAAGCTGTTGTGCCAGCTCTTCAGAAAGTCCCATTTGTTGCGCACTGGCTTGAATGATTTCTGCAAGCAAAAAGAAATAGGCTGGCCCACTTCCCGATACTGCTGTCACAGCATGCAGCTGCCGTTCTGTATCAACCCAAACGACTTCACCTGAGCTCACCATTAAATATTGCGCACGGTCATGATGGACTTGGCCTGCATTTGAAAATAATGCCGACATTCCCTCACCCAAAAGGCAAGGTGTATTGGGCATCACCCGCACTATATTAATAGCATCACCCAAAACATCACAAAAAGAAACGGTTTGAATGCCCGCAGCAACACTAATAAGCGTGCTATCAGCTGATATAAGACCTATAACTTGCTGCAAGACGACTGCCATTTGCTGTGGTTTCACCGCAAAAACCACAAGATCACTCAAACAAGCTTCGGCAAGTGTACTGACCTGTAATTGGTATTTTTCTTGTAATGCTTGGCAACGCGCTTCAACAGGATCAACAATACAAATATGACTCGCAGGGTGACCTGCTTTAATTAAACCAGAGAAAATAGCCTCAGCCATATTTCCAGCACCAATAAAGGCTATTTTTAATGTATTCATCTCATTCTCTCCAATTATTAAAGAAAAAACATCAACTTAATTCTGCCCAAACAAGGAACTTCCCACACGAATCATGGTCGAACCTTCGGCAAGGGCAAGTTTGTAATCACCACTCATACCCATCGACAAAGTCGCCATTTTTCCATTCCCAATATTGCAAAGCAATGTTTTTAGTTTCTGGAAGATTTCCCTTGCATTCTGGTTCTTTGCGGCCATACACATCAAACCTTTAATCTGTAAGTTTGTTAGCAATGAAACCTCATCATAAAGCTGCTCTAACTGTACGCTATTCACACCATGATGATGATTATCAGCATCCAATTTCACTTGCAATAAAACAGGCAAAGGCTTGCCCACCACATAATGATTCACCCGCTTTGCGGTTTCAATATCCTCTAGGCTGTGCCACATACGTGCATAGCGTGCAACGTATTTGGCTTTATTCTTTTGCAACGGACCGATCATATGAAAGTCTAATTCAGGAAATAACTGGGCTCGGTCACGCAGTTGTTGAGGGCGTGACTCAGCAAAGACCCGTTGCCCCAAAGCTGCTAATTCCTCAATATGAGATGTGCCTGTGTATTTAGAGACGGCGACCAATTGCGCATGTGGATAAGTCAATAGATCTTGTTGCAATCTGAGGTAACGATTTTTAAGCGACACTATTATTCACTTAACCTTGATCCAACATCGCAATTAACGAATTGTTTTTTTGACGCGCATCATCTAAAAAAACACGAATATTATTGTTATGATTGGCCAACAAGCCATCAGAATCACCATTGGTGATAAACGTCGGTTCAAAATAGGCATACTTTAAACTTTCGATAATGGATAAAAACAATGCTTCAGCATGTTTGTCTTTGAGCACATCGATAAATTCAATATACAAACTTTGATACATCGCATGCAGACTGTAACCCACACCTTTGGCCATATAATAGCGATCATCAATTTCATACCAAGGCACATGTACCTGTTGTTTTTGACCTTTATCCAGATCAATGGCTTGCATATCACTGCTTGCCTGCAACAAACGGTTGGTTGTGCTACCCAATAACGAACTGTATTGCTCTAATAATTGAATTAAATTATCTGAACGTGGAAAAAAACTGGCCTTAGGATCTTCATTTGCAAGCGCGTTTTGATACTCCTGTAATTGCTTAGCAGCTTCATGATAACGATTTTCTGCGGAGGGCAATACCCAACGTGTCGCATCATTACTCAATAATTCAAAAGCTTCTTTAACATGGATATTAATATTATCCGTGGTGCGTTGCCGAGATAAATTATCACGCAAAACGCGGGATGAATAACGTAATGTTTCCAACACACCCAACTGAAAATTGGGTTTATTATCTAAAAAAATACTAGGTGGGCTAATATCATTAGGAACCCAACCACTAAAACTGCTCAACTCTGTATTGATGAGGCGATGCATGGTTTGGGTATAGGTTGTTCCCGCATGGGGCAAAGGTTCTACTTTCAACTGTGTTGATTGCACTGAGAAAAAAATCATCAGCACAAGCATGCCAAGTAAAAGAAGGACCATTGCTAAACCTGTTATTTGTAAAATACGCTGTTTATCCATATTTCCAATCATCTTTATTTATACCACAAATTCAAGCATTATTATCAACGCTCATTTTTTTATTTTTAAGGTAACACTGAGCCTTATCAACCGTGACAAAAGAACCCAAAACAAGGTAATTGCCTTTTGATTTTAAATGCAATGCCAAGGCATCTTCAATACACTTAACATCTGCATGATTAACGAGTTTTTTTGTATACTGAGCTAAGGCAGGCCAATGTTCGCTTAAATCCCGATCTTCTCGACTAAAGCAAAAAATAACATCAAAAGGATCGGCTAAATCTTTCAAACTTTCCAGCAATGCCATAATCGCATGACCATTATGCGCTGCATCCAACCATATATTGGCTTGTCCATACTGCACTTTTTGCAAGCGACCATAGACCTTTGTTGCTTGTATCGCTTGTTTGGCAAGCTGAAGGTCAAGTGTTATTTTTTCTGGCAACAAGGCTAAAGCAGCATAGGCCACACTCGCATTTAATTGTTGATGTTTACCCGCTATTTGTAAGTGAGGCCATGCTTGTTGTGGCGCAAAAGATAAAGAAGCGTGCTGCTTCAAAACAACTTGTACTTCTTGTGTTTGTGGCGCGCTGATAGAAAAACGGCAACCATCCATTGCATGCGCTTTTTCTTGCGTGACCTTCGCTAAAGTCTCGCCAAGCCAATCCATATGATCTAGTGCAATCGGTGTCAGCACGGCCATATCCGCAGGTACAGCTGTGGTGGCATCAAGGCGCGCACCTACCCCTGCTTCTAAAATTTCAATATCAACTTGTTGCATACTAAAAGACTGCAATGCCAAGGCTGTCGCAGTTTCAAAATAAGATGCACCAACTTCCTTGGCTTTGGGCAGTAGCGTCTTCAGCATAGCCAACAACACTGCATCATCAACAGCTTCTAAGTTCACACGTATCCGTTCCCTAAAAGCATGAACATGCGGTGAAGTATACAAGCCAACAGAGTAACCACAGGCTTGCAATGCATTGGCAAGCATAAAAGAAGTCGAACCTTTGCCATTGGTACCAGCCACGCGAATACGTAGTTTTGGTGCTTGTAATGTTAAGCCAGTAAGCAGGGCATGCATGCGTGCATGTCCAGGTTGATAATCTCGATCAGCACCAGGGCGACCCAAACACGATAGCCATTCGTCAACTTCAGACATCAAGACAAATCAATGTGCATAAGGTCGTTGGGTCAACTGAGAAAAGATCAGAGCCAAGTAGTCACGCACTTCACGACGATCAACCACATCATCAATCAAACCTTTCTCTAATAAAAATTCAGAGCGTTGAAAGCCTTCGGGAAGCTTTTCACGCACTGTTTCTTCAATCACACGCGGGCCAGCAAAGCCAATTAAAGCTTCAGGTTCTGCAATGATAATATCACCCAGCCAAGCCACGGATGCTGAAACGCCACCCATCGTTGGATCTGTTAAAACACATACAAAAGGTAACTTCGCTTCTTGTAATTTTGCAGCAATTGCAGACGTTTTCGCCATCTGCATTAATGATAAAACACCTTCTTGCATGCGTGCACCACCAGAGGCGGTCACCAATAAATAAGGGCATTTCTTTTCAAGCGCTCTTTCCATGCCACGGGCAATTTTTTCACCCACAACAGAGCCCATACTTCCACCCATAAAGGCAAAGTTAAAAATAGATATGGACACCTCTTGACCTTTAATCTTGCCCATATAACTGCAAAGTGCGTCTTGATTACCTGCTTTTTTTGTCGCCTCTTTCAAGCGATCACGGTATTTCTTTTTATCCTTAAATCCCAAAGGATCTTTGGATTGCAAGCCTTGATCATGCGCTTGGTATTCACCCGAGTCACACAATAAAGCCACGCGCTCTTCCACACTAATGCGAAAGTGATGTGCGCAACGGGGGCACACCATCGCACTACGCATAATTTCTTTTTTATATAAGGTTTCACTACAGCCCTTGCATTTGACCCAAAGCCCTTCAGGCGTTGCGCTATCTTTGCGCAGAATTGCTTGAGGGTGTTCAATCAGACGTGTAATCCAGTTCATATTCAGAGGCCTCTAGTCTAAAAAGTTAGTTCATCCACTTGCGTTAAGGTGCGCAAATGGGGAATATCTAATGCTTCAATTTCTGCATTCATCACAGATAATGTTTCAGGTTTCATATGGTATAAATAAACAGGTGCTTGATTTTCATTTTTAAACTTACGCATTTCTGATGCCACATCATGCGGCGTTAAGTGCCCACTAATATTCGCTAAGTATTGATAAGCATTGGGAAAAGAGCAATCAACAATAATGCCTTTTAGATTGGGTTGTGCATCGGCCACTTCCCAAAGTCTATCCGTACAACCTGAATCGCTACCATAGATAAATTGTTTGTTGTTTTGTTCAAGTAAAAAGGCCGTACAAGGTACGGGATGATTGACCATGATCGGTGTGATCGTCACACCATCAACCGTTATCGGCTTTTCAGCATAGAGTGGACATAGCTTTAAAATGGGGTCTGTAGGTGTGGGGATTTTTGTAAAATCAGGCCAAATCTTATCATTTAAAAAATGCGCTTTGATCGTTTCTAAATTGGGTTCAATGCTATGGATATTAATACATGGGTTTTTACGCGCACCACCCAAACGCTTTAAAGAACGGTTATCCGATAAAAAAGCAATATCCAAAATATGATCAAGATGCGTATGTGAGATAAAAATATGACGAATATTATGTTGTTCTTCTAAGGTTAATTTAGATGTCGGTGCACCTGCATCCAAAAGAATGGTATCATTGACTAAAAAAGAAGTTAAATGAAAGCCTTGAAGCTGGCCACCGTAGCAGCCGAGTACCCTGATTTTCATACTGTTCTCCTCATAGCCAAACGTATTTCAGTTGCTGATTGATGGATGGAATCAATCATTGTTTCAGAATCGTGTATATGTTCAGCGATTTGGCTCACAAAAAAACTACCCATCACCACACCATCCGAGAATGCTGCCATCGCTTGTGCTTGTTCAGCTGTTTTAATACCAAAGCCAACACAAATCGGTACATCACTGAACTGCCGTATCGAAGTGAGTTGTTGCTCAACTTCCTCAACCGCGCCTGCTTGACCCCCTGTAATGCCAGCAACAGAGACGTAATAAATAAAACCACTTGCACGACTCGCGATCATTTTTTGGCGGTGTGGTGGCGACATGGGTGTTAACAATAAGATATGATGCAACGCATGCTTTGCCAGTGCACGATCGAAATCCGTGGACTCTTCGGGTGGAATATCTACAACCAACACACCATCCACACCAGCAGCTTGGGCTTTTTGTGCAAATACATCATAACCCATCGCATAAACCGTGTTGCCATAACCCATCAAAATAATACCTTTTTCAGGAAAGGCTTGGCGCACTTGAGAACAGAGTTCAAATACATCATGCATTTTCGTCTGTGCCGCCAAAGCACGTTCACTGGCAGCCTGAATCACTGGACCATCAGCCGCAGGATCAGAAAAAGGCATGCCAATTTCAATCACATCCAAAGACTCTGCCAAACGCAGAATCACCGCTAATGAAAGTGCTGGCGAAGGGTCACCGCCACATAAATAACCCACCAATGCCGAACGATTTTCTTGCTCACAACGAGAAAAACAATCCGATAAGCGTGATAAACTCATATTGAGACCTCTTCACCCAAGGCTTTAAACACATTATCTAAATCTTTATCACCACGCCCAGAAAGGTTAATAAGGACAATTTCGTCACTCGACATCTCTTTAGCAATACGCATACCCGCCGCAATGGCATGGCTCGATTCTAAAGCGGGCAATATACCTTCTGTTTTAGCCAGTATTTGAAATGCATGCAAGGCTTCTTGATCCGTCGCTGCATCCAATTCAACCCGACCATCTTCATACATCGCAGCCAATTCTGGTCCCACACCGGGGTAATCCAAGCCAGCTGAAATACTATGCGTATCTTGAATTTGACCTTCTTCATCTTCAAGCAAATAGGTTAAGTTGCCGTGCAAAACACCTTTACGCCCCGCAGCCAAAGAAGCCGCATGTTTACCAGTCTCTAAACCATGACCCGCAGCTTCAACTGCCACCAAACGAACAGGATCATCACGCAATGGATGTAATAAACCCATCGCATTAGAACCACCACCGACACAAGCCACAGCCACATCGGGTAAACGACCCGCTTGGGCAAGGCATTGTCGCCGTGCTTCCTGACCAATGACCGCATGAAACTGACGAACCATTAACGGATAAGGGTGAGGCCCTGCCACCGTACCAATAATATAAAAGGTATCTGCACAACTCGCGACCCAATCACGCAAAGCATCATTAAGCGCATCTTTCAGTGTGGCGCTGCCCGAATCCACAGGGATCACATTGGCACCCAACAAACGCATCCGAAAGACGTTAGGGGCTTGTCGTGCCATATCTTCACGACCCATATAAACATCACATTGCATATTAAACATGGCAGCCACAGTAGCAGTCGCCACACCATGCTGGCCTGCACCTGTTTCAGCAATCACACGTTTTTTACCCATGCGTTTCGCCAAAAGAGCCTGACCAATCGTATTGTTGATTTTGTGCGCACCCGTATGTGTGAGGTCTTCACGCTTCAAATAAATCTGTGCACCACCCATGTGTTTTGAAAGGTGGGTGGCATGATAAAGGGGAGTCTCCCGACCCACATAATGTTGTAGTAGGTTCATGCGCTCTTGTTGAAAAGCAGGATCTTGCCATGCCTCATCAAAGGCTTCTTGTAGTTTCTTCAAAGGTTCCATCAATGTTTCAGCAACATAACGTCCACCAAACTCACCAAAATGCCCTTGTGCATCTGGAGGATGAGAAGTGTCAAAACAATGATTTGTATCAGCTAATTGGCTCATAATACTCCTGTCCATAAGAGCGACGAGCAGCATGAACAAATGCCGTCATTTTCTCTTTAGACTTAATCCCTTTTTTAAGTTCAACGCCGGAAGATACATCCAGTGCGTACCATTGGCGAATTTGCATGGCTTCTTCAACATTGGCTGGCTTCAAACCACCCGCAAGAATCAAAGCTTGTATGCTTTGCAAGTCTTGTAATAAATGCCAATCAAACGACAGCCCCGTACCACCATGCACACCACTAGGGGCTGGTGCATCAAGCAAGACATCGCAAGCGTAGTCAGAGATTTGTTTTAAATCAGCCTGCTGGCGTATGGCCAATGCTTTAATGACACGACGAGACTGTTGCGCACAAAAAGAAGGCGACTCTTGACCGTGAAACTGCAACACATCCAGTGGGCAACACGCCAATGCAGCATCAACAGATGCCTGAGATTCATTCACAAACAAACCCACGCTTGAGGTAAACGAAGGCAAGGCTCGAATGATGTCCGCCGCCTTCTGGGGTGGAATATAACGTGGACTTTTGGGGTAAAACACAAAGCCAAGTGCATCTACTCCCAAGCCAACAGCATACAAGGCATCCTCCACATTGGTGATGCCACAAATTTTAATTTTAACCATAAAGGCGCAAGATTAAGTTTTGTATTGATATTCGTCCAATATCAAAACATTTTTATCAATCCATCACTTGACACTCCCAGCCTACTGTCAAGCATGCCGCCATGAATTTACCCATTGCAGAAGAAAGCTTGAATAGCATGTTGGAGCGGATGTTGCCCGCCAATGTGGATGATGCAGATATTTATATCGAACGCACGGAATCCGAAGGCATATCCCTTGAAGAAGGCATGGTTAAACATGTCTCCGCTTCAACAGATCAAGGTATTGGCGCACGGGTGATTATGGGTGAAGCCAGTGGGCATGCTTGTAGTGATAGTTTTGAAGATGATGCGCTCATGCAGGTCGCTGATGCTGCGCGCACCATTTCAACCCATCAAACACAAGCGCCTGTAGCACCGATTAAAATCGATGCGGCAAAACACCAACTCTACCAATCTTCATCACCTGTCATTGGTGTGAGTCTATTGGCACGTCGCCAACTTCTTGAAGAAATTGATAGCCTTGCCCGCAGCCTAGACCCGCGTATCACACAAGTGTTTGCAAGCATCAACAATGGTTTCAAAGAAGTACATATTTTACGCCTTGATGGCGCGCTTCTTCATGATAAACGCCCCATGGTAAGTTTTAGTATTTCTGTCATCGTAGAACAAGGCGATAAAAAAGAAACAGGGTCTGCGGGTGGCGGTGGTCGTTTCTCACTCACTGAATTGTTTCAAAGCGGTGAAGCACAACGCCTGACGCGTGAAGCTGTGCGTCTCGCCTTACTCAATCTTGATGCCATAGACTCACCTGCGGGATCGATGCCGATTGTCTTGGGTTCAGGTTGGCCCGGTGTCTTGTTGCATGAAGCGATTGGGCATGGCTTAGAAGGCGATTTCAACCGCAAGGGTAGTTCCGCCTTTAGCGACAAAATGGGACAACGTATTGCCTCCAAAGGTGTGAATGTGGTCGATGATGGCACCATTTCCAAACGACGCGGTTCTTTAAACATGGATGATGAAGGTACGCCCACCCAGTGCACCCCCCTCATCGAAGATGGTATCTTGGTTGGCTACATGCAAGACAAACTCAACGCACGTTTGATGGGTGGACAGTCCACGGGCAACGGCCGACGTGAATCTTATGCCTCACCCGTTTTACCACGCATGACCAACACCTTTATGTTGGCGGGTCAAGATGACCCTCAGGATATTATTTCATCCCTAGAGCGTGGTATCTATGCGGTAAACTTCAGTGGTGGTCAAGTCGATATCACTTCTGGTAAATTTGTATTTACCACGTCTGAAGCCTACTTGGTTGAAAAAGGAAAGATCATTGCTCCCCTTAAAAATGCAACACTTATTGGTAATGGGCCTGACGTATTGCAACGGGTTTCAATGATTGGCAATGATTTAAAACTTGATCCAGGTGTCGGTACCTGCGGTAAAGAAGGACAAAGTGTTCCTGTTGGCGTTGGCTTACCCACACTGCGCGTCGATGAAATGATCGTCGGAGGAACACAAGCATGAGTCAATTAGAAGAGATCAGTCAAAAATTACTTTCATTCGCCAAAGAACAAGCGGTTGTCGATGCCGATGTTTTAGCCATCCGCAACACCAGCGATGCATTCAATGTACGACATGGCAACATTGAGACCGTCGAACGCGAAGATGCCCAAGGCATCGGTTTGCGTGCTTTTGTGCAACAAAAAGGCGGCTTAGCCTTTGCCTCAGCCTCCAGCTCAGATTTTTCAGATAACGGTTTAAGAGCTTTGGCCAAACAAGTGGTTGATATGGCGCAAGTGTCTGCACCTGATAGCGATGCGATGCCACCAGCTGGCGCGCCTCACCCTGAAGCCTTAACACAGCATCCGTTGAGTGCAGATATTTGGCAACGTGAACAGGCCATCACAGCTGCAATCCAGTGCGAAGAAGCTGCCTTAAATGCAAGTAATTCTATTCAAAACAGCGATGGAGCCAGTGCAGCTTACGGCTTAAGTCACCAGTGTTATGCTTCTGCCGACGGTTTTGTGGGTAGCCATAGCCAATCTTATGCCAGCTTAAGTGTTTCTGTCATTGCACAGCAAGGCCAAGACATGCAGCGCGATTATGATTATAGCCGTGCTGTCACAGGCAAACAACTTGATAATGCCGCCAACATTGGTCGCCTTGCCGCGCAACGCACTAGCCGCCGTTTAGGCGCGAAAAGCACCAAGAGTGGTACGATGACCGTGATGTTTGAACCCAGGGTCGCTGTTTCATTGCTTGGTCATCTATCCGCTGCTGTGAATGCTCGCAGCATCATGCAAAAAACATCCTTTTTAAATGATGCTATTAATCAAGACCTATTTCCTAAGTGGGTGACCATCCACGATCTCCCCGATCATCCTTTGGCTTGGAATTTCAACCCTTTTGACGGTGAAGGTTGTGCGACCCAAGAAGCCACATTGATTGACCAAGGGACACTTTGTTTCTACCCCTCCAACCGTTATGTTGCCAAACGCATGGGCATCCCCCACACCGCACATGCTCAGCGTGGCCTAACGGGTGATATTGGCATTGGTCTCAACAACCTTCTATGGCAACCCGGTCAACAATCCCAGCAAGAACTCATTTCCGACATATCTCATGGTGTGCTCATCACAGAACTCATGGGTTCAGGTGTCAACGGTGTGACGGGTGATTACTCACGTGGTGCAGCTGGCTTTATGATTGAAAATGGTGTGATCACCCACCCATTGCATGAAATGACAATTGCTGGCAATTTAACCGACATGTTTAAAAACATCCGTGCTGTTGGTAGTGATTTACGCTGGTTTGGTAGCCGTGGTGTTGCATCCGTGGTCATCGATGGCATGACCGTTGCAGGACAATCTTAAATAAGTAAGTAGGAGAATGAAATGGCTTTTGATGTATACGGTGTCGGCAATGGCATCATGGATTTACAAGTACAAACAGAAGATGCTTTTTTACAACAAGCATCTTTAGATAAAGGTGTGATGACACTGGTCGATGAAGAACAACAAATCAGTGTGTTACATGCCTTATCAAAACATCAGATTAACTACTGCTCAGGCGGTTCAGCATGCAATACGATGGTGGGCATTTCTGATTTTGGCGGAAAAACGGCCTATGCTTGCAAAGTAGGTAATGATGAATTTGGCCAAAAATACCTGAACGAACTTGAGGAAATTGGTGTCGCAACCAGTAGCCAAGCCGATGAGGGTACCACAGGAAGCTGTGTGGTCTTAATCACCCCAGATGCCCAACGCACCATGTTGACGCATCTTGGCATCTCTAGCCAACTCAATGCCGATGATATTGATGAAGCGCAAATTGCACAATCCAAGTATGTTTATATTGAAGGCTATCTTTTCACCAATGCGGCCAACAAAGCAGCTGCTTACCGTGCGATGGAACTGGCACAAAAACACAGCGTGAAAATTGCACTCACCATCTCAGACCCCTTCTTAGTCGGTCTATTTCGTGATGAATTTCTATCACTGATCGAACACAAAGTTGATTTGCTCTTTTGTAACTTAGAAGAAGCAAGAGCTCTGACAAACAAAGTAGACCCCATTGATTGCGCCAGTGCCATCAACCAACACTGCAAGAATGTCGCATTAACCTTAGGACCAAATGGTTCTTTGATCATGCATGAAGGCGAAGTGATCGCCATTAGTAGTGTTCTTGTTGATGCCATCGACACCACGGGTGCAGGCGATATGTACGCTGCTGGTGTGCTGTATGGCATCACCAATGAATTAAGTTGGAAACAAGCAGGTCATTTGGGATCTCATGCCGCCGCACAAGTGGTTTCACAGCTGGGAGCCAGACTCAAAGAGTCTTTTACGCGCTCAGAAATAGAACATTTATTGCATGAGATCGAACACCTACTTGCTTAAAAAATAAGTTTGTTGGCTTGTTGTTAACCACACGGCAAGTCAACAATTAAAAAATAACATAAACATGCCAAGCAAGCCTTTAATGGAGACCACCATGGAAGATTTACTCGTCAAAAACCGCCTTTGGGCAGCGGGTATGACCGCAAAAGATCCTATGTTTTTCAAACGTCTGGCAGAACAGCAATCACCTAAAATCTTATGGATTGGCTGCTCAGATAGCCGCGTTCCTGCCAGTGAAATCATTGGTTTAATGCCTGGTGAAGTCTTTGTGCATCGCAATATTGCCAATATGGTCATTCACACTGATTTAAACTGTTTATCGGTGATTCAATATGCGGTTCAAATTCTTGAAGTAGAAGATATTATTATATGTGGTCACTACGGCTGTGGTGGCATTAAATCAGCTTTAGAAAGTCAGTCACATGGTCTCATTGATAATTGGCTAGGACATGTCAAAGATATTTATCGTTTTCATGAAAACACCATCAAGAGACTAAATAGCGATCAAGAAAAACAAGCCCGAATGTGTGAACTCAATGTCATTGAACAAGTTCACAATGTCTGCCGAACCACCATCATTCAATATGCATGGCAGGCTAAAAAGAAACTCAGTGTGCATGGTTGGATTTATGACGTTAAAGATGGTCTTATTCAAGACTTGGATGTCACCATTGAACGCGTAGAACAGCTTCCAGCACATCATCAAATCAAGCTATAAAGAGGCACGTACTCGCCTAAACCTTGACAGCTACCCTTTTCACATTACCTTTCGCCGATATTATTTTAAAAAGTTGTTGGAGATAAAGCCTTGGCAAATCATGATTCCGCTGTAAAACGCGCTAGACAAGATGAAGTTCGTCGTCAGCGTCACCGTGTGCACAAAGGTAGTATGCGCACAGCCATTAAAAACGTATTAAAAGCTGTTGAAGATGGTGATGTTGAAAGTGCTAAGTCTGCTTTGATTCTTGCGACTTCACTCATTGATCGTGCAGGCCGTAAAAACTTAATTCATCGTAAGCAGTCTTCACGTCGCGTTTCTCGTCTTACTGCACATGTTAAAGGCATGTCCAGCTAATAAGATTCTTCCGTATTAGATAGCTACGCTGCCTGATACTGTTCTCATCCTCAGGATGGTAACCACACATTAAAAGCCAGCCTTCACTATGAGGCTGGCTTTTTTCATTTTGACACAAAAGAAATATAAAATTCAAACACATTAAGCCAACACGCATGTATCTCTGATGTGTAAACATATGACCCAACATGCACTATATATGGGGAGGAAAAGACAGCATGGATTCTTATCGCACTATACGCCTACGAGGTGCCAACGCACTCAGTGAGTTCCGTTCTAAACAACTCATCAAGAAGCTATCCAGTGTCATGGATGTGCAATGGTTGCATGCCGAATACATCTATGTTGCCGCTCTCAACAAGCACTTCTCAGAAGAAGAGCATGTGGTTTTAGAACAAATTTTACACGAACAAGACATCATCACACCCACAAGCTACGGCCAAGGTGGCCATCAAGTCATTGTTAGCCCGCGCTTGGGCACCATTTCGCCTTGGTCATCCAAAGCCACCGACATTGCCTTGGCCTGTGGTCTTGACCAAGTCATCCGCCTTGAGCGCGCGATTATATATCGCATTGGCGGCGAAGACTTTCACGAAAACAAACAGCAATGTTTGGAACTCTTACATGACCGCATGACTGAGACTGTTTTTGAAGAAGAGGAAGAACTCGATCAACTCTTCAGCGTGCGTGAACCTGCCCCACTGGTTAAAATTGATATTCTTAAACAAGGCATTGCCGCTCTCAACAGCATTAACATTGAACTTGGCCTTGCTTTATCCGATGAAGAAAATCGTTACCTGTTCAATTACTTTGATAGCATTTCACGCAACCCAACTGATGTTGAGTTGATGATGTTTGCCCAAGCCAACTCCGAACACTGTAGACACAAAATCTTTAATGCGCATTGGGTCATTGATGGAAAAGAAGAATCCAAAACACTCTTTAGCATGATTCGCCATACCCATAAAAAGAATCCTGAAGGCACGCTTGTTGCCTATTCCGATAACTCATCGGTGATTCAAGGCACCACAACACAACGCTTTTTTCCCCAGCCTTTTACCAAAGTATATGCAGCTCACGAACAAGAAACACATATCCTGATGAAAGTCGAAACGCACAATCACCCAACCGCAATTTCTCCTTTTTCAGGTGCAGCCACAGGTTCTGGTGGTGAAATTCGTGATGAGGGTGCAACAGGTTGTGGCTCCAAGCCCAAAGTCGGACTTTCTGGTTTTATTGTTTCTAACCTACAAATCCCTGATTTTATACAGCCTTGGGAAAAGAACCACGGCAAACCTAACCGCATCGCTTCAGCACTCGATATTATGTTGCAAGCACCCATTGGCTCAGCTTCATTTAACAATGAATTTGGTCGCCCCAACATTCTTGGCTTTTTCCGCACTTACGAACAACAAGTACAAAAACAACTTTATGGTTACCACAAACCCGTCATGCTTGCAGGTGGTCTTGGTAGCATTGCCCATGAACATGTGAAAAAGAAATACCTGAGTGAAGGTGGACTGATTATCCAGCTCGGTGGCCCTGCCATGCTCATTGGCTTGGGTGGTGGTGCAGCCTCCAGCATGGATACAGGCAACAATGCTGAAGACCTTGATTTTAACTCTGTACAGCGTGGCAACCCTGAAATGCAACGTCGATGCCAAGAAGTCTTGGATGGCTGTTGGCAAATGGAAGATAAAAATCCCATTCGCTTCATCCATGACATCGGTGCAGGTGGTTTATCCAACGCCCTCCCTGAATTAGTTCACGATGCTGGGCGTGGTGGTATCTTTAAACTACGCAGCATCAACAACCTTGAACCCGGCATGTCACCCATGCAAATTTGGTGTAACGAAGCCCAAGAACGCTATGTTCTTGCCATTGATCAGGAACATTTAAGCTTATTTAAAGACATGTGTGAACGTGAACGCTGTCCCTTTGCGGTGGTGGGTAAAGTCACCAACGATACATGGTTGCGTTTGCATGATGAGCACTTCGACGAAGACCCCATCGACATCCCACTATCGGTTCTTTTTGGCAAAGCACCTCGCATGACCCGTGATGTCACCCATGTAGGAAAAGATTTAAAACACTTCAACACAAAGAAAATTCAATTAGAAGATGCCATCGAACGTGTATTGCGCCTCCCTTCTGTTGGCGATAAATCATTTTTAATCACCATTGCAGATCGCAGTGTCGGCGGCATGGTCACACGCGACCAAATGGTTGGCCCTTGGCAAGTTCCTGTTGCCGATGTGGCAGTGAGTAGCAGTGACTTTCACGGTTATACGGGTGAAGCCATGAGTATTGGCGAGCGCACACCCGTGGCTGTCTTAGATGGGTCAGCCTCAGGCCGTCTTGCTGTCGCTGAAGCGATTACCAATATCGCAGCTGCGCGCATTAAAAACATTGGCGACATCAAACTATCCGCCAACTGGATGGCTGCTTGCGGCCATGAAGGTGAGGATGCTGATTTATTTGATACCGTCAAAGCCGTTGCGATGGAATTATGCCCTGAGTTAGGTATTTCGATTCCTGTTGGCAAAGATTCACTGTCGATGAAAACAGCTTGGGACAAAAAGAATATGGCATCACCTTTGTCATTGATTATATCCGCTTTTTCACCTGTTTGCGATGTACGTCAAACTCTCACACCTGAATTACGCATGGATCAAGGTGACACCGAGCTTTTACTCATTGATTTGGGTGAAGGTAGAAATCGCTTGGGCGGATCGGCACTTGCACAGGTCTATGAACAAACAGGTGACACACCACCTGATTTAAACAAAGCAGCCTTACTAAAAGCATTCTTTTACGCCATCCAAGACCTCAATGAGAAAGACTACCTACTCGCTTACCATGATCGTTCGGATGGCGGTTTACTCACCACCATTTGTGAAATGGCTTTTGCAACCTCCACGGGTATTGAAGTCTCTTTGGATGCACTTGGCGACGATGCATTTGCAGCATTATTTTCTGAAGAACCCGGTGCCGTCATGCAAATCCGTCGCCAAGATCGAGAAGCTGTTTTATCATTCTTGATCAACGCTGGTCTTGGTCATATCTCACATATCATCGGTAAACCTCGTGCAGATAAACATTTAATCGTCAGCCACCAACAAAAATTAATGTTGGATAAAGACATCATTCAACTTCAACGCAGCTGGTCTGAAACCAGTTACCGCATGCAATCTCTGCGCGATAATCCAGCCTGTGCCAAGCAAGCTTTTGACAAAATTGGCTCTCCAGATGCAGCACTGCAAAGCTCTTTAAGTTTTGACCCTACAAAAATCATCACAGCTCCGATGATCAATCATCACAAGCCACGCATTGCGATTTTAAGAGAACAAGGCATCAATGGCCAAGTTGAAATGGCAGCAGCTTTTGAGCGCGTTCAGCTTGAAGCGGTTGATGTGCATATGTCGGACATACTCAGTAGCCGCATTGATTTAAAAGACTTCCAAGGCCTCGCTGCCTGTGGTGGTTTTTCTTTTGGTGATGTGCTTGGCGCAGGTCAAGGTTGGGCTAAATCCATTCTGTTCCACAACCGCAGTCGTGATATGTTTGAGCAATTCTTTCACCGTGATGACACCTTTGCATTGGGTGTTTGTAATGGTTGCCAAATGATGAGCCACCTGCGTGACATCATCCCTGGTACCGCCAACTGGCCTAACTTTGTGCGCAATGAATCGGAACAATTTGAAGCACGCTTATCTTTGGTTGAGATCAAGGAATCCCCTTCGATCATGATGCAAGGCATGTTTGGTTCACGCTTACCCATTGTCATTTCTCATGGTGAAGGACGTGTGCAAATGCAGTCTGACAACTTACCTCATGTTGCTATGGCTTATGTCGATACCAACGGAACAGCAACCGAACATTATCCCAATAATCCAAACGGCTCGCCAATGGGTATTACAGGTGTTACCAATGACGATGGGCGCATCACCATCATGATGCCACACCCCGAACGTTGCTTCCGAACAGTGCAAATGTCTTGGCATCCGAATGACTGGGAAGAAAACAGTCCTTGGCTACAAATGTTTGCCAATGCACAACGTTGGCTAGCTTCATGATGGCGGTTTTGTTAAGTTGCGGCCCAACTTATGACTAAACAAACTCACTTCATCTTTATTACTGGCGGCGTTGTCTCTTCTCTCGGAAAAGGCATCGCTGCGGCATCCTTAGCAGCTCTTTTTGAAGCTCGTGGACTCAAAGTGGCCATGCAAAAGCTGGATCCCTATATCAATGTGGACCCAGGAACCATGAGTCCCTACCAACACGGTGAGGTTTTTGTCACCGATGACGGGGCAGAAACCGATCTTGATCTTGGTCACTACGAACGCTTTACCCATACACGAATGAGTAAACGTAGTAACTATACCACGGGTCGTATTTATGAATCGGTCATTCAACGCGAAAGGCGTGGTGATTATCTTGGTGCCACCGTACAAGTCATTCCCCATATCACAAGTGCCATTAAAGAAGGAATTCTTTCCCTATCTGATAATGACACCGATATTGCCTTGATTGAAATTGGTGGGACGGCTGGTGACATTGAATCTTTACCGTTTCTTGAAGCCATTCGCCAACTTCGCTTTGACTTAGGCCGAGAACGGACTGCTTATGTGCATCTAACTCTCGTGCCTTATCTCAAGGCTGCGGGTGAATTAAAAACCAAACCCACCCAACATTCTGTGCAAAAACTATGTGAAATTGGTATTCAACCTGACGCGCTTATTTGCCGTTGCGAACACCCTATTTCAAAATCACAACGTGAAAAGATCGCTTTATTTTGTAATGTTCAACGTGATGCTGTGGTTGAAGCGCGTGATATGGACACCATCTACGCCGTACCGATGGAGCTACATAACGGTAACTTGGATGCGACCATTCTTAAGCACTTCAATATGCCAAACAACACCCCTGATTTAACGATTTGGAAAGATATTTGTGCGACCCTTCGCAACCCAACGACCACCGTTAACATTGCGATGGTGGGTAAGTATGTGGAATTGGCCGACGCTTATAAGTCACTCAACGAAGCTTTATTGCATGCAGGCTTACAGCACAGCTGCAAAGTCGAAGTTAACTTTGTTGATGCAGGTACATTAGAATCAAATGATTTAAGTGCGTTAAAAGATGCACATGCGATTCTGGTTCCGGGTGGTTTTGGTGAACGTGGTACAGAAGGAAAAATTGCCGCTATTCGCTACGCTCGTGAAAACAAAATTCCTTTCTTTGGTATTTGCTTGGGTATGCAGCTCGCAGTCATTGAGTTTGCACGCAATGTCTCCGACATGAAAGAGGCTGGCAGCAGTGAATTGGATACGCAGTCACCTTACCCTGTGATCACACTGATGAATCAATGGGAACAAGATGGGGTACGTGTTCACCGCAGAGCGGATGGCAATATCGGTGGCACCATGCGTTTAGGTTTGTATGCATGTCGCTTAAACGCGGACACCCATGCTGGCCGTGCCTACAAGCAAGAAATTATCGAAGAACGTCATCGTCACCGTTATGAATTTAACAATAGCTTTCGCCAACAACTTGAAGACGCTGGCCTTGTTGTTTCTGGTACTTTACCCGATGATTCCTTGGTCGAAATTGTCGAAGTGAAAGATCATCCTTGGTACGTTGCTTGCCAATTTCACCCTGAGTTTTTATCTCGCCCTTACCAAGCTCACCCATTATTTGAAGCTTTTATCGGTGCAGCACTGCAACACAAGGAAGATAACAAATGAAACAGCTTCACCTTGCTAATTTTAATATTGCCAATGACCTCCCCTTTGTTTTGCTAGCAGGACCTTGTGTCATTGAAGGTGAAGATTTCACACTACAACTCGCACATGACATCGCAGCCATAGCCCAAAAACTTGAAATCCCCTTTGTCTTCAAAGCCAGTTTTGACAAAGCAAACCGCACTTCCTCAAATAGTTTTCGTGGCCTTGGCATGCAAGAAGGCTTGCGCATTCTACAACGTGTTAAAGATGAAGTCGGCTGCCCTGTGGTCACTGATATTCACACACCTGAACAAGTAGAAGCTGTGGCGCAAGTAGCTGATATTTTGCAAACACCTGCTTTTCTTTGCCGACAAACCGATTTTATTCAAACGGTGGCGCGTTGCGGAAAAATCATCAACATTAAAAAAGGTCAATTTCTTTCCCCACAAGAAATGCCGCATGTTTTAAACAAAGCACTAGAAACAGGCAATGAAAACATCATGTTATGTGAACGTGGTGCAAGCTTTGGTTATCAAAACCTCGTCTCAGACATGCGTTCACTATTGCTCATGAAAGAAACAGGCTTTCCCGTTGTCTACGATGCCACCCATTCTGTGCAACAACCTGGCGGCCTCGATGGTCGTACGGGTGGTAACCGTGAATTTGTCCCCGGCCTTGCACAAGCCGCCGTGGCAATAGGTATCTCAGCACTCTTTATGGAAGTGCATCCAAACCCTGATCAAGCTAAATCTGATGGACCAAATTCATTGGCCTTGGATCAATTAGAACCATTATTACAACGCTTAAAACGCTTGGATCAAGTCGTTAAAGACAACTCATAATAACTTTATAACTATTCATTTTAATAAGAAACGTAACGTATCAGCAAAGGGCTGATATTTGAAGGAGTACGAAGTGAGCGAAATCATCAAGGTACATGCTAGAGAAATTTTTGATTCAAGAGGCAACCCTACAGTAGAAGTGGATGTCACCCTTGCATCAGGTGCTTTTGGACGTGCAGCTATACCTTCAGGCGCGAGCACAGGTAGTCGTGAAGCGATTGAATTGCGTGATGGTGGCGATCGTCTCGGTGGTAAAGGTGTCAGAAAAGCTGTTCAAGGCGTGAATGAAGTCATTGCTCAAAAAGTTCAAGGCATGGATGCCAGTCAGCAAGCTGAGCTCGACCAAGCCCTGATTGATCTTGATGGCACACCGAACAAAGCAAAATTTGGTGCAAATGCACTTCTTGGTGTGTCTCTGGCTGTGGCCAAAGCACAAGCCGCTAAAGAAAAAATATCTCTCTTTCATTATCTAGGTGGCGATGATGCAAGCTTGATGCCTGTCCCTTGTCTTAATGTCATTAATGGTGGTTCTCACGCCGACAATAGCATCGACTTTCAAGAATTCATGATTGCACCCATCGGTGCCAATAGCTTTTCTGAAGCGATGGATATGGGTGCGTCTATTTTTCATACCCTAAAAGGTATTTTGATCAAACAAGGTCATGTGACTGCTGTTGGCGATGAAGGTGGTTTTGCACCATCACTCGCTTCCAACGAAGCTGGCATCCAAGTCATTTTAGAAGCCATTGAGAAATGCGGACTCAAAGCAGGCCAAGATGTGGTACTGGCAAGTGACATTGCTGCAAGTGAGTTTTACCGCGATGGCCAATACCATCTAACAGGTGAAAATCGTATTCTAAGTGCTGATGGCATGATCGACATGATGGCTGACTTATGCCGTCAATATCCGATTGTTTCCATTGAAGATGGCCTAGCAGAAGACGATTGGGATGGTTGGAAACGCTTCACAGAACGCTTGGGTGATAAAATCCAAATCGTTGGTGATGACTTGTTTGTGACCAACCCTGCAATCTTAGCACAAGGCATTGAACGTGATATTGCCAATGCGCTTTTGGTTAAAGTAAACCAAATTGGCACACTCACTGAAACCATTGCAGCTGTTAAAATGGCGCATGATGCTGGTTACCGTTGTATGATGTCTCACCGCTCTGGTGAAACAGAAGACACCACCATTGCTGACTTGGCGGTGGCTCTACACTGTGGTCAAATCAAAACTGGTTCAACCTCTCGCAGTGACCGTATGGCTAAATACAACCAACTGTTACGCATCGAAGAAGAACTTGGTTCACGCGCCCATTATGCTGGTAAAGCAGCTTTCGGTCTTTAAAAATTAAAACTTAAAACTTAACCTATTGATGCAGTACCAAGCATCAATAGGTTAACAATTATGATCCCTCAAGAGCTATAAGACTATGTTTAACCGCTTACTTCATCTGGCTTTTTTTCTTTTTGCCATCGTCATCATTCAATACTTAGTCTATGAAGTTACTTTCTCAGACCAAGGTTATTTGGCCTACCAAGAAGAACAAAAACAGTTGAAGATCTTGCAAAAGGATGTCGAAATCCTTCAGCAACAACATGATCAATTAGCTAAAGAAATCATCTATATTCGAGAAAGCCCTTATGCGCTTGAAGCATTAATTCATAGCGAACTGGGTTATGTTTATCCTAACGAGTATGTTTTAATCATGCCCGAACCCAATAAAGAGAAAATTATTCGACCCTAACACTTCTGGTCTTAAATCTTTATAATAGTTGACTAAAGGTTATGCTCAAATAACCTTCTGTTTTAGTTAAAAAATCAAGGAGAGGTCATGCGTTTAACAAGTAAAGGGCGGTATGCTGTTTCTTCAATGTTGGATTTATATCTTCACCAAGAAAAAGGTCCTGTCTCGCTTGCCAAGATCTCTGAACGACAATTCATCTCACTATCATACTTAGAACAACTTTTTCGCTGCTTGCGTAATGCCGAGTTAGTTCGCTCTGTGCGTGGACCAGGTGGTGGCTATTTACTTAGCCGTGATGCCACTAAGATTTCTATTGCCGCGATCATCGCATCTGTGAATGAAGAAATTAAAACAGTGCGCTGTGCCAAACCCAGTGTGGGTTGCCTGCAAGGTGTGCGTTGCGACACCCATCAATTATGGGCTTCTTTGGGTGACCATATCCAATCATTTTTGGATCAAGTAACCCTTGCAGATGTGGCACATAATACAGATAAAGAACGCTTGTCTAAGAAGACAGAAGAATACCCACTTATGCAAAAAATATGATTTACTTCGATCACAATGCCACATACCCAAGCTTAAAATCTGCCACCGATATGATGTTAAAAGTCATGAGCCAAGCCTCAGGTAACCCTTCTAGCTTGCATGAATCAGGACGCAAAGCGCGAAAGTACCTTGATGATGCACGGGATAAACTCGCTCAATTTCTTCATGTTGAATCTGGTTCAATCGTCTTTACCTCTGGCGGTACAGAAGCGAATAATATGGCTATTTGGGGCTACCTATCGACCCAACCTGTGGGTCATGTCATCACCACAGCCATCGAACATCCTGCTGTCTTAGAAAACCTAGAGATATGGAAACAACAAGGTTGGGATATTAGCACGGTTCGTCCTGATAATCAGGGCTATGTAGATCCCGCCAAAATTGAAGCAAAAATAACAGCTGAAACACGCATGGTATGTGTGATGGCTGCCAATAATGAAACAGGTGTGCTTCAAGACATCGAAAAAATTGGTGCGATTTGCAAAAAAAACAACATTTGTTTTTTTGTTGATGCTGTTCAGCAACTCGGAAAAGAAGCCATTGATATTGGAACATGGCAAGCCGATATGATATCGGTATCAGCACACAAGATCGGCGGCCCTAAAGGGGTTGGCGCTCTCATCATTCGGCGAGGCCTTAAACTAAAACCTCTCACCGCAGGCGGTGGTCAAGAACGCAAACGTCGCTCTGGCACTGAAAATGTACCTGCAATTGCAGGCTTTGCAGCAGCTTTGGGTGAAGTTGATTTCACAGCCCTCAAGCCACTCAGAGATCATTTTGAAGCACAACTGAAAGCCAATATTAGCGATGCTATTGTTTTTTCATCACAAGCCAAACGGGTGAGCAATACCAGTATGTTTTGCATTCCTCGCATTGATGGTGAAACCCTACTAATGCAACTCGATCTTGCAGGTTTTGCCGTGGCTTCAGGCTCCGCTTGTTCCTCAGGAAAACGCGATCCATCCCATGTGTTACAAGCTATGGGCTATAAAAACAGCATCGCTGGTAGCAGCATTCGTGTTAGTTTCGGTCATCAAAATACCGAAGCTGAAGCCGATGCGCTTGTGGATGCACTCATAAATATTCGTCAACGCTTAGCTGCGATGGCTGGCCACACATGGAGAAACGCATGACACCCAATATTCACCTCACAACAGCAGCTGAAAATCAAATGAGCAAACAAGTTCAACAAGAAGGCTGCACTGCCATGCGCCTAAGCTTGCGTGCGGCAGGCTGCTCTGGCTTAGAATATATTTTGGAATATACCAACGAAGCTCAAGCTAAAGACCTTAGCCTTTCCTTTGAAGCCTTCACTCTTTTTATTGATTCAAATTCGTATGAACAAGCTCTCAACGGCTTACAAGTCGACTTTCAGCAAGACCTCCTTTCATCTGCCTTTGTCTATCAAAACCCCAACAAAAAAGGCGAGTGCGGCTGTGGTATTTCTTTTACGGTTTAA
>JAUZRG010000010.1 GCA_030950585.1 Mariprofundaceae bacterium | reverse complement strand
AAAATATTGCGACACGTTTTTAGCAAGCCCTTAATCGAAAGGTCTTTCCTAAACCTGCTTTCCTTCATAGGACACCTCAATCAATTTAATAGTCTGCGAAAGAATCTTTTTGGAAACGTTACAAGTAAAGGGATTTATAGGCTAGCGGGAAGTGCTATGAAAAGAGTTATCTCAAATAGATTTAAGTAATGATATCATTCAGTACCATGAAGCCTTTAAAACGTGATGCTAACTTCACCTAGATTGACTTTATTTCAAAAAATACATTTAAAATAAAAGCAGTAAAAACACCACGGTTTTGGCTTATGTTTATTTGATTTTACAGGTGCTAATACCAAGTAAAGGGTAAAGTGGGCAAAACTTGAATGCGGATGTGAGAACGAAAACAGCACCCACGCCCATGCAGATATAACTTATCATGGCTTCTTGGCCACCTAAAAAACCAAAAGCCAATAAAGCGACGCCTGCAACACCGCGTAATATACGATCAATATTTCCTACATTTACTTTCATTTTGAAAACTCCTTGTTGTGTTGTCGTGATAACGTTTGATGTCTTACAGCTCGGTTTAGAAGCTCCATTTACTGTTAACATATAGGTTATCATTGTTTTTCATCATGCCCAACATCCATGAGTCAGACCCACCCCAAAAGATGTGCCCGCCTGCATTGATAGAAAAATTATCATTAATGGTATAATTCACATCAGGATTCACCATTCTGCCACCAGTAGCCACAGCCATCGCAAAGAGGGATGTGGTCAAGGTTTGATTCATCCAAAGGGCGCGAATGTTGAGCGTGCCAATTTTACGATGTTTGGATTGGGGTTTGGGGCCAAAGCCTGCATTAAAGGCAGCTTGGGCTGCTTTGAGGTAATCCTGATGATTGTGCATGAGTTCACCATAAGCTTGCAGGGCAACCGTGACATCTGTCATGACATCACGCTCATAAGAGACAAGGTAACGGTATTGAGAATTGGCAATGAAAGGGTCTTTGCCATCCTTATCATCCGCAGATTGGTAATAACCTGTTTCAAAGGATAATACGCCACCCCAAATGGAGTCTTGAATGGTTAGGCCAACATTGTTGAGGCGAGGGAAAATAATATTGCCTGCTTGCATGCCTTTATCGGGTTGATGCCAAAAGCCTTTAAAGCCATATAAAGCCACATCTGTTGTGCCGATAGCGGTGTGTAAGCGCGTCGCAACTTCACCATTGCCTAGACGATTGGCAGGTTTTTGCACAGGCATATTGGAGCCAAATACCACATAGCGGTTTGAGGCTGGGGTTTGGTCATATTGCATGGTGGGTTGAAGTACGAGTTCAATATCCCAGTCGTTGGAAAAATAAGAGATCTTGGCCATATCAGAGGCTGTCTTCATGTATTCCAAGGGCTGACCTGCAAAAAAAGCAGTCCAGTCTTTGCTAAAGACATCATTGATAAACAAACGATCCGCCACACCCCAAGTGAGTATTTGTCGACCCAAGCGAAACTCAACGCTTTCACCGAGATATTCGCCATAAAGTTCGCGAATATCAATGCGTTGTGTGCCATCAATGCTATCGTTAATCAGCTCAATTTTAGCAATGAGGTTGGTGGTGTCGGTCGCTGCCATGATTTCAAGATGAAGCTGTTGTTGTGCCACCAACCAATTGTATTTCTCACCCGTTGTTAAGGTGTTGGCATTGATGCGATTGCTATTGCTGCTGAGTAAATAACCATTGTATTCAAGGTCAACTGCATAGGCAGGCATACTGAGCAGCCATAAGATCGTGCCTAGAAAGAAGAGGCGCATTAACGTACCCATTTTCTTGGAGCTGATTTCAAGCTACGTTCAGAAAAAATATTTTCTGGAATACCAAGATTCAATTCGACCTTGCTGAAACGAACCTTGGTTGTGTGATTGAGTTCGATGTTTTTCATAGTGCCAGCAATGCCCACCCAATGCCCATTCACTTCTTTCATCTCATCATTGGTAAAGATGCGAACTTCAGTATTGGCAGCATCAAAATAGACTTCTTTTAAGATGAGCTTGGTTTGTTGATCGACCCATGTGTAACGGTAGCTATAATCTTTTTCAGGGGTTTTGGGTGTGTTTTTAATTTTCCATGTGTTGCGTTCATGGATGCTTTCTTCGGTCATCATTTCAGCGCTATCAGAACTGGGGTGACGACCTGAAATATCTTCATAGGTATAATCAGAACCCACAAAAGCACTGCGTGCATCTGAAGCTGCAATGCGTTTGATCATTTTGATAGCAGGAATAAATAACCAGCGATCATCATCGGCATGGGGGTGCTTGTTGACCAAAAAACTCATGCCACGCACATCCGATGGCTTTTTGAAAAAAACATAAAACCACTGATCGCCACCATCTTCGACATCACGACGCAAAATAGTAAATTCCCGTTCTCTTGTTGCACCATCGGAATTGATGATTTGCATGCTGACATGGGCTTTCGCATCGTCAGCGGCGTAGTAATTGGCCAAATGGGCTTCTTCCATGATTTGGCTGGCATCTTCTGCCCATGCGAGCGGCGTGATGAGTAGTAATAAACTAAGGATTATTTTTTTCATGATTCTTTCCCTTGGTATGTTTTTTCACCGATATTAAATAAACGAATGAGTGCGGGTAACAATAAAATGGTGGTGAGCCAAGACAATGCCATGATGGTTGCCAATAAAACACCCACGGTGACGTATGGAATCAATGGTGCGAAAAGGAGGGGGGTGAAGCCAATGGAAACAATGAGCGCGTTCTTGGCAAGTGCGCGTGCAGGCTCACCAAACATCTCTTGCATGGCTGCATCCATGTTGGCATGGCGTTGGCGTGTTTCTCGGTATCGGGCAATGAAGTGAATGGCAAAATCAATGGATAAGCCCAATGCTAAGGCGGAGAGAACGGCGACAGGCATATCATAATTTTTACCGATGATACCAATAAAACCATAAGAGAAAACAATGGTGACCGTGAGAGGTAGCATGGCAAGTAAGGTCCAAACAATGGAGCGAAAGAGCACCAGCATGAGTAAGGAAACCATCACAAAAGCACCCAGTAAGGATTCAAGCATGCCGCCAACCATTTTGTCCTGCCAGACGGTGTTGATGTAGGTGAGTCCTGCCCATTCACGGCTTAAACCATGCGGCATGGGGTGTTGTGCCATATACATTTCAGCCACATTTTCCACGGCTTGCATGCTTTGGTTGTCGCCACTGCTGAGTTGCATCCATAAGGTGGAACTGCCTTGGCTATAGTCTAAGAAATGATCCAAATCGCGTGGGTTTCCACTCATGCCAAATAAGAACAGGTATTGAGCGATTTCCTCGCGGCTTTGTGGAACCACATCCCATGCATTATCTTCTTCGTGCATCGCCCAGTTCACACGTTTAACCAAATCGACATACGATGAGGTTGTGCCAACAGTGTCTTGTTTTTCAAGTTCTATTTGCAAGCCTTCAATCCATGTGGCTACTTCAGGTTCTTTCATGACTTCTGCTTCGCCATTGAAGCGTAAAAAGGCCATATAGGTTCCTGCAAAGTGATGGTTCATCACGGTGTCGGCAATGCGCACCTTTTCGCCATCCTTAAACCAATTCACAGGGTTATCATTGATTTGAATTTGACTGATGCCATACGTTGATGCTCCAAAAAGAATCAACATGATTGTGATGATACTTTTGCTACGACCCAAACCCCAGTGGCCAATTTTTGGCAGTGCTTTTCCTAAGGAACTTTGTTGCGCAGGGCGGTGCTTTTGAATTTTAGCGGCTAACTTTTCTTCGTTGAGCGACATTAAAAAAGCAGGAATAAACAGCATGGTGACCAACCAAGAGATAAAAATACCTAAAGCAACAAAGACACCAAAAATTTGCACGGGAGGAATCGGTGTGAATGCCAACGAGCCAAAGCCAATCATGGTGGTGAGCGAGGTGTAGGTCATGGGTTTAAATAAATGTGCCATGACGCGTTTAAGCACTTTTTTCGTATCGGGTGTTTGGCGGTAGTGATCGTAAAATTCAGATAAGATATGTACGGAATCAACCACGGCAATGGGCATTAAAAAGATGGGTATCATCGAAGACATGATGTG
Source organism: Mariprofundaceae bacterium (assembly GCA_030950585.1). Classification (GTDB taxonomy): domain Bacteria; phylum Pseudomonadota; class Zetaproteobacteria; order Mariprofundales; family Mariprofundaceae; genus JAUZRG01. Next base: position 2,509 of record JAUZRG010000010.1, on the reverse strand, counting down.
GATGCTATAACCCATGCCAATCATGGTTCCCATAGTGACAATGACGGCCACCATCGCAATGATCATCGGTGCTGCCACAAAAATACCTTGGCGGAAAAAGACCCACAACATGATCATCAACACCAGACCTGCCATCGGAGCTGAAATCGCCATTTGAATAAACATATCATGGCCAAAGGTATCTTCGGCCACGGGTAAACCTGCGATGTGATACGATTCTCGTGCGTTGTCTCCTGAAATATCTGCAACCAAGGCTTCAATCTCAGTGGCGATTTGATATGACATCATTTTATCTTTAATGGGCACATAAATGGCCAAACCTTGACCATCGGCAGAGCCAATTTTTTCAACTAAGAGGGGGTTGGAGAGCACCGATTTTTTTAAGGCATCCGCTTGGGCTTGTGTGGTAGGGGCTTTGGCCATGATGGTGTGAATATCGAGCATACCACCACCAGCTTCGATGGTATCGGATGTGCTAAGACCCATGACATCGACTTTGACCACGCCTTCAATTTTGAGAATGGCTTTGTTTAATTGTGCGACGCGAGCCAAAATATCAGGTTGCCAAACGCCTTTTTCATGCTTTTCATTCACAATCCCAACCACAATCAGATCGGAAAGTTTGAAGTCTTTTTTAAGCTCATGATGAGAGATGCGCACAGGTTCAGAAGCAGCAAGCATGTTTTCAGGGTCTGTATCGATGATGACTTTGGGAAATTGCCAAGCAGTCACGGCCACAATGATGAGGATAGCCGTGAAAATTAAAAACCGCATTTTGTTAATTGATTCAATCCATGTAGACACTTACTTCTCCTTTTTAATCAATATATTAATATGTACTAATGTATTTAGTTAAATTTTTTTCTTTTATTCTAACTCTGGGCAATAAATGCTTTGTAGGACTGCAATGAGGTCAGCATATTTTGGATCAGATAAGGCATAAAAGACTTTTTGAGCTTTTTTCTGTGTGACCAATAAACCCATCATGCGCATTTTTGCTAAGTGTTGAGATAAATTGGGTTGAGAAGCTCCTGTGGCTTCCATCAGTTCATAAACACACATAGGACCATTGATCAAGTGGCATAACACAGTGAGGCGTAGTTCATGGCCAAGGCCTCTTAAGGCTTGGGCAGCTTGAGCTATTTTAGCTTGGGGTATTTCTTTAATCATACCGAACTTTAATCATTATATGCGTATATAGTCAAATATATATATATAAATTTTAACAATCAATTTACATTAGTATTTGATAATATAAGTGATTGTTAAAAAAGAATGTTGACCTATGATTCAGCTCATTAGTTTAAAAATAGCTCACAACGATGGAAAAGGATCAAGCTTATGTCTGATACAACATTGAAACTTTATTATTCAGCAAATTGTCTTTATTGCCAAAATGTCATTACTGCATTGGATTCATATAACGTAAGTTGTGAGCTATTGCCTTTGAGCAATCACAAAGAAGAAGTGCAAAAGCTGGCAGATGGCGTTGTGCCCGTCTTGGTATCAGGTGATGATGTGATCATGGGTTCGCCCAGTATTGTCTCTTATTTTAGTGCAAACTTAGAGAAGCTTCAGGCGATTCATTATGAACACCATAATCAATTAAGCTTGTATTACACGGCAGCATCACCTTACTGCCAAAGTGTGATTGCTGGCTTGGATCAATATGCCTTGGATTGTGTGCTGTTGCCGCAGTCCGCCTATTTGAAAGAAGTACAAGCATTGAGTCTGGGGGAAACACCTGCCCTTGTCAGTGCAGGGTCTGTGATCCTTGATGCGAAAAATATTGTGGCCTATTTAGATGAGGAACTAGCAGATCATGAGAAATTGCAAGCGGCGATTGAAAAACCAGTCCAAGCGAAGCGAAATATGAGTGATCGTGATTTAAGGGTGCGTTTTATGGGTGCGTCTTTTTTATTGGTCTATGGTGTAATTTCAGGGCTAGAGCCTTTTAATGCGTTTGATCGTGAACAAGATTTTTGGGCAGAGAATATTTTTGCATGGATGCTTGGAACTATTCCACAGCCTTGGAATTACTTGCTTGTGGTGTTGGCATTGTTTCTCTTTTATACGTCATACAAGCGTTACTGTCCTTTGTATGAGCGTTTACAAATTAATAAGAATAAAACCTTTTAATTGGCATGTTTATTTTTTGATGATTTGCGGTTTAAACACCATAATATGGCGTTTAAACTTGTGGGGGTATGATGCTAGGCTGTCGAAATCATCCATATTTGTTAGGCTTCGCACTTCCCATCTTATGGATGGTATTTTTGTATAAAAACATGTGATTGAAAAGGTGTAAATTTTGCCACAAGCATCGAAAATATTAAAGAGTCGCGAGAAGTGGAAGGCAAAAGCAATAGCATTAAGCGCAGAGCTTCGAGAAAAGAGAAAGATTATCAAGCGCGATAAAATGAAAATAGAAGAACTCAAAATAAAATCAAAAGATGAAAATATTGAGAATAAAAAAAAGTAACGCCTCCTCCTATAGTCAGCATTAATG
>JAUZRG010000001.1 GCA_030950585.1 Mariprofundaceae bacterium | reverse complement strand
CGATCAATTCATCACGGCGAATGCCAAAGGAATCGGAAACATATTTGAGAAAGACCAGACCCAACATCACATGTTTATATTGCGAGGCATCGAGTGAGGGTAATAGTTTATTGGCACTGGTCCAGAGCTTTTTCTCTAAGCCTTGTAAAAATACTTGTTCGCTTTGATCCATGAATGATCTTCCCCTGTTGAGCCAATCGAGACAGCCAAGGTTCAATCATGCTTGATTGTCTCAGCCTGTATAGGGGGAAGAGATGATTTGATGGTTTTTACTGTATTGTGTCAGCTCAAAAGAACCCTATCGTTCCTCACGTTCCGCGTGGGAATGCATCCTTAGACGCTCCTGCGTCTCGTAAAATTTAAGGTGAAAAAACCTTAAAGACGAGACGCAGAGCGTCCAAACACCAGTTACCAACGCCGAGCGTGGGAACGATTAAAAAATTTTACGGTGCAGACGGTTTGTTTCGCTCATTTATTAATTCTCCTCCATCATCATCACAAGAAAATCAGTCGCTTCGGGATCGATGCCCGCCTGAAATAAAAGCGTGGTGACTTGTCCGCGATGATGGGTCTGGTGATTGAATAGGTGTTGCAGTAGCGCGCCTAGCGGGCGTTCATGTTTTTCGCCTGCCATGTTTCGATAGCGGATCGTATCGGCGAGCAGTGCCGCATCCCATGTTTCGCTGAAAGAGAGAATCAGTTGATCCAGCTCTTCGCGTTTGTTGGCCAGAACCTTGATATCAGCATAAGGAATGTCGCGAAGGCTTGTCGGTTGTTTGATCGCATCGGTTGGCATTTCACGGATGGGAACCAGTGCTTTGGCACAATGTTTGGAGCCTGCAAAGCGGCGTAGCCAGAACATGTCGGCCACGAGTAGATGATTGAGTGTGCCAAGGATGGAGCCGAAGAATGCACCGCGTTCTTTGCTGATCTCATCAGCGGTGAGCAGCTGAACTTTTTCGTATAGCCTTCGGTTCATCCATTGATTGTAACGCGCCATGCGTTGTAGATATTCGAGCATTTCCACTCCTTGCCAAAGAATTTAGGAACTTAATGGCTTTTCCACTGCATAGCAATGATTTTCAAGTGATCATCGAGAGGTGTTTTCTTAAGGATTTACGCATGCTTTATCCCCTTAGGGAAACTCTTGGGACGGATCATTTCTGTGCGATGGCATTGATCTGGATCGGATGTATTCAAGCTGAAAATGCCGAACTCGGCATTGAATTGTTGAAGCTTCAATAAGATTTCATTGATCTACTGCGCTTTGATGTGATGATGTCGAACTGAGTGGACTTGCTGCTGCCATAGAGATTTGTGGCTTGAAGTTAAAACCCTGATTTGGAGAATGTTTTTATGACTATTGCAGCGAAAATCGCGACAGAACTTCAGGTGAAAGTAGAACAAGTTGAGGCCACCATTCAGCTACTTAACGACGGTTCTACTGTGCCGTTTATTGCCCGTTATCGCAAAGAGATCACGGGAGCATTGGATGATACACAGCTTCGCACTTTAGAAGCCCGATTGGTCTATCTGCGTGATTTAGAGCTGCGTCGTCAGAGTATTTTGAGCACCATCAAAGCGCAGGGCAAGTTGGATCATCAGCTCAAGCAGCGCATTGATGCAGCCGAGACCTTGGCGAGGTTGGAGGATTTATATCTTCCTTACAAAACCAAACGACGTACACGCGCCCAAACGGCCAAAGAAGCAGGACTGGAACCATTGGCTATGCAGCTACTCAAGCGCATGAACACTGACCCTGACGTTGCAGCGGTGCATTTTGTTGATGTTGGCAAAGGTATCGCCGATGTGGCGGCAGCATTGGATGGTGCGCGTCATATTCTCATTGAACTTTTTGCTGAGGATGCCGAAGTGACGGGCTGCTTGCGTGCTCAACTTGAAAAGAAGTCGTGGGTTTCCAGTCGTTTGTTGAAAGAGGATAAACGGACAGATGGCGCACGGTTCAGTGATTATTTTGATTACCGTGAACGCTGGGCTGCGATCCCTTCCCATCGTGCCTTAGCCATGTTTCGTGGCCGCAAGGAGGATGTGCTTGCACTGAATCTAATTGAGTCATCAAGCCAACTGGATGATGCCAAGGCTGATAGTCAGGGGGCTGCTTTTTTAGCTTCACACTTTTCTATTTCAGATCGGGGGCGCGCTGCCGATAGCTGGTTGCTGGGCTGCATTCGCGAGTCATGGAAAAAAAGGCTGTTTCCTCGGCTGGAACTTGGCCTGTTCAATGAGCTGCGCCAACGTGCTGAAGATGAGGCTATTCAGGTATTTTCCAATAATTTACGTGATGTTTTGCTGGCTGCGCCTGCTGGCACCTATACCACGCTGGGCATGGACCCTGGTTTGCGTACGGGCGTTAAACTGGCGGTGGTGGATGGCACAGGAAAATTACTGGATACCGCCACCATTTATCCTCATGTACCGCATAGAAAACACAAAGAGTCATTACAATCCTTGCTTGCACTGGTACAGCGCCATCACATTGAGTTGATCGCCATTGGTAATGGGACGGGATCGCGTGAAACCGAAGCGTTAATCGAAGAGTTCAAGCAGATGCTGCCAGAATTACATCTGATCTCGCTGATGGTGTCCGAAGCTGGTGCATCCATCTATTCTGCCTCGGCTTCTGCGGCAGCAGAGTTTCCTGATTTGGACGTGACCTTGCGCGGCGCAGTCTCCATTGCCCGTCGCTTGCAAGATCCACTGGCCGAATTAGTGAAAATTGAAGCGAAGTCAATCGGAGTAGGGCAATATCAACATGATGTGAATCAAGTGGGCTTGGCTAGGAAACTGGATGGTGTGGTTGAAGATTGTGTGAATCACGTCGGGGTGGATGTGAACACCGCTTCTATCCCCTTGTTGGCACATGTCGCTGGCATTAGTCCACGCATGGCTGATAATATTGTGCAACAACGCGATAGTCAGGGGCCGTTCAAAACACGCAAGCAGATCCTCAAGGTGGCAGGCGTTGGGCCTAAAAGCTTTCAACAAGCGGCAGGCTTTCTACGCATCAGGCAAGGCGATGAGGCTCTGGACGCTTCAGCCGTCCATCCTGAAGCTTATCCATTGGTCAGCAGCATTGCGGCAAGCTTACGCTGCTCTGTGGCTGATATTATGCAGAACCCCGAAATATTAAAATCGCTGAACGCGGAAACTGTGGTTGATGCGCATTTTGGCCTGCCAACCGTGCGCGATGTCCTTGCTGAACTGGCAAAACCAGGACGTGATCCTCGCCCAGAGTTCAAGACAGCCCACTTCCGCAAAGATGTCAGTACGATGTCAGATTTGACACCAAACATGATCCTTGAAGGTATCGTCAGCAATGTCGCGAATTTTGGTGCCTTTGTTGATATTGGCGTGCATCAGGATGGCTTGGTTCATATCTCGGCCTTATCGCATCGTTTCGTCGATGATCCACGCAAGGTAGTGAAAGCTGGTGATGTGGTTCAGGTCAAGGTGATGAGTGTTGATGTGGCGCGAAAACGCATCGCATTAAGCATGCGCTTGGATGATGATGCTGAGTCTCCCGAACAAAAGAAACAGCCACAACAACCCAGCCGCAAGCCCAATAAAAAACCCGCGCCAACCCGCAAGACCCATCAAACAGGTGATGCGATGGCAGCAGCCTTTTCTAAAGCAGGGAGTAGAAAAAGATCATAGGGGAGCGCACGCTTTAAAAATAAGAGGATGGAAGCTTGATTTCGCTTCCTTTTGCTTGGGGAAATATCTATTTGTTAGGTTTGACTCAGATTTCGATCTAACCTTTTCTTACTAGCTCTGATAGGCGATCGATAAGTTTCTTGGCTGCACCGACCGTTGTCGCTGCAAGAGCAGTCTTAATTTCTGCTTCTTCCAATTTGTTCTTTTGAACGTATATGGCAACTGCTGTTACAAGTGCTGCGTGAACAACTGGTTCGAGGTTTGAGTCGCTGAGACCATTGAAATGTGTTTGGTTTGCTATCCATTTACCATCTGCATTTTGCGCGATCTCAAGTGCTTTGCGGACAAAGCCCTCATCTTTAATTCCTCTATCCATTCGTATCTCCTTCGTTGAAATATTTTATTTATGCGGCCTAACAGTATAATAGGCAGACATCTGTCTAATTCAACTACAACATCATGCTTATACACGTCTTTTTTCACAGCTACGTAGCCTAAACAATCACGTATGATATTCAAGGCATTTTCTTAGGCAGAAAAGAAGCTTTATGGTGGCAACTTAATTTCGTTGTGGAAGGATAAATTGAATAGTTCCCACGCCGAGCGTGAGGAACGAGATAGTGTTCTTTTTAGCCTTAACTTAATGGCAGTGCTTTTTCAAAGTGGGAGGCGTTTCTTTCATCATCGTAAATCACTGAATTGAAAC